>DASUZB010000323.1:0-58993 GCA_036377075.1 Actinomycetes bacterium | reverse complement strand
CATGGCACCAGTAGACCACCCCGCCTTGCCAGCCGGACGCTCGCCGGCGGCCTCGTTACACTGCCGGCCATGGAGCGACCTCGGCGTCACCCGGTTCCTGATCGTCTCCTCGATCGGCACCCATGACGTCGCCGGCGCGGCAGGGACAGCGCGTGACGGCGGAAGCTGCCGGCAGGCCGTTTGCGCACGTCACACGCGGGAATCGGGGCCAGGCGGGGACGTGAGGGGACCCGCAGGGAGCCATCGGTGCGGTCTGTAAAACCGCTGGCATACACCCATGCGGGGCGGCGGATCGCACTTCGTCATCAAACCTGGCTAATGTGCCGTCCAGGACCAGCTCACCCCGAAGGACATGGGTATGGGTGTCGGTGTAGGTGAGGATCGAATCGACGAGCCCGTCGGCTCGAGGAGGCCAGGCGCGAACTCGCGAATGTCGAGATCCGTACGCGCACCGATGAGGGCGAAGGATTCTGATCCGGTGCACTATGCCGTATCTGTCGAACGCCCCTTCCTCCGGATCTAGGCGCCGTCCTCGACAGGAAGGCAGGGCATTTGGCACGGTGGAGCGATCCTGCGGAGAGGAGCAGCGTATGACCCGACCGCTGTTCACCGGAGTCGGCGTGGCGCTGGTGACGCTCTTCGGCGACGACGGCGAGGTCGACGCGAAGGCCACCGCCGAGCATGCTGCCCGCCTGGTCGAGCTTGGCATGCGCGCGGTGGTGGTGGCCGGCTCCACCGGCGAGGCGGTCAGCCTGACCGGCGAGGAGCGGACCTCGCTGCTGACCGAGGTCCGCCAGGCGGTGCCCACCGGGACCCCGGTGCTTGCCGGCACCGGCGCGCCGTCGCGCCGGCAGGCGGTCGCGCTGACGCGTGCGGCCGTCGACCACGGCGCTGACGGGGTGCTGGTGCTCTCTCCGCCCGGCGGGGTCAACTTGCGCGGCTACTACGACGCGGTGGCGGCTGCCGCGGGCGACGTGCCCGTGCTCGCCTACAACTACCCCAGGGTGTCGCCCCCCGGCGTGCCAGTGGACCTGCTGAACGAGCTGCCGGTGCAGGGCCTCAAGGACTCCTCGGGTGATCCGGGGAGGCTGCTCGACGAGCTAACTGGTTTCGGTGGTTGGCTCTACGTGGGCTCGGCCACGCTGATCGCCATGGCCGGCCCCCTCGGCTGCGCTGGAGCGGTTCTCGCATTGGCGAACGCAGAACCAGAGAGGTGCGCGGCGGCGTTTGCCGGTACCCGGGATGCTCAGCTCGAACTCGTCGAGGCGCACAGGGCCGCGCGGCGAGACTTCCCCCACGGCCTCAAGGGACTAGTGGCCGACCGCTTCGGGACTTCCCGTGCCGCCCGTCTTGGCTGAGACCGCGTAGGCCTACGGGCCTTTCTGCTGGTCAGCCGCTCAGAAAGCGAACGCTGGCGAGCGCGAGGGTGGCCGTCGCGTCGACCTCGCCGTCGTCGCCGAAGGGCGTCACCAGCGCCACGCCGACTCCGGTGGACAGCGGTCGGGTCGTGGGGCACTCCTTTCTGAGGCTCCCTCCACCGTGCCAAAGTCACCGCCGTCACGTCGAGGCGGCTGGGCCGCCGATCTCTACAGGAGGGCTCGACGGTGCTTGCTGACCTGTTGCACCTTGGCATCCCGGCGGGGGAGAAGGTGGTGCGGACCGTCGGCGTCTATGCGGGGCTTGCGGTGCTGCTGCGCCTTGGCGGGAAGCGTGACCTCGCCGAGCTCAACAGCTTCGACCTGCTGGTGGTGCTGCTGCTGAGCAACGTGGTGCAGAACGCCATCATCGGCGACGACAACTCGCTGACCGGGGGGCTGCTCGGGGCGGTGGTGCTGGTGGCGGTGAACGCCTCGGTGGTCAGGGGCGTGGTGCGGGCGCCGCGGCTGAGCCGGTGGTTCGAGGGGTCCCCGACGGTGCTGGTCCGCGACGGGCGGATCGACGAGGCGGCGCTGCGCCACGAGGGGTTGCGCCGCAGCGACGTGCTGGCGGCGGTCCGCCGGCAGAGCGCCAGCAGCCTGGCCGAGGTCGAAGAGGCGACCCTGGCGCCGGGCGGCACGATCGTGGTCCGGCTCCGCCCCCAGGACGAGGACGCCACCCGTGGCGACGTCGCCCAGCTTCGTGAGCGCCTCGACCGGATCGGCGCCCAGCTCGACGCCCTGCTGGCGCGCGCCGCGCCGCCGCGGCCGACGAGCTGACGGATCGGCGCCCTTCAGCAGCGCCTGGCCAGGTCCGATGCTCCTGGAAGCGGAGACCGATCCCCTGGCGGAGGGACGCACGTTGGGTACCAGGCTGAAGCCCCGGGAGGACGCCGGCGCCGAGCACGCGGTGCTGGACGAGTCGATCGAGCACGACTACTCCACCAGCGACAACGGGATCGTGCCGTTGGACAGGCGCCGGCCCCTGTGGCACTTCGCCGGCCTGTGGACGACGTTCACGGCCGGGTTCTCGTTCCTGTTCCTCGGCTTCGAGCTCCACGACGGGCACAGCCTGGTCGAGGCGCTCGGGATCACCGTGATCGGCTTCGGTCTGTACGTCGCCTATGCGATGTTCGCGGCCTACCTGGGCTCGCGCACCGGCCAGACCCACGGCCTGCTGACCCGCTCGGTCTTCGGCCGCGGTGGCTCCTGGATCGTCTCGGTGTTCGTGCTGGTCGCGCCGCTCGGCTGGGTCGGGTTCCAGGCCGGGCTGATGGTGCAGATCTGGGGCGGCCTGTACGGCTGGGGGCACCCCTTCGCGCTGACGCTGGCGTTCGGCGGGCTCATGATCGCGAACAACTTGTTCGGGTTCACCGGGATCAGCGCGTTCGCGCGCTACGTCGTCGCGCCGCTGATCATCCTGTGGATCGCCTACCTGGTGGTCAAGGGCCTGGTGACGGACGCGGCCGCGCTGGCGGGAACGCCGGCGGGGCCGGGCCTGCCGTACTGGGTCGCGGTCACCTCGGTCATCGGCTTCAGCGTGTGGGGGAACGAGCCCGACGTCTGGCGCTACGGCCGGCCGCGGTTCTGGTGGCCGCTCCCGTCGTTCCTGTTCGCCGGCTTCTGGTTCGTGCTGTTCGTGGTCGGCGGCTGGATGATGGCCCAGCTCGCGGAGAGCTCCGACTTCGGCGCGCAGGTGAAGTTCATCAGCAGCTACTCGCTGTTCGGCGCGTTCTGGCTGGCGTGGGTCCTCGCGACCGTCAGCCAGTTCGCGATCAACGACGGCAACTTCTACGAGTCGATCAACGCCGGCCAGAACCTGATCGGCGCGTGGCGCCACTGGAGGCGGTTGTACACCTGCCTGGTCCTGGCCGTCGGTGGTGTGGTGGCCGCCTGGCTGGTGAACTTCCACTTCCTGGACGGCTGGTTCAAGGTGGCCGGGTTCCTCGCCATCACGGTCCCGTGCGCCACGGTCATCATGGTGGTCGACCACTTCCTCCTGCCCCGGGTCTTCGGGATCTCGCGACCGTTGGCGAGGGTCCCGGCCTGGTCGGAGGCGGGGACCGTCAACGTCCCGGCGGTCGTCGCCCTGCTGGCTTCGGTGGCGTTCGGCGTGATCGGCCTCGCCGACCTGCCGGGGGGCTGGATCTACGCGACCCCACCGAACGGCTGGGGTCCGGTGCCGGTGGAGGCGTGGGCGCTGTCCGGCGCGCTCTACCTCGCCGGCGTCGCGGTCGCCCGCAGGCTCGCGCCGGACGTCAACGCGACGCTCGGGTTCGCCAGCTTCATCGATCGTGACCAGGCCCAGGCGGGGGCGGCCGTCGACGCCACCGCGGCGGGTGGCGGCGGGTAAGATTCCCGGCCTGCGCGCCGATAGAAGCTGCATGTCAGGCGATCGCGGCGGGCGGCGCCTCGGGCGCGCCCTGCGGCTGGCGCAGGTGAGCACGTGGGAGTGGAACCTCCGCAGCGGCCAGCTCCGCTGGTCGCGGGCGTCGGGGAGCAGCCGCGGGACGCTCGAGTCGTTCCTCGAGGAGGTTCACCCGAAGGACCGGGACGGGCTGCGGCGCACGCTGGAGCGGGCCGCCGGCGACGGCGTGAGCTTCGAGGCCGAGTTCCGGACCGTGCTGGCGGACCAGCGGGTCCGCTGGCACGCCTGCCGCGGCGACGTCCTGCGCGACTGGGCGCGCCGGCCGACCAGGGTGGTCGCCGCCGTCTGGGACGTCACCGAGCACCGGGAGGCGAGCGAGCGCCTGCTCCGCGCCGAGCGGCGCTACCGCACCCTGGTCGAGCAGCTCCCGCTGGCCAGCTACGTGGAGCACCTCGACCAGGAGAGCGCCACCTACATCAGCCCCCAGATCGCCGACCTGGTCGGCTACACGGCCGAGGAGTGGGTCGCCGACAGCAACTTCTTCGCCACGGTGCTGCACCCCGACGACCGCGAGCGCGTGCTCGCGGGGTTCACCTCGATGCACGAGAGCGGCGCGGCGTTCGAGTGCGAGTACCGCCTGGTCGCCCGCGACGGCCGCATCGTCTGGATCCACGACGCGGCGGTGGTCGTCCGCGACGAGCAGGGGCGCCCGCTCTACGCGCAGGGCTACATGATCGACATCAGCGAGCGGAAGCGGAACGAGGAGGCCCTGCAGAAGAGCCAGGAGCGCCTCCTCGAGCAGATGGGGCGGGCGGAGCACCAGGCGCTCCACGACGGCCTCACCGGCCTGCCGAACCGCACGCTGTTCCGGGACCGGGCCGAGCAGGCGCTGCTGCGCAGCAACCGTAACGGCTCCGGCTTCGCGGTCATGGTGATCGACCTCGACCGGTTCAAGGAGGTCAACGACACCCTCGGCCACCACTGCGGCGACCTGTTGCTGCAGGAGGTCGCCGAGCGGCTGCGCCGGACGCTGCGCAAGAACGACACGGTCGCGCGCCTCGGCGGTGACGAGTTCGGCGTCATCGGGTCGGACCTGTGCGACCACGACGCCGCGCGCACGATCGCCGACAAGCTCCGCGAAGCGCTGGCGAGGCCGGTCGTCGTCGGCGGGCTCGCGATGGAGGTCGAGGCGAGCGTCGGCATCGCGATCCACCCCGAGCACGGGGAGGACGTCGAGACGCTCCTGCGCCACGCCGACGTCTCGATGTACGTCAGCAAGAACACCCACACCCCGGTCGTCTACGCGTCCGAGTACGACCACCACTCGCTCACGCGCCTGGTCCTCATCGGCGAGCTCCGGCGGGCGCTCGACGGCGACGAGCTGGTCGTCCACTACCAGCCCCAGGCGCGGGTCAGCAGCGGCGAGGTGGGCAAGGTCGAGGCGCTGGTCCGCTGGCAGCACCCGCAGCGCGGGCTGCTCGGACCCGACCAGTTCATCCCGCTCGCCGAGCAGACCGGCCTGATCCGGTCGCTCACGCGCCACGTCCTGGACGCCGCGCTCGGCCAGTGCCGCGCGTGGCGGGACGAGGGGCGGCGGCTCGTCGTCGCGGTCAACATCACCAGCCGCGAGCTGATCGACCTCCACTTCCCCGACGAGGTCGCGGAGCTGCTGGCCAGGTGGGCCGTCGAGCCGGCGCTGCTCGAGCTGGAGATCACCGAGACGACGATCATGACCGACCTGCCGCGCACGCGCAGCATCCTCGCCAGGCTCCGGGAGCTGGGCGTCCGGCTCGCGATCGACGACTTCGGCAGCGGCCACTCGTCGCTCGGCTACCTGAAGCGGCTGCCGATCGACGTCCTCAAGATCGACCAGTCGTTCGTCAAGCACATGGGCGAGGACCCGGGCGACGCGGCGATCGTCCGGTCGGCCATCGACGTCGGCCACTCCCTCGGCCTGGAGGTCGTCGCCGAGGGCGTCGAGAACGAGCAGGCCAAGCGCCGCCTCGAGGAGCTCGGCTGCGACTCGTTCCAGGGCTACTACCTCGGACGCCCGCAGCCCGCCTCGGCGCTGCACGAGGACTCCGCACCCGGGCATGCACCCGCTGGAGTAGCCAGCCTGCGCCCGCCGGCGTAGCGGACCGTCACCCCTGGTAGGACGACGCCCGCCGGACCGCTGGGTAGCGTCGTGGCATGGAGCGAACCAGCGACGAAGGGAACGTCACGTGCGACCACGACGCCAGCTCATCGCCGCGCTGCTGCTGGCCGCCGCGCTGCTGGCCGGCTGCGCCGGCAGCGGCGGCGGCCGCGACGCCGCCGCCGACCAGCCCGCCAGCGGGGTCACCACGGTCGTCGCCAAGGACGTCCGGTTCTCGCCGGCGGCGATCCAGGTCCCGGCCGGCACCGAGGTCGCCTGGAGCTTCCAGGACGGCCAGGTGCCGCATGACGTCCGGGGTGACGGCTGGGGCTCCGGCAAGCCGCAGCGCTCGGGGACCTTCCGCCACGCCTTCGACCGGCCCGGCACCTACGAGTACGCCTGCACCTTGCACCCGCGGATGACCGGCCGCGTCGTGGTCACCGCCAGGTCGTGAGCCACCGTCGCGCGGGCCGGCGAGCCGTCGGCGGCCAGCGGCTGGGGTGACCGGCCCCTGGCTGGTCAGGCCACCGCGCCGCCGGCACCGGCGCGCCTACCGGCGCTGCGGGCGACGACGACGAGCAGCAGCACCGGCGCGAGCAGGAAGGCGGCGCGCAGGCCGACGGCGTCGGCGAGCGCGCCGAGCAGCAGGGGCGCGGCGCCGATCGCCAGGCCGGAGGCGAGGGCGCAGCGGGCCGCGGCACGGTCGGGGTCGCCGGGCCAGGCCGCCATCGCCTCGGCGAGCGCGACCGGGTAGAGCAGGGCGACGCCGAGGCCGGCGAGCAGCAGGCCGGCGGCGGCGGCCGGCGCCCGGTCGACGGTCCAGAGCAGGGCGAAGCCGGCGCCGGCGAGGCTGGCGGCCGCGGCGAGCAGCCGCGCCGGCACGGGCAGCAGCCGCGTCACCGGCATGGTGGCGGCGCGGCCGGCGGCCATGCCGAGCAGGAACAGCGCCGCGCCGGTGGCGGCCCCGTCGGCGCTGAAGCCACGCTCGCTGCGCAGGTAGTCCGCCGCCCAGAAGACGAGGCAGAACTCGACCGAGACCACCAGCAGCACGTCGAGCCAGCGTCCCAGGAACGCCGCGGAGGCCGGCTCCCCCGGGCGCACGGCCGGCGGCTCACCGGCGGCGTCCGGGGCCGGCCGCGGCCGGCGCAGCAGGACGAGCAGCGCCGCGATCGCCAGCAGCGGCAGGGCCAGGTAGCCGGGCCGCCAGCCGATGCCGGCGCGCAGGGTCGCGCCGACCAGCAGCGGGGCGACCACCGAGGTGGCGCTCGCGGTCGCGTTGGCCTCCCCGATCGCGACCGCGGCCCGCCGCCCGTGCTCGACGCGGAGGCTCGCGGGCGCGAGCTGCACCAGCCCGGCGCAGCCGGCGCCGAGCAGCAGCGCGCCCGCCCCGCTCAGCGCCCGGTCGACGCCGGAGGCGAGCAGCAGGGCGCCGCCGCCGGCGGCCGCCAGGGCGGCGGGGAGCGCGCGCCGGCCGAGCGCCCGGGCGACGCGGTCGCCGGCGACGCCGGCGCCGACCAGCCCGACGGCGAAGGCCGACGGGTACAGGGCCACCTCGACGCGGCTGAGCCCGAGCTCGCCGCGCAGCTCGGGCAGGACCACGCCGAGGCCGTTGAGCAGGTAACCGAGGCAGCCGAACGCGGCGTACACGGTCAGGGTGGCGCGGCTGCGCCGCAGCGGGGCCGCGTCCGCGTCGCCCTGGGGGCGCCCCACCGGCCATCGCCTCCTCGTCCCTCTTATGCTCGCCAAACGAGCATAATACCGATCGGGGAGGATGTCACCGTGAGAGCCGACCGCGCCCACCAGGCCAGCGCCCTCCGCGTGCAGGGCCTGCTGGCGGTGCTGCGCCACGTCCACGCCCACCCGGGGGCCACCAGGGCGGAGCTGTCCAGGGCGCTGGACCTGCGCAGCAGCTCCGCCGCCGAGATCACCGCCCGGCTCAAGGCGTTGCGGCTGGTCACCGAGGGCGGGGTGGCCCCAACCGGGAGCCGGGGGCGGCCGTCGCCGGTGCTGGTCGCCCACGCCGAAGGGCCCCTGGTCTGCGCCGCCGAGGTCAGCCACGAGCGCTGGCGGGTCGCGACCGTGCAGCTCGGCGGCGTGGTGGTCGACCACCGCGAGGGCCGGCACCGGCGCCGCGCCCCCGACGCCGTGCTCGGCGCCGTGCGGGAGGAGGTCGCCGCGCTCCACCGCCGCTACGGCGAGCGCCTGCGCGCCGTCTCGGTCTCGCTCCCCGCGACCGTCCGGGGCGAGGCGGTCGTCCAGGCGAGCAACCTCAGGTGGCGCGACGTGTCGCTGGAGCCGCTGCGGCCGGCTCCGGCGACGCCGCTGCTGGTCGGCAACGACGCCTCGCTCGCCGGGGTGGGGGAGTCGCGGCGCGGCGCCGCCCTCGGCCTGCCGGTGGTGCTGCACCTGACCATCGAGGTCGGCGTCGGCGGCGTGCTGGTGGTCGACGGTCGTGCCATGACCGGCGCCAGCGGCGCCGGCGGGGAGTTCGGTCACATGCCCTTCGGCGACCCCGCACGGCGTTGCCTGTGCGGTGCCGCCGGCTGCTGGGACCTCGAGGTCGACGGGCGCGCGATGGCCCGCATCCTGGGGCGCCCCGCGCCGAGGGACCCCCGCAGCGCCGCCAACCGGGTCCTCGCCGAGGCCGCCGCCGGCGACCCCACCGCCCGCCGCGCGGTCGAGCGCGTCACCGCGGCCTTCGGCCGCGGGGTCGCGGCCCTGGTCAACGCGCTCGACCCGGACGTGGTGACGCTCTCGGGGCTGGCGCTCGGCCTGGCCGGCGCCGCGCCGGGCTCGCTCCAGCGGGCCTACCGGGCCGGGCTGATGCGCTTCCGCCGCGCGCAGCCGCCGCCGCTGGTGCCGTCGGCGCTCGGTGACGACGGCACCCTGGTCGGCGCTGCCGAGGTCGCCTTCGACACGGTCCTGACCGACCTCGGCCTGGCCGCCTGGTCGGCGGGACCGGCCCGGTCCGGCGCCGGTGCGGGCCGCGCCGGCAGGCCGTCGGCCTCCTGACGGCCGCTCCCAAGCGGAGCATAGGGGGCAAACGGTATCATCCGGTCGAGCGTCGCCTTCCAAATGCGGCGTCCGAGCAGAAGTTCCTGGACAGGCTGGACGGCGGCGCTCACGTTGGTATGGTAGGCATCGCCTGCCACTGTGACCAGGTTCGTTCCGTTCGCCCGAACCCCGAACCCTGGAGGGACGTCTTCGAGGCCCGGTGTGAGCGTCGATAGCCACAGGACCGAGGTCGTCAATGTGGCGACGGTCAGTCGCGCGCCAGCGCGACGGTTCCACGCCGCGGTGGCCCTCACGGTCGTCACCGCCGCCGTCTGCGCGGTCTGGCGGTTGACCCTGTTCGGCGGGGAGCGGGTCACCGTCACCGCGATCGACTCCATCACCGTGGCGGCCGCGCTGGCGGCGGCGCTCGCGTGCTTCGGGGCCAGCCGGTACCGCCGCGGCGTCGGCCGGGCCTGGACGATGGCGATGCGCCGCGCCTGGCGGCTGGTCGGGCTCTCCGTGCTGGCGATGGGCACCGGCGACGCGATCTGGCTGTGGTACCAGGTTGTCAGGGGCGGCAACGCACCCTGCCCGTCCCTGGCGGACGTCGCCTACCTCGGCTCGATGCCGCTGATGGCCGCCGGCGTGCTGTCGTTCCCGGTGGCGCCGGCGCAGCGCGCGGCACGGCTGCGCACCCTGATGGACGGCGTGCTGATCGCCGGGTGCCTGCTGGAGATCTCCTGGGTCACCGTCCTGCGGCCGATCTACCAGCGGTTCGACGTCCCCATGGTGGAGCGTGCCGTGGAGCTCGCCTACCCCCTCGGGGACGTCACCATCGGCACCATCGCGCTGATCCTGCTGGCCCGCTCGCGCGGGCGCGGGCCGGCGCCGCTGTGGCTGGTGGCCCTCGCGATGGCGGTGTTCGCGGTGAGCGACACCCTGTACCTGTACCTGGACCAGACCGGCCGCTACGGCAACGGGAACCTGATCGTCGTCGGCTGGCCGCTGGCGTACCTGCTGCTGGTGCTCGCCCCGCTGCGGCCGGCACGGGCGCCCCTGGGCGGGCCCGCCCAGGACCAGGTCTCGCTCGCCCAGCTGGTGCCGCCCTACGGCGTGCTGGCGGTGGCGTTCAGCGTCTACGTCCTCACCGACAGGCGCGACGACTGGTTCCTGTTCTGGACCAGCGTCGTCCTCGGCGTGCTGGTGCTGCTGCGCGGGATCGCCAGCATCGTCGAGAACCGGCGCCTCAACCAGCGCCTCGGGCGTATGGTGGCGGAGCTGGCCGAGCGCGAGAGCAAGCTCGCCCAGGCGCTGTCCCGCGGCAAGGCGGCGGCGGAGGGGCTGCAGGCGGCCGACGCCATGAAGGACACCTTCCTGCGGGCCGTCTCCCACGACCTGCGCAACCCGCTGGCGGCGATCCTCGGCGTGGCCCTCACGCTGGAGCGGACCAAGTTCTACCTGCCGAGGGACAAGGCGATGGAGCTGCTCGACGTGCTGGTCGAGAAGGCCCGAAAGCTCGACCGGCTGCTCAACGACCTGCTGGACCTGAACCGGCTGGAGCAGGGCGTGCTGGAGCCGAACCGGTCGCCGACCGACGTCCGCGGGCTGCTGCTCCGCGTGGTCGGCGAGGTCGACCAGCTGCAGGGCTGGCCCGTCCAGGTGGAGGCTGGCCCGGTGCTGGCGGCGATCGACGCCTCCAAGGTCGAGCGCATCGTGGAGAACCTGCTGGTGAACGCGACCAGGCACACCCCGCCGGGGACGCCGGTGTGGGTCGGCGCCCTGGTCCGCGGGCGCGACCTGGAGCTGGTGGTGGCCGACGCCGGCCCCGGCGTCCCGCCGGAGCTGGCCGGCTCGGTGTTCGAGCCGTTCAACCAGGGCGACGGGGACGACTCGCACGGCGTCGGCATCGGCCTCTCGCTGGTGAGCCGCTTCGCCCAGCTCCACGGCGGCCAGGCCTGGGTGAGCGAGCGGACCGGCGGCGGCGCCGCGTTCCACGTGCTGCTGCCGAACGTGGTGCTGCCAGGCGCCCCCACCGCCCCGCGCCTGCCGGAGCGCTCCGGGCACCCGGCCGCGCTCGCCGGAGCGGAGCGCTCCCGGGTCGCGCAGTAGCGCGGAACCCGGGAGCGCCTGCCCTCATGCCCTCCCTGCGGCTTGGCGGCCGCGGCGGGCGAGCGCGTCGACGGTCGCGGCGGCCAGCAGCACGCCGCCGGTGATCAGGAACTTGACGTCGGACTCGAGGCCGAGCAGGTCCATGCCGTTGGAGATCGAGCCGATGACCAGCGCGCCGAGCAAGGCCGACCATGCCGAGCCGCGGCCGCCGAACAGGCTGGTGCCGCCGATGACCACGGCCGCGATCGCGTTCAGCAGGGTGTCGCTGCCGCCGGAGCTCTGGTTGACCGCGAACAGCCGCGAGGCGGCCAGGATGCCGCCGGCCGCCGCCATGGTGGAGGCGGCCACGAACACCACCAGGCGGACGCTGTCGACCCGGATGCCGGCGCGGCGGGCAGCCTCGTCGCTGCCGCCGACGGCGAGCACGTGGCGGCCGAAGCGGGTCCGCCTGATCAGCAGGTCGAACACCACCACCAGGCCGATGAAGATCATCGCCGCCAGGGGCAGGCCACGGTCGGCGGCCAGCACGGCCGCGGTCGCGAGCAGGGCCACCGCCAGGACGACGATCCGGGTCACCAGCGCGCGCGTCGGCGGCACCGGCAGCCCGGCCGCCACCCGCGAGCGCCGCTCCCACAGCTTCACCGCGGCGTACGCGACCACCAGGATCACCGCGAGCAGCCAGGCGTCGAGCGGGATGAAGAAGGTGTTCGCCAGCCCCTGGATGAAGCCGTCGGAGACGGTGACCGTGCCGGTCGAGCCGAGCACGAACAGCAGCGCCCCCTGCCATGCGAGCAGCCCGGCCAGGGTGACCACGAACGCCGGGATGCGGAAGCGGGTGACCCAGAAGCCCTGGATCAGGCCGACGATCGCGCCGGCGACGAGCGCCGACAGGACCGCGAGCCAGCCCGGCACCCCGTGCTTGACGTTGAGCACGGCCATGATCGCCGCGGTGAAGCCGCTGACCGAGCCGACCGACAGGTCGATCTCGCCGAGCAGCAGGACCAGGACCAGCCCGATGGAGATGGTGCCGACGGCGGCGATCTGCAGCACCAGGTTGGTGAGGTTGCCCGGGGTGAGGAAGTTCTTGTTGGCGATCCAGAAGACCGCCCAGATCACGGCGATGCCGACGATCACCGGCAGGCTGCCCAGCTCGCCCTGGGCGAGGCGGCGGCGGAAGCCGGCCACGGCGCCGGCGAAGCCCGGCTCCTCGGAGACGAGCCTCGGATCGAGGTCGGAGACGGTCATTCCTCGGTCACCTCCGCGCTGTTGGCCTGCTCCTCGGTGGCCCTGGCCTCCTCGCCGGCCTTGGCGCCGGTGATGGCGGAGACGACCTCGTCGGAGTTGGTCTCGGCGGCCTCGAACGCGGCCACGTGGCGGCCGAGGCGCAGCACCTCGATGCGGTCGGCGACCTGGAAGACGTCGGCCAGGTTGTGGCTGATCACCACGACCGCGAGGCCGTGGTCGCGGAGCGTGCGGATGAGGTTGAGGACCTGCGCGGTCTGGGCCACGCCGAGCGCCGCGGTGGGCTCGTCGAGCAGCACCATCTTGGGCTCGCCGAGCATCGACCGGGCGATCGCGACCGACTGGCGCTGCCCGCCCGAGAGGGAGGCGACCTGGGTGCGGACGCTGGGGATGCGCACCGCCAGGCGCTTGAGCACCCTGCTGGCCTCCTGCTCCATGTCGGTCTCGTCCAGCAGCCGGCCGCGGCCGAGCTCCTCGCGCCCGAGGTAGAGGTTGGCCACCACGTCGAGGTTGTCGCACAGGGCGAGGTCCTGGTAGACGGTCGCGATCCCCAGGGAGGCGGCGTCCTGCGGGCCGTGCACCTGCACCTGCTGGCCGTCGAAGGAGTAGGTGCCCTCGTCCATCGGGTTGATGCCGGAGATGATCTTGATCAGGGTCGACTTCCCGGCCCCGTTGTCACCGACGAGCGCGGTGACCCGGCCGGGATGGGCGGCGAAGTCCACCGCGGTGAGCGCTTGCACCGCGCCGAAGCGCTTGCTCACCCCGCGCAGCTCGAGAAGTGGGGTGCTGGCGGCCACTGGCGCCTCCTTGGAGGCGACCCCGGCGCCCGTCCGGACGCCGGGGCCGCCGCTCGGCTCCTAGCTGACTGGCCTGGTCGGGGTCAGGAGATGCCGACTGCGGTGCAGGCCGACTTGGCCGGGCCGCTGCAGATGTCGCTGACCTTGAGGAAGTTGTCCTTGACGATGGTGTCCTTGATCTTGTCCTTGGTCACCGCCACCGGCGTCAGCAGGATCGACGGCACGTCCTTCTGGCCGTTGTTGACCTTGGCGGTGGCCAGCCCGTCGGCGGCCGAGGTGTTGCCGTTGACCAGGTCCACCGCCAGCTCGGCGGCCTGCTCGGCCTCCGGCTTGATCGCCTTGTAGACGGTCATGTACTGGTCCCCGGTCAGGATCCGCTGGATCGCGGCCAGCTCGGCGTCCTGGCCGGTGGTCGGCCGCGACGAGGGCTTGATGCCCTGGCCCTTCATCGCCGCGATCGCGCCGCCGCCGGTCCCGTCGTTGGCGGCGTAGACGCCCACGAAGCCGTCCTTGCCGACCGCGGTGATCGCCTGGTCCATCTCCGTCTGGGCCTTGTCAGGCGACCAGTCGGGGGTGTCGTACTCCTTGGCCACCTTGAAGCCCGAGGAGTCGATGACCGAGTGGGCGCCCTTCTTGAACAGCTTGGCGTTGTTGTCGGTCGGCGCGCCGTTGATCATCACGATCGAGCCGGACTTGCCGTCCTTCTTGAGCTTGTCGACCAGCGAGGTCGCCTGCAGCTTGCCGACCTGCTCGTTGTCGAACGAGATGTAGTAGTTCACGTCGGCGCTGCCGGTGATGAGCCGGTCGTAGCTGATCACCGGGACGTTCTGGGCCTTCGCCTTGGTGACCATCGCGCCGGCCGAGGCGGAGTCGACCGGGTCCAGGACCATGACCTTGGCGCCGTTGGTCAGCGCGGCCTCGGCCTGGGACTGCTGCTTGGCGGCGTCCTGGTCTGCGTTGGAGTAGATGATCTGGCAGTCCGAGCACAGGGCCTTGACCTTGGCCTCGAACAACGGCCGGTCCTGGGCCTCGTACCTGGTTGTCTTGGTCTCCGGCAGCAGCAGCGCGATCTTCTTCGCCCCGCCGCCACCCCCACCACCGCTGCTCTTGTTGGTGGTGGCACAGCCTGCCGCCACCAGCATGACCAACGCCGCCAGGGCGACCAGCCGCATGACTGCTGCGGTGCGCGCTCCCAACAACCTCCCCACCTTGCCTTTCGTCGTCGCGGGCTTCCACCTGTCAAGGGCGCTGGCCGCCACCTACGGCCGCGCCGCCGGCAACGCGTCGCTCCCCTCCGGTCACCTCCTCAGCCCAGGCCGGGCGGCCCGCACCCACCGCCGCGGCGTCGCTCGACGCAGCCTACCGTTCCAGCGCGGTCGTCCGCTCAGCCACTCGGTACCGGACGTCGCCCTCGCTCTCGGCGTGGTCAGCCATGCCAGCCTCCCTGCGCCGTGGATCGGGGTGTCGTGTCGTGCCGCCGCGCACCACGGGTCGCTTCCGGGGACCACCGGACCGCTCCGGAACGCCCGATGCCACCAGGGGTTTCATCATCCGCCTCCCCGCAGCGCGCGTCCACGCCACGGGCATTCCCTGAACTGAGGTGACGGAACGGAAGCCCTAGGAGCGGCTCGCCGGCGAAGGTATTGTGGGCCCGGCCGTACGTGGGGGCGAGGTATGAGCACAGAGGTCGGCGCCGGCGAGGAGGCCGCTGCCCCGGCGCGTGAGCGCGCCCGCCGGCAGCGCCGCGCCCTGGGCGGCGACGGGTCGGTCGGGCGCTTCGCCATCCAGGGGCTGGTCGCCGGGAGCGAGGTCCGGGCCAGCTGGAGCGGCGGCCTGCTGGCCTGCCGACGAGCGCCTGCGCGCGCGTGCGCTGTTCCTGGTGGACCTGGAGGAGGAGTTCGTCTACGACGACCCGCCGCGCTGCTTCATCGCCAGCCTGGAGGGGCCGCCGATCGCGGTCGCGCTCACCCTGATCCGGGCGTGCGACCTGGTCACCCGGATCGTGCTGGCACCGCCCAGGCCGCCTGACCAGCCCGCGAGCGGCGTCGCTGGCAGCCGTCCGACCGCGCTCAGCCGCCGTTGGGCGGGGGCTCGGGCACCTGGCGGTCGCCGTCGGCCGCCCTGCGCAGCCGGGTGCGGACGGCGTGGCTGGCCATGCTCCACGCCCGCCGGCGCGCCCAGGCGAAGTACTCGCTGGACCGGACCTTGCCCGTGCTCCAGGCCTGTGCCTCGTTGGGGACCACCGGGCCTCGCAGCATCGCGGCCTCCCTCCGGTCTCGATCCACTGCGCCGGCTTCAACCTTGCCAGCTCGGCCCGGCGCCGACAAGCCCCGCCCCGAGGAGCTGGGCGAGCGCCCGCATGACGTTGAGGTCGGTCTCGTCGAAGGCGCTCGGCTCCGGCGCGTCGACGGTGAGCATGCCGAAGTTCTGCTCGCCGCAGAACACCGCCACGCTGATGAACGAGCGGTACTCCGCGCCGGGGCGCGGGTCGACCCCGGGCGGCAGCGGCTCGGAGAGGGTGTCGTCCACCATCAGGAAGTCGTGGAAGCGGACCAGCAGCAGGGCCTCCTGGCCGCGGCGGTCGCCGGTGGCGTCGGTGAACACCGTGATCGGCCGGTCGGAGCGTCCCGTCCAGGCGACCGGCGCCATCTCGCCGTCGGCGAGCTGGAAGAAGCAGGCCCTGGTGCGGTCGCCGTCGCACAGGTTGGCGGCCGCCTCCACCACCAGCTGCTGCAGCTGCCCGCCGAGCGAGCTGCGCTCCGGCGCGGTGCGGGCCTGGTGCACCCGGCCGACCACCTCGGCGATCGGGGCGGTGACGTCGCCGACGATCAGCCGCAGGCGGGCGTCCATGTCGATCGCGATCGCCTCGGCCGAGGCGGTGGCGGCCTCCTGGCGCAGCTCGCGGCGCGACTTGATGGCGAACGGGATCGCCACGGCGACGGCGCCGACCAGCACCAGCACCCACTGGAACGGGGTGGTCGGGGTGCCCTCCCGCAGGGTGGAGACGACGTAGCCGAGCAGCACGGCGACCGCCTCGGCGATGATGAACGAGCGCAGCCGGCTGCCGCGCTCCGGCGGCGGCTCGGCCGCGGGCACGGGCTCGCCCGGCCACGACCGGGCACCGTCCCCCCGGTCCGCGCCGGCGTCGGGCTGGGAGGTCGCTCGGGACAGTCGTGGGGGCACCGGGGTCACCGTTCTCGCTTGCGGGGATCGTTCGCGAACGTCATATCCTGCGGCAGTATTCCAGACAGCGCGAAATGAGGAGCGTCAGGTGGCGCCGCGGCGTCCGCGGGTGTTCGTCACCCGCCGGTTGCCCGGCGACGCGGTCGAGCGGTTGGCCGCCGTCGCCGAGGTCGACGTCTGGCCCGAGCGGCTGCCACCGCCCGCGGCCGAGCTGGCGCGCCGCGCCGCCGACGCCGACGGGCTGCTGGTGCTGCTCACCGACCGGGTCGACGCGGCCCTGCTGGACCGCTGTGGGCAGCTCCGGGTGGTGGCCAACATGGCCGTCGGCTACGACAACCTCGACGTCGACGCGCTCACCGTCCGCGGCATCCCGGCGGGCAACACCCCGGGGGTGCTGACCGAGAGCACCGCGGAGCTGACCTGGGCGCTGATCCTGACGGCGACGCGCCGGGTGGTGGAGGCCGAGCGGGCGATCCGCCGCGGCGAGTGGGTCACCTGGGAGCCGGGGTTCCTGCTCGGGCGCGACCTCGCCGGCGGCACCCTCGGCATCGTCGGCTTCGGCAAGATCGGCGCGGCGGTCGCCCGCCGCGCGCGCGGCTTCGACCTGCGCGTGCTGGCCTGGACGCCGCGGCCGAAGCCGGTCGAGGGGGTCGAGTGGGTGGCGCTGGACGGGCTGCTCACCCGCTCCGACGTGGTCAGCGTCCACTGCGCGCTGACGCCGGCGACCAGGGGCCTGATCGACGCGCGCGCCCTGGCGCTGATGAAGCCGTCGGCGGTGCTGGTCAACACCGCCCGCGGCGCGATCGTCGACCAGGCCGCGCTCGCCGGGGCGCTGCGCGAGCGGCGCATCTTCGCCGCCGCCCTCGACGTGGTCGAGCGCGAGCCGATCGCGCCGGACGATCCCCTGCTGTCACTGGACAACTGCCTGGTCGTGCCCCACATCGGCTCGGCGACGGTGGCCACCCGCGCCCGCATGGCCGCGATGGCCGCCGACAACGTGCTCGCCGGCCTGCGCGGCGAGCGGCTGCCGAACTGCGTGAACCCGGAGGTGTACGGGTAGCGGGCAAGGGCGGCGCTCACCGTGACGGGGCACGGTGGGCGCCGGGTCGTGGTCGGTCAGGCGCTGGTGGTGGTCGTGCCGGTCGGTGCGGTCAGGTCGTAGACGGTGGCGCCGCCGACGGTCTTGGCGGTGAAGTGCTGCTGGACCCAGCTGGCGATCTGGCTCGACGTGCCGGCGCCGCCGCCGGGGCCGCCGCCCATGCCGCCGCCGGCGATGAAGTAGTGGACCTTCCCCTGGCTCACGTACTGCTGGAACTGCGCCAGCGTGGGCGCGGGGTCGCTGCCGTTGAAGCCGCCGACGGCCATCACCGGCTGGTCGCTGGCGAGCTGGATCCCGGCGGCGGAGTTTGACCCGACCGCCGCGGCCGCCCAGGTGTAGCCCTTGGCGCCCTGCCGCAGCAGGGTGACCAGCTCGTCGCTCGCCGTGCCCGCGTCGAGCAGGCCGCCGATGCCGCCCTGGCCGCCGGTGGTGCCCTGGCGGCCGAACGGCGTCACCTGGCCGCCCTGGGGCGGCTGGCCGCCGAACTGGCCGCCCGGTCCGCCCTGGCCGCCGGGGCGGCCGCCAGGACCGAAGCCGCCGGCGACCGCCGGCCCGGCCGACGGGATCGCGCCGGAGTGCGGCGTCGCGGCGGTGTCGATGGCGTAGGCCGCCGGCCCGGCGAGCGCCACCAGCAGGCCGGCGGCGACCACCGCCGTCGCCAGGCCCCGGGTGCGGCGCCCCGGCACGAGCAGCAGGCCGGCGACGGCCAGGCCGCCGAGCAGCAGTGGCAGCGGCAGCCACGGCAGCCAGTCGGGCGAGCGGCGCAGCAGCGCGAACGACCACACCGCGGTCAGCGCGACGCTGCCCGCGAGCAGCGCGCGCGCCTCCAGCCGCTCACGGTGCCGCCACAGCGTGACCGCGCCCATGCCGACCAGCGCGGCGATCGCCGGCGCCAGCGCGACCTCGTAGTAGGGGTGGTAGATGCCCTTCATGAGGCTGAACACCAGGCCGGTGACCAGCAGCCAGCCGCCCCACAGCGCGAACGCGGCGCGGGTGCGGTCGCTGCGGCGCGCGCGCCGGGTGAGCCACAGCCCGCCGGCGAGCATGAGCAGCGCGGCCGGCAGCAGCCAGGAGACCTGGCCGCCGGAGTCCGCGCCGAACAGCCGCGCCAGGCCGGTCCGGCCCCAGCCCATGCCGCCGCCGACGCTGCCGGTCTCGTTGCCGGTGATGCGCCCGAAGCCGTTGTAGCCGAGGGTCAGCTCCAGGATGCTGTTGCTCTGGGAGCCGCCGACGTAGGGTCGCGCCGACGCCGGGACCAGCGCGACGATCGCGACCCACCAGCCGGCGGCGGCGACCAGCGCCACGCCGGCGGCGGCCAGCTGCCACAGCCGGCGCCGCAGCGCCAGGGGTGCGCATGCGAGGTACACCAGCGCGAACGCCGGCACCACCAGCAGCGCCTGCAGCATCTTGGTGAGGAAGCCGAAGCCGACGAAGGCGCCCGCGGCCACCAGCCAGCCGGTGTGGCCGCGTTCCAGCGCCCGCACGGCGGCGTAGGCGCCGAGCACCAGCAGCAGGGTCAGCAGCGCGTCCGGGTTGTTGAAGCGGAACATCAGGGTGGCGACCGGGGTCAGGGCGAGCACCGCGCCGGCGAGCAGGCCGGCGGCCGGCGAGAACCAGCGCCGCACGGTGGCGTACAGGACCCCGACCGCGGCGACGCCCTCCAGCGCCTGCGGCACCAGCAGGCTCCAGGGGTTGACCCCGAAGGCACGGGCGACCAGGCCGGTGACCCACAGGGAGGCCGGCGGCTTGTCGACGGTGATGAAGTTGGCGGCGTCGGAGGAGCCGAAGAAGAAGGCCTTCCAGCTCTTGGTCCCCGCCTGCACGGCCGCGGCGTAGAAGCTGTTGGCGTAGCCGGAGGCGCCGAGCCCCCACAGGTACAGCAGCGCGGTCAGGCCGAGCAGCGCCAGCAGCGCCGGCCGGGCCCAGCGGGGATCGGCGTCCCCGCCGCGCAGCAGGCGCCGCAGGCGCGAGCGCTCCGGCGGCGCCGCCGGGCTGGAATGCTGCCGCGGCCACTCCGGCTCGAGCCGGTTCGGGAGGGTGACGGTCATCGTGTGCTCCTGGTGAGTGCGATCGGTGGACGGGGTTCGGCGGGGGCCCTGGCCGCCGCGGGGGCGGCCGGCGTGGTGGTGCGGCGCCGCGACGGACGGAACACCCAGTCGCGCAGCAGCAGGAAGCGCACGACCGTGGCTGCCAGGTTCGCCGCCACCAGCACGGCCAGCTCGAGCGTCCGGCCGGGGCGCGGCACGGCCGCCTGCAGCCCGGCCAGCGCCCCGGCGGTGAGCGCCAGGGCGAGGGCGAACACGCCGAGCCCCTGGAGCTGGTGGCGTACCGCCCGGGCGGCGCCCCGGACCGCGAAGGTGAAGCGCCGGTTCGCGCTGGTGTTGGCGACCGCGGTCGCCAACAGCGCCGCCGCGTTGGCGGCCTGGGCCGCCAGCAGGTTGCGGAGGGCTGCGTAGAGCCCCAGGTAGGCGAGCGTGCTGGCGACGCCGACCAGGGCGAACCGGGCCACCTGCCGCACGGTCCCGGGGCCGGCCGGCCCGCCGCCGGCGGGCGGCGGCCCGGCGCGTCCGAGCCGGGCGCCCACCATGGCGACGGGGATCCTGCCGCCAGCAAGGTCGGCGCCGAGCCGGGCGACGCCCCTGAGGTCGGCCAGCGGGGTGGCGACCAGGTCGACCCGGGAGTCGGGGTCGTCGACCCAGTCGACCGGCACCTCGTGGATGCGCAGGCCGGACCGCTCGGCGAGCACCAGCAGCTCGGTGTCGAAGAACCAGCCGCCGTCGACGACCAGCGGCAGCAGGGCGCGCGCGGCGTCGGCCCTGATGGCCTTGAAGCCGCACTGGGCGTCGGAGAAGCGGGTGCCGAGGGTGGCGTGGAGCAGCAGGTTGTAGCAGCGGGAGATGACCTCCCGCTTGGCGCCGCGGACCACCCGCGCGCCGCGCCGCAGCCGGCTGCCGATGGCGACGTCGCTGTGGCCGCTGACCAGCGGCGCGACCAGCGGCAGCAGCGCCTCCAGCCCGGTGGACAGGTCGACGTCCATGTAGGCGAGCACGGCGGCGTCGGACGAGCCCCAGACGGCGCGCAGCGCCCGGCCGCGGCCCTTCTCCTCCAGCCGCACCGCCCGGACGTGGTCGAGCTCACGGGCGAGCAGCTGGGCCAGCGGCCAGGTCCCGTCGCTGCTGGCGTTGTCGGCGATGGTGATGCGGAAGCTGAACGGGAAGGAGCCGGACAGGTACTCGTGCAGCCGGCACACGCTGGGACCGAGGTCCATCTCCTCGTCGTGGACCGGGACCACGACCTCGACGGTCGGCCGCTCACCCCCTCCGCCGCCGCCGCCGCGCTGGTCGACCAGCATTGCCGGGCCTCCTGTCGTGTGGCGATGTCGTCACGACGATCCTGGCGAGGCCGGGTAAGGCCGGGTCCTGGGCAGGTCGAGAACCTGGCAAGAACTCCCGCGGGTGCTTCAGCCGGTGGCGCCGTCGGGCGACGGGTCGTCCCCGGCCACCGGCAGCTCCACGGTGAAGACGGCGCCGCCGTCGGGGTGGTTGGCCGCGCGGACGCTGCCGCCGCCGTCCTCCACCACCTGGCGCACGATCGCCAGGCCGAGCCCGGAGCCCGGCAGGCTGCGGGCGTCGACGGCGCGGTAGAAACGGTCGAAGACGTGCGCCACGTCCTCGGGGGCGATCCCCGGGCCGTGGTCGCGCACCTGCAGGCGGCCGGGACGGACGGTCAGCTCGATCGGGGTGCCGTCGGGGCTGAACTTGACCGCGTTGTCGAGCAGGTTGCCGACCGCGCGCAGCAGCTGCTGCGGCTTCGCCACCACCTTGGCGGGCTCGGCGTCGACCAGGATCTTGCGGCCGCTGCGGCGCCGCGTGCGGTCGGCGGCGCGCTCGCCGAGCGCGTCGAGCGCGACCGTCTGCTCCGGCTCGTCGTCGTAGCGGTCGACGGCGAGCGCGACCAGCTCGTCGACCAGCCCGGACAGCTCCCGCAGCTCGCCGTCGAGGTCGCCGAGGAGGCGCTCGCGCGCGCCGGCCTCCAGGTTCTGGTAGCGGCGCAGCGTGTCGATGTTGGCACGCAGGCTGGTCAGCGGCGTGCGCAGCTCGTGGCCGGCGTCCTGGACGAGGCGCTGCTGCTGCTCGCGGGAGCGGGTCAGGGCGGCGAGCATGGCGGCGAAGGCGCGCGCGAGCCGGCCGATCTCGTCGCGGCCGCGGCCGCCCTCGGGCACCTCGATGTCCAGCCGGCCGCTGGCCGCGATCGCCTCGGCCGCGTCGGTCAGGCGCGTCACCGGCCCGGTGGCGCGGCGCGCCACCACCAGCCCGGCGAGGGCGGCCAGGACGATGATCACGAGCCCGACCAGGATCGAGTTGTCGCGGACCGAGCCGAGCACGCGCTCGGTCTCGACCAGGCTGCGGCCGATGCGCAGCTCGCCGCCGCCGGGCAGCGGCACGGCCACCACCCGGTAGCGCTGCCCGCCGAAGCTCTGCGTCCACAGCGCGGACGGCCGGTATCCGCCGCCCGGGTGCGGCTCGTCGCCGTCGTGGTCGCCGTAGGCGTCGCCGCGGGGGTGGCGCGGGGCGGTCCTGGCGGACAGGTCCACCCCCGGCCGGTCGGTCGGCACCCCGGGCGGCCCGTTGTGGTTGCCGACGTGCCCGGCCGCGTCGAGGCACTGGATCAGGCCGCCGGGCAGGGAGACGCGGTAGCCGGGGCCGGTGTCGTCGTCGCCACGGCGCTCGCAGTAGTCGCCGGGGAGGTGGCCGTTCGGAAGGGGCTGGTAGGTGGCGGCCACCAGGCTGCTGTCGACCTCGTCGCGCAGGCGCTGGTCGGTCGCCGCGTAGCTGACCGCCGCGACCGCCGCGACCGCCAGCGCCGCCAGCACGGCCAGCGCGACGGCCAGGCGGGCGCGCAGGGTCATGGCGGTCGCAGGGTGTAGCCGACGCCGCGGACGGTGTGGAGCAGCCGGGGCTCGCCGGCCGCCTCGGTCTTGCGGCGCAGGTAGCCGACGTAGACGGACAGGGCCTTGGACTCGGGCCCGAAGTCGTAGTTCCAGATGCGCTCGTAGATGGTCGAGTGGGTGAGCACGATGCCGGCGTTGCGCAGCAGGAGCTGCAGCAGGTCGAACTCGGTCTTGGTCAGCTCCAGCTCGCGGCCGTCGCGCCAGGCCCGCCGCGCCGCCTCGTCCATGCGCAGGTCGGCGACGCGCAGCTCGCGGTCCGGCTCGTCGTAGCTGGCGCGCCGCAGCAGCGCCCGCACCCGCGCGAGCAGCTCGTCGAGGGCGAACGGCTTGGGGAGGTAGTCGTCGGCGCCGGCGTCGAGGCCGGCGACCCGGTCGGACACCTCGGTGCGCGCGGTCACGATCAGGATCGGGGTGCGGTCGTTGCGCGCCCGCAGCCGCTGGCAGACCGTCAGCCCGCCGACGTGCGGCATCATCAGGTCCAGCACGAGCACGTCGGCCGGCTCCTCCGCGATCGCCTCGAACACGCCCGAGCCGTCGGCGACCGAGCGGACCTGGTAGCCCTCGAGCTGCAGCGCGCGCACCAGCGACTCGCGCGTGGCGCGGTCGTCCTCGGCGAGCAGCACCCGGTTCGGCATGGACGCAACGGTAGCGCCCGGCGCCGCGCCGCGCGCGGCCTCGGGAACGGCGACCGCCGGCTCAGGCATGGGTGAGCACCAGCAGGAACTCGACCTGCCCGTGGTCCTCGGTGGTGACCAGGCCGCCGAAGCTCGGGTTGGGGATGTTCCAGTCGGCGAAGGTGACCGGGATCTGGCCGCTGAGCTGGAACGTCTCGCCGCTGCGCTTGGCCGTCACGGTGACGGTCACGTCGCGGGTGGTGCCGTGGAGGGTGAGCTTGCCCAGCGCCTTGGCGCTGACGCTGGCCCCGTCGGCGGGCAGCGACGGCAGCGCGATCGGCTGGGTGAGGGCGAAGGTCGCGGTCGGGTAGGTGGCGGTGTCCATGATCCGTCCCTGGAACTGGCCGTCCCTGCGGCTCTGGTCGCTCTGCACGGTGGTGAGGTCGACCGAGAAGCTGCCGCTGGTGACCTGGGACCCCTTGACCGCCAGCTGGCCGCTCACCGACGAGGTCCGGCCGACGGCCTCGTTCTGCTGCCCGAACAGGACCTCCTTGACCCGGTAGCCGGCCTGCGAGCCGCTGCCCACCTTCCAGGTGCCGTCGACCGGCTGGTCGTCCGCCGCCGCGCTCGCGCCGGCCGTCTGGGTGGTCGCCGAGCCGGACGCCGCGCTCAGCGGCGCCGGGGCCTTGCCCTCGATCAGGTGCGTGTACACGTACGGGCCGCCGACGGCCACCAGCACGGCGGCGCCGACGCCGACCGCCGCCCAGCGCCAGCGGCGCGCTCGCACGGGTGCGTTCACGGTTCCTCCTCGTCATCACGGCGCGGGCCTCCCGCGCGGTCGGGCAGCATCGTGCGCCGCGTGGGTGAGAGGAGGGTAAGAGACGCTCAAGAGCAGGTCGAGAGCGTCCCTTGTTGACCGGGGGGCTACCGCTTCGCTCCTTGAGCCCCCGGACCCCCGGCGGCGCTTTCTTACCGTCTTCTCGAACTCCACTCGACGGCCTCTTGCCCGGCGCGAGGACACTGCCCCGCAGTCGACCCGCCGACCGAGAGGAGCATTCCATGCCACCGGACCCCAGGGCCGTGGCCCGGCGCGACGCCGGGCTGCACCGGGTGTCACGGCTGACCCGCTGGCTGGTCGCCGGCTCGCTGGCCCTCACCGGGCTGTTCGCCGGGCTCGCCGCCCGGGCCTTCCCCGGCCACAGCCAGCAGGCCAGCGCCACGACGACGACCACCACCACCGTGACCAGCAGCCAGTCCGACGACTCCTCGTCGCAGGACGACGGCAGCGACCAGCTGCAGGCCCCGGCCGCCGCGCCGTCGGCGTCCGGCGGGTCGGGCAGCGTCACCTCGGGAGGCTCGTGATGGCGCGGAGCGGCCGGGCCGGCTTCCCGCGGATGCCCCGCAGGCAGGACGACGGCGGCCGTGACCCTGACCCGCTCGTGGCCTGGCGGCTTCGTGCGCTCGGCACCGGCGCGGTGGTGCTGGTCACCGGCACCGACTCGCTGGAGCTCGTGCGCCAGGCCGTCGCCGCGGAGGTGGATGCGGTCGACCGTGCCTGCAGCCGCTTCCGCCCGGACTCGGAGCTCGAGCGCGTCAACCGCGCTGGCGGCCGGCCGGTGGCGGTCGGCCCCGGGCTGCTGGAGGCGCTCGAGGTCGCCCTGCGCGCCGCGCGCGCCAGCGACGGCGACGTCGACCCGACGGTCGGCGAGGCGGTCAGGGTGCTCGGCTACGACCGTGACTTCGCCGCCGTCCCGCGTGCCGGCCGGCCGCTGCTGCGCGTGGCCACCGTGCCCGGGTGGCGGCAGGTGCGCGTCGACCGCGCCCGCGGCCTCGTGCGCGTGCCCGCCGGCGTCCTGCTCGACCTGGGCGCGACCGCCAAGGCGCTGGCCGCCGACCGCGCCGCCGCCAGGGCGGCCGAAGCCGCCGGCTGCGGCGTGCTGGTCAGCCTCGGCGGCGACGTCGCCACCGCCGGCGAGCCGCCGCCCGGCGGCTGGTCGGTGCGGGTCGCCGACGCCCACGACGCCGCCGCCGGCGCCGACGGCGAGACCGTGCGCATCCACGGTGGTGCCCTGGCGACCTCGTCGAGCACGGTGCGCCGCTGGACCCGCGGCGGCGAGCAGCTCCACCACATCGTCGACCCCGCCAGCGGCCGGCCGGCGCGGGTCGTCTGGCGCACCGTCAGCGTGGCCGCCGCGACCTGCGTCGACGCCAACGTCGCCGCCACCGCCGCGATGGTCCGCGGCGAGGCCAGCCCCGCCTGGCTCGCCTCGCTCGGCCTCCCCGCCCGCCTGGTCCGCCCCGACGGCTCGGTCGTCCGGGTGGCCGGCTGGCCCGCGCCCCTCGAGGCCGTGGCGGGATGAGCACCCTCGCCTCGACCAGGGCGCTCTGGTACCTGACCCGCGGCAGCGGCGCGGTGGCGCTGCTGCTGCTGACCGCGACCGTGGTGCTCGGGATCACCAACTCGGCCCGCTGGGCGAGCGCCCGCTGGCCCCGCTTCGTGACCGAGCGGCTGCACCGCAACCTCTCCCTGCTGGTGCTCGTCTTCCTGGTGCTGCACGTGGCCACGACCGTGGTCGACGGGTACGTCCCGATCCGCTGGCTGGACGCGGTGGTGCCGTTCGGCTCGTCGTACCGGCCGCTGTGGCTCGGCCTCGGCGCCGTCGCCCTCGACCTGCTGCTCGCGGTGCTGGTCACCAGCCTGCTGCGGGCGCGGCTGGGCCACCGCACCTGGCGGGCGGTGCACTGGCTCGCCTACGGCTGCTGGCCGGTCGCCCTGGTCCACGGGCTCGGCACCGGCAGCGACGCGGGCCGCGCCTGGATGCTCGCGGTCGACGTGGCCGCCGCCGTGGCGGTCCTCGCCGCGGTGTGGTGGCGGCTCGGCGCCGCCCCGAGCGCGCCGGTCGCGGCCGCGGCGCCGCTCCCTGGGGAGGTGGTCCGGCATGGGCATGGTCGCTGACCGCCTCGGGCTGGACGCCCGCGCGGGCGTGGCTCCGGCCGGCCCCACCGGGCCGGTGGGGCTGCCGCGGCTGCTCGACGGCCTCGACGGGCACGGCGGCGCCGTCCCGCTCGCCCGGCACCGGGCCGTCTACCCGGCGCCGCCGCGGCCCGGCCGCCCCCTCGACGGCTTCGTCGCCGCGGTCGAGCGGTCCGGCCTGCGGGGCCGCGGCGGCGCCAGCTTCCCGACCGGCACCAAGCTGCGCGCCGTCCGCCAGGGCCGCCGCACGCCGGTGGTGGTGGTCAACGGCTCCGAGGGCGAGCCGGCGAGCGCCAAGGACAAGCTGCTGCTGACCACCGCCCCGCACCTGGTGCTCGACGGGGCACTGCTGGCCGCCGCCGCCGTCGGCGCCGACGAGGTGGTCGTCTGCGTCGACGTGGGCGCACCCGCCGCGCTCGGCGCGGTCGAACGGGCGCTGCTGGAACGCCGCGCCGAGCCCGCCGCGACCGTGCGGCTGGCCGCGCTGCCGTCGCGCTACGTCGCCGGCGAGGAGACCGCGCTGGTGCGCTGGCTCGACGGCGGGCCGGCCGCGCCGACCGGCTCGCGCCCGTTCCAGCGTGGCGTCGGCGGCCGCCCCACCCTGGTCGACAACGTCGAGACCCTGGCGCACCTCGCCCAGGTCCTGCGCTTCGGGCCGGAGTGGTTCCGCCAGCTCGGCACCGCCGAGCAGCCGGGCAGCGCCCTGGTGACGCTCTCCGGCGCGGTCGCCGCGCCGGGCGTCTACGAGGCCGGCGTCGGCGCCGCGCTCGGCGAGCTGGTCGGCGCGGCCGGCGGCGCGCCGGACGGGGTCGCGGCGGTCCTGGTCGGCGGCTACTTCGGCAGCTGGCTCGGGGCCGGCACGGCGCCCCTTGCCCGCCTCGACAACCAGAGCCTGCGGCCGCTCGGCGCGGCGATGGGCTGCGGCGCGGTGGTGGTGCTCCCCGACGGCGCCTGCGGCGTCGCCGAGACCGCCCGCGTGCTCGGCTGGCTGGCGGGGGAGTCCGCCGGCCAGTGCGGCCCCTGCGTGTTCGGCCTCGGCGCGCTCGCGCGGGCGGCCGCGGAGCTGCGCGACGGCCGCGCCCGCCCGGACACGGTCGAGCAGCTGCGGCGCTGGGCCGGCCAGGTCGAGGGCCGCGGCGCCTGCCGCCTGCCCGACGGCGCCGTCCGCCTGCTGCGCAGCGCCCTGGACGTGTTCGCCGACGACGTCCAGTGGCACCTCCACCGCGGCCCCTGCGCCGGCGCCGGCCGGCCGAGCGCGCTGCCCGCCCCACGGGGAGGGCAGCCATGGCGCTGACCAGACGGCTGCGCGTCGACCCGATCGCCTGCGACGGCCACGGCCTGTGCGCCCAGCTCCTCCCCGAGCGCATCACCCTCGACGACTGGGGCTACCCGATCGTCGACCCGACCCCGGTCGGCCGCGACCTCGCCGACCACGCCCGCCGCGCCGTCAGCGCCTGCCCGGTGCTGGCCCTGAAGCTGGAAGCTGCGGCCGCCAGCCGCCGGTAGCCCTCCCCGTCAGCGCCCGCCGAGGGAGATGGGGGAGAGGTAGGCGTTGCGGGCGCCATCGGCCAGCTTGCCGGGCGCGGCGGCCCGCCGCAGGTCCAGCGCCACGCCGGTCGCCGACGAGACGCGGGCGACCTGGGCCTCGAACTCGTCCCACCGTGACGCCAGCGCCCTGCCGAAGGGCGCCACCGTGACCGTGCCGGCGTCCGGGTCGAGCTCCCAGACGCCGGCGGCGACGCCGTCGACCGCCACCGTCGAGGTGCCGTTGCCGGACTTGTCGTAGATGCGGGGGTAGTCCTTCGCGGCCACCTGGCGGGCCCGGCCGGCGGGCGAGGTCGCGTACGACATGAAGTAGGGATCCCAGACCGGCAGCAGCCGCACGCCCCGGCCCTCCGCCGGTTCGGTCCCGGTGAGCCGCTCCAGCTCCCCGGCGGCGACCCAGGCGTCGGCGCCGTCGAGGGAGACCGGGGCCAGCTCGTCGCCGAGGGCGGCCAGCGCCGCGGTCGTGTCCCGCTTCGTCCAGCCGCTCCACCACTGCAGGTCGTTGCCGCCCGCCGGCCCGAGCGCGCGCAGGTAGCGGCGCGCCAGCTCGACGCGCCCGGCCTCCGGCCCGACCCGCTCCAGCGGCGCGCCGAGCCAGTCGGCCCAGCGTGCGTAGGCGTAGTTGTCGCTGCGCCACGAGCCGCGCACCTCGGAGCGGACGATCCGACCGGTCCTGGTGAGCAGCGCCACGGTCATCTGCAGCGCCGCCTTGCCGCCGGGGACGTCGCCGAGCAGCTCGCGGATCTCCCTGAGGGTCAACGGTGGCTTGCCGGCCATCGCCGACTCGATGCGGTCGGCCAGCGCCAGCGCCTCGTCCTCGGTGAGCTCGCCCCACTTGGCGACGCGCTCGAGGGTCTTGTCGGGCGCCTCCCCGGTGCACGAGGCGAGGGCGGGCAGCAGGTCGAGCGGCTCGATGTAGCTCATCCCGCGCATGCAGCGCAGCCGCACGACGCTGCGCTTGGCGTAGAGCTCCTCGTCGAGCTGGGCGATCCGGAAGCCCTTGATCCGGGCGGCGCAGGAGAGGTAGCAGGTGGGCGCGGTGCCGTAGATGCCGGCGGTGGCGGCCAGGGCGTCGAGCACGCCGCCGAGGCCGTCCCCGGCGAGCCCCTGCTTGACCAGCACGTGGGCGCGTGCCTGGGCGAGCGAGACCTTCGCTGGCGCCGCCAAGCGGCCTCCCTTCTCGGCGTCCGGGCCCAGCACTCCGGCCGGTGCCGGGCGCGCCACATGGTGGCACCTGGCCGCGCCGCGCGCCGCGCTGATCTGGCCAGCGGGGCGGGTGTGCCCGCGCCGAACCGTCGCTGTGACCCCGCCGGCGGCGGCCGGTACCCTGCCGAAGCGGCCATGACCGCAAGGCCAGGCGGCGGAGAGGAGCGCGACATGACCGTCCAGGACCGGCTCGGCCAGGTGGGACTGCCCATGCCGGTGGCCGAGCTGGCCGCACGGCGCTGGGACGTCGTGGTGGTCGGCGGCGGCCACAACGGCCTCACCGCCGCCGCCTACCTGGCCCGCGCCGGTCGCTCGGTGCTGGTGCTGGAGCGCCGCGACCGGCTCGGCGGCGCCTGCACCCTGGAGCAGCCCTTCGCCGATCCGGCCTGGCTGGTGAGCCCGTGCGCCTACGTGGTCGGGCTGCTGCACCCCCTGGTGGTGGAGGAGCTGCAGCTCGAGCGCCACGGCTACCGGGTGACCCCGGCCGACCCCAACCTGTGGTGCCCGTTCGAGGACGGCCACAGCTTCGGCACCTGGGCCGACGACGCCCGCACCGCCGCCGACATCGCCGCCATCGACCCCCGCGACGTCGACGGCTACTTCGCCTACGAGGAGCTGTTCGGGCGCATCCGGCGCGCCCTGCGCGACCCCGCCCGCGACGCCTGGCTCGGCGACGCGCCCACCCGGGCCGAGCTGGAGGAGCGGCTCGACGGCGACCCCGAGGCGATCGAGGTGACGTTCGAGGCGTCGATTGCCGACGTGGTCGAGCGCCACGTGCGCGACGAGCGGCTGCGGACCGCCCTGCACGGGCAGGGGATCATCGGCACCTGGGCGGGGCCGCGCGACCCGGGCACCGCCGCGGTGCACCTGCACCACGCCTCCGGGACGGTCAACGGCCACGAGGACGTCTGGGGCTACGTCCACGGCGGCATGGGCAGGGTCTCGTTCGCGCTGGCCGACGCGGCCGCCGAGGCCGGCGTGGTGCTCGCCGCCGGGGTCGAGGTGGGCGCGATCCTGCCGGGCGAGGGCGTGCGGCTCGCCGGCGGCGAGCTGCTCCGGGCCGCGGTGGTGCTCTCCAACGCCGACCCCAAGCGGACCGTGGCGCTGTGCGAGGACGGCGTGCCCGCCGCCTTCCGCGAGCGCGTCGCCGCCTGGCGCACCACCAGCGGGGTGGTCAAGGTCAACTGCGGCCTGTCGCGGCTGCCGCGCTTCAGCGCCGCGCCCGACTCGACCGTGCCGCACCGGGCGATGGTGACCATCTCCACCGGGATCGACGCCACCCAGGCCTCGTTCGAGGCCGCCCGCCGCGGCGAGCCGGCCCCCGCCTGGTGCGAGCTGTACTTCCAGACCGCCTACGACCCGACCGTCGCCCCGGCGGGCAAGCACACCATGAGCGTGTTCGCCCAGTACGCCCCCGCCACGCTCGCCGCCGGCGACTGGGACGCCCGCCGCGAGGAGATCGGCGACCGCGTCGTCGCCGAGATCGCCCGCTTCGCGCCCGACGTGGCCGGCCTGGTCGAGGAGCGCGAGGTGCTGGGCCCGCCCGACGTCGAGGCCCGCGTCGGCCTCACCGACGGCCACATCTTCCAGGGCGAGTGCACCCCCGACCAGCTCTGGGACCGGCGCCTGGCGCCGCGCACCCCGATCCCCGGGGTGTACCTGTGCGGCGCCGCCACCCACCCTGGCGGCAGCGTGATCGGCGCCAACGGCCGCAACGCGGCCATGGCGGTCCTCGGCGACCTCGGCGGGCCTTCCTAGGGGCGTCGCCCGCGTGGGGCGCGGCCGCCGGGTGGTGCGCCATCATGCGTGCATGCGCCCACTGTGGACCTGTCCGGCGTGCGGTCGGACGTTCGCCAACCGCAACCAGCGCCATGCCTGCGGCCGCCACCGCCTGGAGGAGCACCTGGCCGGCCGCGGCCCGCAGGTGGTCGAGCTGTTCGAACGCTTCCGCGCGCTGGTCGAGCGCTGTGGTCCGGTCGAGGTCCTGCCCGAGAAGACCAGGATCGCGTTCCACGTGCGGATGAGCTTCGCCGTGGTGATGCTGCGGCGCGCCTGGCTCGACGGCCACGTGGTGCTCGCCCGCCGCTACGAGCACCCTCGTTTCCGCAGGATCGACTCGATCTCGCCACGCAACCACGTGCACCACTTCCGCATCCGCTCCCAGGACGAGCTGGACGACGAGGTCGCGGCCTGGATCGCCGAGGCCTACCTGGTCGGCGAGCAGCGCCACCTGGCCGCGGGCGGCTGACCTACCCGGGGGTCTGCTGGCTGCTGTAGCCGATGTGGACGTGCTCCTGGTGGCCCTCGTCGGTGAAGTACGGCTCGTGGCCGATCAGGAACGGGGAGCCGATCTCCGCCGGACGCAGCGGGCCCTCCAGGCCGTCCAGCCAGGTGGTCAGGTCCTTGGCCACCGGACTGGACGGGCTGACGGGCTCGCCGTCGACCTGGTCGATGTCGACCGCGCGCCAGACGGCGTGGTTGGAGACCCTGGTGGTGCCCTTGACGTCGCGGGAGTGGCCGGTCTTCAGGCAGGAGATCCGCACCGCGTAGTGCTGGGCGATCGCGGCCAGGATCGACTGGACCCGCAGGTCGAGCTTGCCGCTGGCGAGGTCGGGGGCGGGGTCGCAGCCGTGGCTCCTGGTCGTGGTGATCCTCGGGTTGTGGACCAGCGCCTGGACGAACGGGTCGTCGGAGGCCGCCGGCCGTGGGCTGACGGTGGTGGCGTAGCGGGCGGCGAGGGTGACGACCTCGTGGACGTACCAGCAGGCGTTGTTGTAGCGCAGCAGCGCCTGGTGCACCGCCGTGCCGCCCAGGACCTGGGGGCAGGGGTCGCTGGCCGGCGGGGGCTGGGCCAGGCCGTTGGCGCACAGCTTGCGGGCGGCGGCGGGGATCGCGTCGCGGGGGTCGTAGACGTTGCCGCGGCCGAAGGCCTGCCAGGTGGAGGGCGGGCCGTTGGTGAGGTTGAACTGCATCGGGCCGGCGCAGCAGCCGGCGCTGTTCAAGCCCGAGTGGACGCCCGGGGCCTGGGAGCGGCCGTGGTTGGTCTCCACCTTGCCGATGCCGGCCAGGACCTGCCAGGTGAGCTTGGGGCAGGTCGAGGCGGCGGTCCGGTACAGCGCGAGGTAGGCGCGGGGGATGTCGGCGAGCGCGAAGCGGCTGGCGCCCGTCGGCGCGGCCGCGTCCTGGGCCGGCGGCTTCGGCTTGGCGCTGGGGTGCAGCGCCTTGCTGACCGTGCGGCCGACCGTCGCCGGCAGCCTGGCCAGCGGGAACCCCGGCGAGGCGTTGCCGGCCAGCACCGCCAGCAGCAGCAACGCCGCCACCGCGGTGCCGGCCTGGCTGGCCGCGGCGCGCCGTTGGTCCTGGGGCCGGCTCACCGTGCCACCGCCCAGCCGCCGGGGGTGCGGCGCAGGGCGACCCAGGCGGTCGGCTGCCGCTTCCCGAGGTCGGCGAGGACCAGGACACGGAGGCGCCCGGGACCGGGACGCTCGGTCCCGAGCGCGTGGACCCGCCCCGGTGGCACGCCGAGCCGCCGGGCGTACCAGGCGACCGCCACCGCACCGGGACCGTCCGGCCGGGGCACCGCCGGCCCCTGGCCCGCCCTGCCGGTCGGGCGCGGCGCGGAGGTGGCGGCGGGAAGCGCGTTCGCGGTGGGGCGCTCGGCGTGCTCGTAGAGCGCGCTCATCACGACCACGAACAGCGTGGTGAGCACCGCCACCGTGGCGAGCCGACGGCCGAGGCCGGTGGCCAGCAGCCGCAGCGGCAACGACAGCAGCCACACGGCCAGCCGCGCGCCCGAGCCGCCGGCCACGCGGTCGCGCGATGACCCCGCCGACGGGCTCATGGGTCACGCACCGCCCGTGCCGCCGGCCGCGCGCCGGCCGGTGCGCTCGACGTGGGCCGCGTCGTCGGCCGCGCGGCGGTCCGCCTGGCTGTCGGTGGCGGCCTCGCTGGCCGCTCGGCGTCCCGCCGGCCGTGCCCGCGCGGCCGGGACCACCTCCCGGAGCGCCTGGAGGGCGGACGAGCGGGCGGCCACGACCAGGTCGCGGACGGTGTGGGCGGCGGGCGGCCCGCCCGCGGCGGCGAGGACGCGCCGCCGGCGCCGGCGCAGCCACCAGGCCAGCAGCGCGGCGCTGACCAGCGGCCAGACCGAGCCGGCGAACAGCGTGCCGAGCAGCTCGTCGCCGGCGTGCAGGAGGGTCGCCAGCCACATCACCAGCAGGGCGGCGAGCGCGGCGACCGTCAGCAGCAGCAGCGAGGCGAGGAGCGGCCGCAGCCACCAGCGGACCACGGCCGGGCGCCAGCGCGGCTCGAGCGCCAGCGGCGCGGCGCCGAGCGTCGCCAGGCCGAGCAGCAGCAGCAGCGCCTGCGCGCAGGTCGCGACCATCGCCAGCACGCCGAGCAGGGCGGCGAACGGCAGGATGTAGGCCAGCGCCAGGGTGGCGATCACCGTCCGCTGCAGCGCGTGCCTGCCGGCGGCCCAGGCGCGGACGCCGGGCACGCGGCGGCGGACCGCGTCCAGCACGCCGGCCTTCGCCCGCGGCGGCGCGCTCTCCAGCACCGGGCTGCCCGTCTGCAGCCGCGACAGCGGGCCGGCGACGAACGCGATCCAGTAGCGGCCCGCGAGCACGCGCCGGTCCGGTGGGGGCGGCGCGCCGGCCCGGCCGGCGGGGGAGGGGGAGCCGGCCAGGCCGGCGACGCCGGCCGGGATTGCGGTGCTCGGTGCGCTGGCCACCCGCAGGCTGGTGTCCGGCTTGGTGACCAGCAGCGTCAGGCCGAACAGCAGGAGCACGGCCACCAGCCAGGTCCTCCTGGCCGGACGGGCGAGCACGCCGAAGCCGACCAGGGCGAGGACCGCGACCGCGCTCGAGCCCCGCAGCGCCGCCTCGTGGCGCTGCCGCCAGCCGGCCACGCCCGCGGCGAGCGGTTCGCCGGCCAGGAAGCGCAGCAGGTTGAGCCGGTCGACGTCGCGCTGGCGCTCGATCGAGGCGCGGCCGAGCCAGGCGGTCGCCCGCATCGCCGCCCTGGCGTAGGCGTTCAGCGGGCCGCCGCCGGTGACCACCAGCTGCTCGTGCTGGTAGTCCCATGTCGGTGCGGTCGGACCCTGACCTGGGCGGGCCGGGCTGACCAGCAGCACGACCACCAGGAGCAGGAGCGCGCCCGCGAGCTCACGCGGCACCACGCCCCAGACGATCGGGCGGGGGCGCCTGGCACCCGCGGTGGGGCGGGCCGGGGCGGCGGGAAGCCGGCCACCCCGCTCGGCGGCGGTCGCGCGCATGGTTCCCTCGAAGCTCGGCGCGCACGATGGCCGGCCGGCCCGTCAGGCCGGCGGGCGTCGGCGTGGCGCCGACGCCGCGCGGGTCGCGGGGCGCTCGGTAGGCCGCTCGGGCGCGGTGGTCACGGACGGGTGCGGCTGGGACTTCGGACGGCTTGGCGGGCAGCCTCCTCGTGGCGGGCACGGAGCGAGGGAAGTCGCTCCGCGCCGCCGAATGGTCGGTGGCCCGGACCGGCACGCCGCGGTGGCGTGGCGGCCACACCCGCTGCCGGTAAGGGGAAGCGCCCGTCGGGCTACCGGCGTACGGATCAGGCGACCAACATTGTGCCGAACATATGTTCGATCGTCAACGCCATTCGCACCCGGTTTTCGCCGGTCCGGCGCGGTAGCCGCCCGGTGAACAGGGTCCGCCGAGGCCCGTCAGTTCAGCAGCCGGAAGGTGTCGTTGGTCAGCCACATGGGCAGCAGGTTGACGTAGTAGGGGCTGCCGGGCACGCCGCTGGTGCCGCCGGGCAGGCTCGACTCCGCGTAGACGCCGCCACGGTCGGCGCGGCCGACGAAGCGGTTGGCCCCGGCGCTGCCGAAGCCGAACCCGCCCGAGTCGTCCGCGCGCACGTCGTGGCTGCCGACGTCCACCGTGTCGAAGCCGCCGTCGGTCGGGATGCCGGACAGGCCGGCCAGCGGCGGCGGGAAGGCGCCCTGCGCCGGCGGGATGTCCCACGGCCCGCCCATCGGGTGGGACAGGGTGACGCGGTGCAGCCTGCCCCAGCGGTAGTCGCCCTGCCGGGTCGAGCCGCCGAAGGCGGGCGCGAAGCCCGGGCCGGCGAGCTTGTCGAGGGCGTGGCGGACGCTGCGCAGGATCACCACGTCGCGGCGGTCAGGGGCGGACGGGACGCCGGCGACCGGGAAGAAGTCCACCCCGGACGCGCCCACCCCGCCGCGCTGGTCGAACGTCTCCAGCAGGTGCTTGAGGGCGGTGAGGGAGAGCTGCCCGTCCGGCTTCGGCAGCGAGCCGAGCGCGTCGAGGCGCGCGTCGATCGTGTCGCGGACGAACTGGCCGCGCCAGACCGCGTAGATGGTGGCCGCGACGCTGTTGCGCACCTCGCGGCTGCTCGGCGGCCTGCGGTGGCCGTTCACGTCGCTGGCGTCGTAGCCCTCCGGGATGCCCGTCGGGGTGGAGCGGTCCCAGACCTTCAGCCGCCCGACCGCCTCGGCCAGGCCGGGGTCGCGGGCGAGCGCCGCCAGCGCCGGGTCGCCGGAGTGGCGCGCGTGGGCCAGCGCCCGCACCACGTACGGCACGAAGAACTGCGCGTCGACCAGGGTGGTGTCGGCCTGGATGCGCTGCATGTCCTCGAACGACACCTTGCCGCCGTGGGCGAGGCGCTGGCGCAGCAGCGCGGTGATGCGCCCACCGCGGATGCCGTCGTAGCCCGGGTTCAGGTAATAGATGCCGCCGGTCGGGCGGAACTGGTTGAGCGGGTCGTTGTCGAGGCTGGTGCCGATCGGGTCGTTGTTGCCGTTGGCGAAGAAGCCGTTGCGCGGGTTGACCGTGTGCGGCATCTCCGCGGGCGGCAGGATCTCGTAGGGGACCGCCTGGCCTGGCTGGCGGTGGCGCAGCGGCAGCCAGTCGTCGCCGCCGGTGCCGGTGCGGACCAGGAACGGCGGCAGGCCGTACACCTTGCCCGCCTCGAGGTCCTCCCGCAGGGGCAGCTCGGCGCTGGTGAAGTAGGCGAGGTTGCCGTGCACGTCGGCGTAGGCCCAGTTCTGGCCGCCGACGTCGAAGTACTGCAGCCCGCGGCGGAAGTCGGCGAGCCCACGGGCGTCGTCCCAGATCAGGAACGTGTCGATCTCGCGGGTGGCGCTGAAGCCGGTGTACTGCACGCTCAGGCCCGAGTTGTTGGCGAGGTTGAGCTGCACCAGCGGCCCCTGGTTGCGGCGCGGCACGATCAGCGTCGCCGGCGGGATCGAGCCGCCGGGCGGGACCACGGTGACGTCGTCGTCCTGCTGGTCGCCGAGGTTGTTCTGGCGGAACGTCTCGGGGATCGACAGCACCGGCTCGTGCTTGCCGTCGTGGACGGTGGCCAGGCCGCTCGGGCTGCTCGGGTCGGGCACCACCGTCTCGACGAAGACGTCGGTGACGTCGCTCGGGTTGACGGTCGCGCCCCAGGTGACGAAGCGGTTGTGGCCGACGGTGACCCCGGGGGCACCGGCGAAGCCGCTGCCGATCACGTCGGTCTGCCCGGCCTGCAGCTCGACCGGGTAGAAGGTGGACGGCGCGGCCAGCGGGAGGTGCGGGTCGTTGGCCAACATCGGCCGGCCGGAGGCGCTCCGGCGCCCGCTCACCCCCCACTCGTTGGAGCCGCCCTCCCCCTGGCCGGCGAGGGCGGCGCGCAGCGCCGGCACCTTGGCCACCTTCGCCAGGTAGGCCCGCCCCAGCGAAGCGACCGCGTCGAGGCGCCCGGCGCCGCGGGTCCCCGCCTTGGCGGCCCTGACCGCCGCACCCGCCCGGGCGGCGGCGGTGGTGGCCTTCGCCTGGCCGGTGCGCGGCGGGGTGCCGTCCGCGTCGGGGACCGTGGTCGCAGGGGTGAACGGCTGCGAGCGGAACAGGTCCTCGAAGAACAGCTTGTCGGGGTCGAAGCCGGCGTTCGGGCCGGTGATGCGGTAGGCGAGCAGGGTGAGGGTGCGGTCGAGGTCATCCAGGTCGAAGGAGAGGCTGAAGGCGAGCAGCTTGGCGACGGCGACGGTGTCGAGCGCCGTCCATGGCCGGAAGCGGGTCAGCTCGAGGGCGGCGTACTCGGGCGGGAGGGGGTGGCTCGCGACCCAGGCGTTGACGCCGTCGGCGTAGGCGGCCAGGCCGTCGCGGGCCGCCTGGGACAGCGCCGGCAGCGAGCGGGCCGCCGCGCGCTCCAGGCCGAGGGTGCGCAGCTGCACGTCGCTGGGGAGCGCGCTCGGGCCGAGCAGCTCGGCCAGGGTGCCGTCGGCCTGGCGGCGGCGCGTGTCCATCTGGAACAGCCGGTCGGTGGCGTGCACCCAGCCCTGGGTGAAGTACAGGTCGTGGTGGTTGCGCGCGCGGATGTGGGCGATGCCCTGGGCGTCCCTGGTGACGCTGGCGCCCGGCGGCAGCCCGGTGGCGGCCGCGGCGGCCCCGGTCGGGACGGCCACCCCCACGCCCGCGGGCAGCGAGAGCAGCAGGGCGAGGACGACGAGAAGGCAGCGCCGCATCGGGCAACCCCTTGGGACCGGCTCCCGGGGCGCTCCCTCCTTGGAGGCCGTCGTCCGGGTCCGGCTCGGAGCCTACCGCTCGGTAGCTTGCGGGGGAATACTTCGGGTCAAACGGGGCACCGCGGCGGGCATGATCGGGATCGGCTAGGCGCCGGCGGGACCGTGGCCCTCCGACCGGTCCGCGCGGGCGGCCAGCGCCGCCAGCCTGGGCCGCAGCTCTTCCAGCAGGGCGCGGGTCTGCTCGGTCATGCCGAGGTCGCCGGTTCCGGGCCAGGCGGCGACCTCGGCCTCGGCGAGGTCGGCCCAGCCGACGATCAGCTCGAACAGGTCGAGGTAGAAGCGGGAGAACAGGGCGATGATGTGCAGCCGTTCCGGGAACGGCCCGCCGTCGGCGAGGTAGCCGTCGACCTGGGCAAGGCCCTGCGGCGCCCGTTCGAGCGCCCAGGCGCGGGTGGCGCGGACGGCCTCCAGCAGGTCCTGCTTGCCTCCCTGGTCGGCGTAGAGCAGCCGGAGCATGGCCTCGACCTCGAGGCGGGGCGGGCGAGGCTGGGTCGCGAGCCACTCGGCGAGCCTGGCGCGGCCCTGCTCGGCGATGGTGTACACGGTGCGGCCGCGGCGGCCGGCCGCCTGCCGCTTGGCGGTGGCCAGCCCGAGCCGCACCAGCCGCTTCGGCTCTTGGTACAGGACGCTCTCGGCCGTCGGCCAGCAGTAGTCGAGGCTGCGGCGCAGCTGCTGGGTCAGGTCGTAGGCGCTCCAGGGGCGCAGGGCGAGCATCCCCAGGATCGCGTAGGAGGTGGTCGGCAGGGATGGCGGTGGCGCCGGCGTCGTGGTCATGCCTTGACTTTACTCCGGACCGGAGTAAAGTGCGAGATACTCCGAACCGGAGTAGTGCCCCGGGCCGCCGGGGAGAGGGGGTTCCACGCCGCATGCAGACCACCACCGCCGACTCCTTCCTCGACCGCGTCCTGCCCGCGCTCGACCTGGCCGGCGACCGCTTCGCCACGCTGGTGACCGCGGCGCTCGACCCGACCGTGCGGGTGCGCAACTCGCCCGACTGGACCGTGCGCGACGTCGCCGCGCACGTGGCCACCGTCACCGTCCGCTACGCCGACGGCCCCGAGGGCCGCGGCGCCTGGCTGCGCACGCCCCTGGACCTGCCCGCGCTCAACCAGGAGCAGCTGGACGAGCTCGGCGCCGCCACCGTGGGCGAGCTCGCCGGCAGGCTCCGGCGCGACCTTGCCGCGCTGCGCGAGCAGGTCGAGGGCTACCACGGCGAGGCTCCGTCCTTCCGCTTCCACGGCGGCGAGCGGGTGCGCGGCGACGTCGCCCTGGGGATCCTGCTCGGCGAGCTGCTGGTGCACGGCTGGGACGTCGCCCGGACGCTGCGGCGGCCCTGGCCGATCGACCCGGGCCACGCGGCGCTGGTGGTCGAGGCGCTCGACCCGATCCTGCCCGGCTGGGTCAGGCCCGAGCGGGTCGCGGGCCTCAACGCGACCTTCGAGGTCCGCCCGCGCGGCCACGCCGGGCACGTCTGGGCGTTCCGCGACGGCCGGCTGCGGGTGAACCCGCCCGACCCGGGTCCGGTCGACGTCCACCTCTCGGCCGACCCGGCGGCGCTGCTGCTGGTCCTCTACCGGCGCCAGTCGCACTGGCGCCACCTCGCCGCCGGCCGCCTGCTCGCCTGGGGCCGGCGGCCCTGGCTCGCCCTCACCCTCACCAGCCGCTTCCACCGACCCTGAGCGGCGCCGGGCGAGCGAGGGTGTCCGTGATGCCGGATGCGTGCGATGGGTGGAGACCGGACCGTTGGAGGGTTCTCACGCCTTCCAGGAGGTCCAGTCCCATCTCCGTTCCTGCTGTGGTAGAAGCCCGGGGGTGGGCCGTGTCCAGGATGCTGGCATGGCTCCGTCTCACTCGTGAGGCGCCGGGTCTGGGGCCGAGACTGCGAGGGGCGAGATGAAGTACATGATCATGACGTTCGGGGACACGTCAGGGCTCGAGGGCAAGCCGCCCGAGTGGATCAAGGAGATGATCGAGTTCATGCACCGGATCGACGTCGAGCTGACCGAGTCCGGTGAGCTGGTGTTCCAGCAGGGGCTCGCCGACCCGGGCCAAGCCAGGACGGTCAGGGTCCAGCAGGGCGTCCCCGTGGCCACCGACGGGCCGTTCGCCGGGTCGCGTGAGTCGCTGGCGGGGTTCTGGGTCGTGGACGTCGAGAACCAGGCTCGCGCGGTCCAGATCGCCGCGGGGATCAGCCGGGCTGCCGACGCCCCGATCGAGGTCCGCCAGTGCATGGACGCGCCCCCCGACGACGTCATGGAGCAGCTCGGCACGTGACGGCTGACGCTCGCGAGGACCTGCTGCGGGAGCTTGCTCCGCGGGCTCTCGGCGTGCTGCTGCGGCGCTACGAGGACTTCGCGGCCCGCTGGGTTCACCGTCTGGCGTCAGCCCGTGCCCGTGACCCGACCGTGCAGCACCAGCGCCCAGGTCAGGCAGCCGAACGCCGCCAACGACGCCACCACCCGCACCAGGTTCCAGGCGACCCATCGCGCCTCGTCGAACCGCTCGCGCACCGCGGCGAGATCGGTGATGCGGTCGGGGTCTCCGGCCTTCTTGATGATGGCGTTGAGCGGCAGGTGGACCCCGATGGTGACCACGAACGCCGCCAGGTACAGCACGAACGCGGCAATGAGCCAGGGCAGCACCGAGCGCCAGTCCCCGGAAAGATGGAGCAGCCCGGCCAGCCCGGTGAGGACCAACGCACCCAGAAACCCGACGATCAGGAACAACGGGTTCTCGATCGCCTTGTCGAGCGCCTGGAACCCACCGACGAAGGTCCGGTCACCCGCTCGGCCCAATCCGGGCATGATGGTGTTGGAGTACAGCGCGAAGACCCCCGCCATGAGGCCCATGGCGATGGTGGCGGCGATCAGCGCGACCACACGAAACGTCTCCACGTCAGCTCCCTCCTTGCCCAGGGCACGTTGCACGCGGTCGGACGGGTGGGCGTTGCGGCCGTCGAAGATCATGCCGAACATCTCACCCCAGGAACGACCAGCACCTTCATTGCTCTGCTCCCCTCCGTCCATGCGCCTCGCGCGCCTGGTTGTGGATGACGTCCACGCTATCCAGCAACTCCTGGACGGACTATGCTCATGCGTCGCTAGTTCATGTTCTTTCATGCGGGATGTTGGGACGGTTGGTTTGCCATGACGCAGGACTATCCCTGGACGCCTGTCGACCCCCTGGGGGAGGCGCTGCACCTGCTGCGGATGAGCGGGACCTTCTACTGCCTCACTGAGGCAACCGCGCCCTGGGCGCTGGAGATGCCCGCCTTCGCCGACTGCCTGAGCTTCCACGTCGTCACCGACGGCGGGTGCTGGCTCGGCGTTGACGGCGCCGAGGCACTGTACCTACGGGCGGGGGAACTGGCGCTGGTGCCGCACGGCCGCGGCCACCGGCTGTTCAGCCAGCCGGGGGTCACACCCGCGCCACGCGTCGACCAACTCCCCCAGCAGCTGCTCGGCGAGCACTACTCGATCCTGCGCCACGGCGGTGGCGGGGCGCCGTCCACGCTGGTGTGCGGCATCGTCTCCTTCCACGACCCCGCCGCGCAGCAGCTGGTCAGACTCTTGCCACCGGTGATCCACACCGACGGCGCCACCGCGCCCTCCAGGACCTGGATCGGCGACACCCTGCGCCTGATGGCCGCCGAGGTGCGCCAGCTACGCCCCGGCGGTGAAGCGGTCACCACCCGCCTGGCGGACATCCTGGTCATCCAGGCGATCCGCGCCTGGATCGAAGCCGACCCGGCCGCGCGGACCGGCTGGCTGGGCGCGCTGCAAGACCAGCAGATCGGCCAGGCGATCGTGGCCGTGCACCGCAACCCCGGGCACCCCTGGACGGTCGCTTCCCTGGCGAACCAGGCGGCGATGTCACGCTCAGCCTTCGCGGCCCGCTTCACCCAACTGGTCGGTGAGCCCGCCGTGCAGTACCTCACCCGCTGGCGCATGCACGTCGCGCTGGCACGCCTCCAGCAGGGCCCGACCACCATCCGCGAGCTCGCCACCCAGTTCGGCTACGGCTCAGAGGCGGCCTTCAGCCACGCGTTCAAGCGGGTCATCGGCGTCTCCCCCGGCGCGGTCAGGCACCGATCCGAGCAGCCTGCACCCACCACCAACTGATCCGGTGTCCCACACCGGCGCATAGAGCATCGCGGACACCCTCAGTCAGGCCTGGTCGCCGAGGAACAGCGGCCGGAGGTCGCAGGTGCAGTCGGTAAGGGAGTCGCAGTCGGAGGCCAGGACCGTCCGCAGGGCCGACCGGACGACCTTCAGGTCGGCGAGCCTGCGCTCCACCTCGGCCAGCTTCGCGGCGGCGCGGGCGCGGAGTTCGCCGCCGCGGTGGTGGGCGGTCAGCCGCAGCAGCTCGACGATCTCCGCCAGGGTGAAGCCAAGCTGCTGCGCGGCCTTGATGGTGCGCACCAGGCGCACCGCCTCCTCGGGGTAGGCGCGCTGGCCCGACGGCCGCCGCGGCGGCCGGGCGAGCAGCCCGCGGCGCTCGTAGTAGCGCAGCGTCTGGACGTTCACCCCGGCCAGCTCGGCGAGCTGCCCGGTGCGCAGTCCCTCGCTCACGGCGCCGCCGCCGGTGCGGCCCACCAGGCGATCCCGGCCAGGCCGTCGAGGGCCGGCGCCCCCGCCGCGGGGACCTCGAGGTCGGCGAGCAGCTGGCCGCCCTCGGCGGTGACGGTGACGTCGAGGAAGGCGCAGCACTGCCGCTCCCTGTCGAGCAGCGCGCGCACGGCGTGCTCGCCGGCGGCCCCGCCGAGCACCAGCCGCAGCCTGGTCGGCGCCGGCCGCTCGACCCGGACGAGGTGGGCGGCGAACAGCTCGTGGAACTCGGCCAGGCGCCCGTCGACCTGGTCGGGCGGGAGGGTGCAGGCGATCGGGACGCTTGGCTCCGGCATGGTTGCCTCCACTCGGGCGTGGTCGCTTCCGCGCGACCATAACCCTGTACCTAGGTACCGGAGTCAAGTGGTCGAGCGCGACCCGTGGCGAAGGGACCTGCTCGGCGTGTCACGCCGGGAGGGCGTGGCCCGTCATCAGGGTGGGCAAGACTACGACCGACGCGACAAGGGAGCAGAGCCATGGCAGCGCCAATCCTGGTCACCGGCGGCACCGGTAGGCTCGGGCGCCGTCTCGTCCCACGCCTGAAGGAGGCCGGCCGCTCAGTCCGGGTCCTCACCCGGCACGCCCGGGCCGACGAGGACGGCGTCCACTACGTGACCGGCGACCTGGCGACCGGCGAGGGGGTCGAGCCCGCGGTGGACGGGGTCGACACCATCGTGCACTGCGCCGGCAGCAGCAAGGGCGACGATGGCACCACCCGCACCCTGGTCCAGGCGGCGGCGCGGGCGGGGATACCGCACCTGGTGTACATCTCGGTCGTCGGCGCCGACCGCATCCCGATCGCCAGCGCGGTGGACCGCGTCATGTTCGGCTACTTCGGCTCCAAGCTGGCGGCCGAGCGGGTCCTCGCCGGGTCCGGGCTGCCGTGGACGACGCTGCGCACCACCCAGTTCCACGACCTGGTCCTGACGGTGGTGCGGGCGCTTGCGAAGCTGCCGGTGATCCCGACGCCGGCGGGCGTGCGGTTCCAGCCGGTCGACACCGACGAGGTCGCCGCCCGGCTCGTCGAACTCGCCCTTGGGCAACCAGCCGGCCTCGTGCCGGACCTCGCCGGCCCGCGCGTGTACGGCATGGCCGACCTGATCCGCACGTACCTGCGCGCCAGCCACCGGCGCCGGCCGATCGTGCCGGTCCCGTTGCCGGGCAAGGCCGCGCGCGCCGTGCGGGCCGGCGCCATCCTGAACCCCGAGCGGGCGGTCGGACGGCGGACCTGGGAGCAGTTCCTGGCCAGCCAACAGCCGGACCCCTCGCCGGCGGCGCCCTAGAGCTGCGAGGCGAAGTCGGCGACCGCCGAGGCGCCGCGCTCGCCGCGGGTGAGGCGGCGGTAGACGAGCACGCCGAGCGCGACCGCCAGCAGCGAGGAGACCAGCATGACGGTGGCAAGGGCGTTGAGCGCCGGGGTGGGCGCGCCACGGGCGCCGGCGTAGATCTTCACCGACATCGGCTCGGTGGCCGCGTCGGAGGAGAGGTAGCGGACGATGACGAAGTCGTCGATCACGTCCGCGAACACCAGCACCGCGCTGGCGAACACCGCCGGCCACAGCAGCGGCAGCAGCACCCGCCGGGTCGCCTGCGCCGGGGAGGCGCCGAGGTCCATGGCGGCCTCCTCGTACTCCGGGCCGATCGAGAGCAGGCGCGCGCGCACGATCACCGCCGGGTAGGAGAGCTGGAAGGTGACCAGCCCGAGGATCTGCGCGCCGCCGCCCAGGTGGACGAAGCGGAACAGGTTGGAGACCAGGAACAGCAGCGCGACGCCGAGGACCAGTTCCGGCACCACGAAGGAGAGCAGCATCTGGAAGCTGGCCCCGCGGGCGATGCGGCCGCGCCAGCGGTCCACCCCGATCGCGAACGCGACCCCGATCGGCACCGCGATCAGGGTCGTGACCGTGGCCAGGCGCAGGCTGTGGACCAGGGCGCGGTGCAGCTCCGGGTCGTGCCACACCGACAGCGTCTGGTCCTGCCAGTACCAGCGCAGCGAGAACCCCTGCCAGCTCGAGCGCGAGCGGCCGGCGTTGAACGAGAACAGCGCCGCGACGCCCACCGGCAGCAGCGACCAGGCCAGGTACAGCAGGGTGAAGGCCTCCAGGAAGCGGGGCTTGCGCCAGGGGCTGGCGAGCCACGGCCCCAGCGGCGCCGGCAGCGCCCGCGGCCAGCGGCGGGCCGCCCCCTGGCGGCGTGGCCGGGGCAGCGCCTCCTGGCTGGGCGCGGCCTGCCCGCTCACCGTGCCGCCTCGCGGTTGCTGGCGCGGACGTACCAGAGCATCGGCAGCAGCAGGATCACCAGCAGCAGCACCACCAGCACGGCGCCCTGCACCGCCTGGCCGGGCGTGCCGACGGCGTCGTTGATCAGGTTGCCGACCATCGAGGTGCTCGGCGAGCCGGACAGCAGGTCGTTGGTGAAGTAGTCGCCGAACATCGGCAGCGCGGTGATCACCAGCCCGGCGAGGATCGCCTGGCGCGACAGCGGCAGGGTCACCCGCCAGAAGGTCCGCGCGCGGCTGGCGCCGAGGTCGCGGGCGGCCTCGATCAGGTTCGCGTCGATCCGGTCGAGCCCGGCGAACAACGGCAGGGCCATGTAGGGCACGTAGCCGTAGGTGAGCCCGAGCACCACCGTGACCGCCCGCCCGTCCAGCCAGTTCACCGGGGTGCCCATCAGCCCCGCGTCGACCAGGACGCGGTCGACCAGCCCGTCGGTCGACAGCAGGTTGACCCAGGCGAGCAGACGCATCATGTAGCTGATCCAGAACGGCGCGATCAGCAGCAGGAGGTAGAAGACCTTGCGGCGGCCGGCGTAGCGGGCCACGAAGTAGGCCACCGGGTAGGCGATCAGCAGGCACAGCGCCGAGGCGAGCGCCACGTAGGCGAAGGTGCGGACGAACGCCGGGGCGAGGTAGGCGCCGCTGCCGAAGATGCGCCCGAGCACCAGGCGCAGCTGGGTGGTGTCCCACCAGACCGGGTACCAGGTCGGCACCGGGGTGCGGAACAGCGGGTCGATGGTGCCGAAGGCGATCGCCAGCACCACGTAGACCGGCAGCACGAACAGCAGGGCGAGCCAGGCGATCCCCGGCGCGGCGAACAGCGGCCAGAACCAGCGCGGGTAGCGGACGCCGCTGGTGCTGGTGGGCCCGCGGCGGCGGCGGCGCCGCGCCGGCAGGGTAGCCACGGGCTACCCGCCCGGCGTCAGGCGCCGGCCTTGAACTGCTGCCAGGCCGCGTTCCACAGGTTGTCGGCCTCCGGTGGCAACTCGAGCTGCCTGAACCCCTGGTCGAAGTCTTGTGGCTGCACCACCGTGGTGGCAAGGGTCTTGGGGATGTACTCGTCGTTGACCAGCCGCGCCGTGGTGGCCTTGGTCAGCGGCGGCTGGTAGCCGTTCCAGCCCAGGTTCTCCATGGCCACGTCGAAGTCGAGCATGTAGTTGAGGAAGTGGTGGGCGAGCACCGGGTTCTTGCCCGAGCGCAGCACCGAGATCAGGTCGTTGCCGACCGAGCCGCGGCCGTCGGGCGGGAACCAGTAGCGGATCACCCCGGGGTCCTGCCCCTTGGGCATGTAGTACTGGGCGTTGTTCATGTCGCCCGACCAGGCCTGGGTGACCCAGGTGCGTGCCTCGGGCAGGTCGACGTAGTCCTTCGTGTTGACCAGCGGCTTGACCGCCTTGGCCAGCCGCAGCAGGTCCTGCTTGGCGACGTCGATCTGCTTGGCGTCGCCGGTGTTGAGGTTGGTGATGCCGTTCTTCAGCAGGGCCATGCTGATGGCCTCGCGGTAGTCGTCGAGCAGGCCGACGCGCCCGCGGTACTGCCCGTGCCACAGCACCTCGTAGGGGTTGGCCAGCTTGGCGACGTCCTCGTGGACCTTGTCGGTCCGCCAGGCGATCCCGGTGGTGTAGACGGTGTAGGGCACCGAGTAGCGCCACTGCTGGTCGTAGAAGGGGTTCTTGAAGACCGGCCAGGCCTGGTCGATGTTGGGGATGTAGCTGTGATTGAGCGGGCGCAGCAGGCCCGCCTCGATGATCTTGCCGAGGCGGTCGTAGGTGGGGAAGAACAGGTCGAAGTCGACCTGGCCGGTGCGCAGCTTGGCGATCGCCTCGTCCATCGTGTTGAACGAGGAGATCTGCACCTTCACCCCGTACTTCTTGTACTTCTTCTGGAACTCGTCGACCGCGACCTTCTTGTAGATGTAGTCGGTCCAGTTGTAGATCTTGAGGACGGCGTCGCGCTCCGGCTCGAGGCCGTCGGCGATCGGCTCGTTGCCGGCCGCGATCGGCCAGAGGACCGGGTGCTCGGGGCTGGCGAGCTGCAGCCCGGCGCTGCTCGGCTTGGAGCTCTCCGGCTTGCCGCACGCGGCGAGCAGGGCTCCGGCTCCCGCGACGGCCAGGAAGCTCCGCCGGCTCAAGTAAGGATCGCGCGCCATCGTTCCCCTCCTTGCGCCTCCTGCGCCGCGGCGGCTTGCGGGGCGGCTGGAACGTACAATAAACTGAATGTTCAGTCAATAAACACCCGGCCGCCACCAGCCGTCCCCTCGACCAGGAGGCGCGCGTGCACCAGGGCCATGCGCTGTCCGAGGCCGACCGCGAGATCCAGGCGACCGCCCGCGCCTTCGTCGACGAGCTGATCCCTTGGGAGGTCGAGGCCGAGCTGCACGGCGGCGAGCTGCCCGCCCACGTGGTCAAGCAGCAGCGCGAGCGCGTCCGCGAGCTCGGCTTCGAGGCCGTGAACATGCCCAGGGAGCTGGGCGGTGGCGGCTTCACCATGCTGCAGCAGGTGCTCGTCTCCGAGCAGCTCGGCCGCGCCAGCAACGCGCTCGGCTGGGTGGTGCACACCCCGGCGGCGTGGCTGCCGGCGGTGGCAACGCCCGAGCAGCTGGAGCGCTGGGTGAGGCCGGCGATCCGCGGCGAGCGCCGCGAGTGCTACGCGATCACCGAGGAGGGCGCCGGCTCCGACCTCGACCGCATCGAGGCCACCGCGCACAGGGACGGGGACGGCTACCGCCTCAACGGCGTCAAGTGGCACGTCACCTCGATCAACCACGCCGACCACGTGTTCTTCCAGGCCAAGCTCGCCGACGGGGCGAACGCGGGGGCGCACGCCATGTTCGTGCTCGACCTCGACACCCCCGGCATCCGCATCGTCCGGGTCCCCGCCTACAGCCACACCATCTCCCACCACCACGCGATCGTCGCCTTCGAGGACGTCCACGTCCCCGCCGGCCAGCTCGTCGGCAGCGAGGGCGACGGCATGGCCTTCGCCTGGGAGTGGTTCCGCTACGAGCGGCTGATGATCGCCGCCCGCTCCCTCGGCGCCGCCGAGCGGCTCGTCGAGGAGGCCACCGCGTTCGCCAGGCAGCGCCACGCCGGCGGCGGGCCGATCATCAGCCACCAGGCGATCCAGTTCATGCTGGCGGACTCGCTCACGGAGCTGTGGGCGGCGCGGCTGATGACCTACGAGACCGCCCGCGGGATCGACGCCGGCATCGACGTCAAGGTGCAGCACGCCCACTGCTCCATGGCCAAGCTGTACGCCTCGGAGATGGCCGGGCGGGTGGCCGACCGCGCCGTGCAGGTCTTCGGCGGCCGCGGCTACATGCGCGAGAACGTCGCCGAGCGGCTCTACCGCGAGGTGCGGGTCGACCGCATCTGGGAGGGCACCAGCGAGATCCAGCGCATCATCATCGCCGGCCAGCTCGCCAAGCGCGGCGCCCGCCGGCTCATCGGCTAGGCCGGCCAAGGAGGCCCGGATGGCGGTCGACCAGCAGGAGCTCGACGGGGGGTCCGGGGGGCTCGAGAAGCGAAGCGGTAGCCCCCCCGGAGCATCGGGAGCTTGGCGCGCGGCTCGACGAGCTGATCGCCCGCGAGGAGCGGCGCTTCCTGGAGCGCCAGCCGCGCTCCGCGGCGCTGATCGAGCGCGCCCACCGGGCGCTCGCCGGCGGGGTCACCTCGAGCTGGCAGATCGCCAGGCCGCAGGCGGTGTGGCTGAGCCACGGCATCGGCTCCAAGGTCTGGGACGTCGACGGCAACCAGTACGTCGACCTGCACGGCGGCTACGGCGTGATGGCGGTCGGCCACGCCCACCCGGCGATCGTCGCCGCCGTCTCCGCCCGCGTCGCCCGCGGCACCCACTTCGCCCAGCCGACCGAGGAGGCGCTGGCGGTGGCGGAGGAGCTCGGCGCCCGCTTCGGCCTGCCGCTGTGGCGCTTCGCCAACTCCGGCACCGAGGCGACCATGGACGCCGTCCACCTGATGCGCGCGATCACCGGCAGGCCGCTGATCGTCAAGCTCGAGGGCGCCTACCACGGCCACCACGACGCCGTGCAGGTCTCGGTGTACGAGCCGCTCGAGCAGCTCGGCCCGGCCAGCCGCCCGGCCAGCGTCCCGTCCAGCTCCGGCATCCCCGCCGAGATGGTCGCGCTCACCCGGGTGGTGCCGTTCAACGACCTGGCCACCACCGGGAGGGTGCTCGACGAGCTCTCCGGCCGCGTCGCCGGCGTGATCGTCGAGCCGATCATGATGAACGCCGGCATCATCCCGCCGGCGCCCGGCTACCTGGAGGGCCTGCGCGAGCTGACCAGGCGCCACGGCGTCCTGCTCGCCTTCGACGAGGTCAAGACCGGCATGACCGCCAGCCCGGGCGGCGCCACCGGGCTCTTCGGCGTCACCCCGGACGTCGTCTGCCTCGCCAAGGCGCTCGGCGGCGGGCTGTCGACCGCCGCCATCGGCGGGAGCACCGAGGTGATGGGCCACATCGTCGACGGCACCTACGACCAGGTGGGCACGTTCAACGGCAACCCGCTGGCGATGGCCGCCGCCAAGGCCGCCCTCACCGAGGTGCTGACCGGGGAGGCGTACCGGCGCTTCGACGCGCTGCGGGCGCGCATGACCGCCGGCTGCCAGGAGGTGATCGCGCGCACCGGCCTGCCGGCCCACGTGGTCGCGGTCGGGGCCAAGGGCTGCGTCACCTTCGCCACCACGCCGGTGCGCGACTACCGCGACTTCCTCGCCATCGACGGCCGCTGGAGCCACTGCCACTGGCTGTTCCAGCACAACGGCGGGGTGTTCCTGCCCCCGTGGGGCAAGGCCGAGCAGTGGCTGGTCTCGGCCCAGCACGGCGACGACGACGTCGACCGCTTCCTGGCCAACTTCGCCGCCTTCGCCGAGGCGGTCACGTCGTGACCGGGCGCTGACGGTGGCCGGCGGACGGGTCCAGCTCGCCGGGCTGGTCAAGCGGTTCGACGACGTGGTCGCCGTCGACGGGATCGACCTCGACGTGCCCGGCGGCGAGTTCTTCTGCCTGCTGGGCCCGTCGGGCTGCGGCAAGACCACCACCCTGCGGCTGGTGGCCGGCTTCGAGCAGCCCGACGAGGGCCGCATCCTGCTCGACGGCGTCGACGTGGCGCGCACGCCGCCGCACCGGCGCAACGTCAACACGGTGTTCCAGAGCTACGCCCTGTTCCCCTTCATGTCGGTGCACGACAACGTCGCCTTCGGCCTGCGCTACCAGGACGTCGCCCGCGCCGAGGCGCGCCGCCGGGTGGGCGACGCGCTCGCCCTGGTCCAGCTCGAGGGCCTCGCCGCCCGCCGCCCGGCGCAGCTGTCCGGCGGCCAGCAGCAGCGCGTCGCGCTCGCCCGCGCGCTGGTGCTGGAGCCGTCGGTGCTGCTGCTGGACGAGCCGCTCGGCGCGCTCGACGCCAAGCTGCGCAAGGCCCTGCAGCTCGAACTGAAGGCGCTGCAGGAGACGATCGGCATCACCTTCGTGCACGTCACCCACGACCAGGAGGAGGCGCTGGCCCTCTCCGACCGGCTGGCGGTGATGCGCGGCGGCCGGGTGGAGCAGGTCGGCACCCCGGCCGAGGTCTACCAGGAGCCGGCGAGCACCTACGTGGCCGACTTCCTCGGCGTCGCCAACCTGATGCCGGCCCACGCCGACGGCCCGGCGGGGGAGGGGCGCTGCCGCGTCCGCCTCGGCGAGTTCGCCTTCGACGCCGGCCAGGGCGAGACCGGCGCGCGCGGCCGGGTCAACGTCGTCATCCGACCGGAGCGGGTGCGGCTCGAGCCGCACGGCTCCGGCGGCGGCAACCGCATGCCCGGCATGGTCGAGCGGCTCGTCTACCTCGGCCCGGTCACCCAGCTGATCGTCCGCCTCGCCCACGGCGAGGCGGTGCAGGCGGTGGTGCAGAACGGCGGCGAAGCCCTTCCCTGGCGCCAGGGCACCCCGGTCGCCGCCCACCTGCCCGCCGACGCCCTGCGGGTCCTGCGCGCCGACGGCGACGGGGCGGGGGACTGAGGGGCACAGCGGTCAGGCGGCCGCCGGGGCCTCGGCCGCCTGCTGGAACGCCCTGCCGCGGGTCGGGGGCAGCAGGAAGACCAGCAGGAAACAGGCCCCGAACACGGCGACCTCGAACAGCAGGGTGCGCTCGAGCACGTCGGAGAAGTTCTGCCTGCGGGCGCTGTCGGCCGCCGACGCCACCACCCGGCCGACCTGGGGCTGGGCGCCGCCCTGCGCCTGGGCGCGCTGGCAGCTGACCGGCACGGCCGAGGGGTCCTTGGCGCTGGAGCGGTCCTCGAAGCAGGCCTCGAAGCCGGCGACCACCTGCCGGTCCAGCGAGGCCGGCAGGCCGGCCCGTTGCAGCTCGCCCTCGAGCCGCGGGGCGAGCTCGGCGCCGACGGTGCCCGCGTGGCTGCCGAGCAGCCCGAAGAAGATCACCCCGATGAGGGCGACCCCGACGGCGCCGCCGACCTGCTGGACGGTGGTGAGCACGCCGGAGGCGGAGCCGGCGTCCTGCCCGCGGATGCCGGCGAGCACGACGTTGACCAGCGGCGCGATCACCGAGCCGAGGCCGAGGCCGCAGACCGCCAGCGCCGGGATCAGCTGCCAGGAGTGGGTGGCGCCGCCGTAGCGGTCGACGGTGGCGATGATCCCCGCCATGCCGATGGTGATCAGCAGCGTGCCGAGGCTGAGGATGCGCCGGCCCAGGCGCGGTGCCAGCCGCGTCGACGCGGCGGAGGCGAGCGCCGAGCCGACCGCGAACGGGATCCCGGTGAGCCCGGCGTGCAGCGCGGTGAAGCCGAGCCCGATCTGCAGCCAGATCGTGAAGGTGAGGAAGAAGGCGGGGATGCCCATGAAGAAGATGCCGGCGACCAGCAGGCCGGCGACGAAGGCCCGCTGGCGGAACAGGGCGAGGTCGACCAGGGGCGAGCCGTCGGCCGCCTTCTTGCGCCGTTCCCACGCGGCGAACAGCAACAGCACCGGCACGGCCGCGACCATCGCGGCGAAGGTCCACGGCGGCCAGTCGAGGTCACGCCCCTGGACCAGCGGGTAGACCAGCAGCAGCAGGCCGGCGCTGACGATGCCGACCCCGACCAGGTCGGTGCGGATCGCGTAGGGTGCCTTCGATTCCTTGAGCAGGCGCGCGGCCGCGGCCAGGGCGAGCACGCCGATGGGGACGTTCACCAGGAAGATCGGCCGCCACTCCAGCCCGAGCAGGTCGCCGTTGATGAGCAGCCCGCCGACCAGCGGTCCGGTGATCGTCGCCAGCCCGATGGTCGCCCCGAACATGCCGAAGGCGGTGCCGCGCTCCCGCGGCGGGAACGTGACCTGGATCACCGAGAGGGTCTGGGGGAACATGATCGCCCCCATCAGGCCCTGGAAGACCCGCGAGCCGATCAGCATGCCCGGGTTCTGCGCCAGGCCGCACAGGGCGGAGGCGAGCGTGAAGCCGGCCATGCCGAGCATGAACAGCCGCTTGCGCCCGAAGATGTCGCCGAGCCGACCGCCGGTGATCAGCGTCACCGCGAAGGCCAGCTGGTAGCCGGCCAGCACCCACTGGATCTGCGAGTAGGTGGCGTCGAGGTCCCGCTGGATCGACGGGATCGCCACGTTGACGATGCTGATGTCGACCAGCTGCATGAACGCGGCGATCAGCACCACGGCGAGGGCGACCCAGCGGCGCGGGTCGACCTCCTGCTCGCCAGGCGTCCCGGCGGCCGGGATGGCGGTGGGCGTGCTCACGGGCGCGTCTCCATCGGTGTCCGAGGGTAGGGACTCGCCGGCGCCGCCGCCACCCGCTTGGGTTGCCCGTTCTTTTCCTGACCCGAGGGAACGGAGCCGAAGACCTGGGCGCTGCGCTCAGGCGTCAGACGTAGGTGACGTCCACCTCGAGCGTCTGCTCGTCGATCCACAGGCTGAGCCCCGACGCGTGGTTCTTGTACTGCAGCACGACGTGGTAGGTGCAGCCGGCGCGGACGCCGCAGCCGAAGAAGACCGGTCGGGCGCGGGCGAACGAGTGCGCCTGCCAGTTGAACTGGCCGCCGTTGTTGGAATCGAACGCGAACGAGTCCGGCTCGGAGCCGACCGGGTTCGCCTCGACGTTGTTCACCAGGACCCGCGCCTGGCACCACTGGTTCGCGGGGCTGCTGCCGTAGCAGTCGGTCTCGGCGCCGACGCGGACGACCGCGTAGGCGCGCCGGCCGAACGGCACCGTGAACGACGAGGTGCCGCACGACGCCGTCGCCCAGGAGGCGCTGTTGGTGTAGGTGCGAGGCCCCGAGTAGTTGCGGACGGTCACCTCGCGGTACGGGTTCTTGGCCCGGAACGCGTCACAGACCGCCGGTGAGGCGGTCGCCTGCGGTCCCCGTTCGGGCGTCATGGCGGCGGCGGGACTCACCGGGATGAGCGTGGCGAGCAACCCCGCCGCCACGAGCAGCGTGCGACGCAGCAATCGATCCCCCCTGATGAAGACACGGCACCGGTCACCCGGGCCGTGGACGAAGGCCGCCTGTGCCAGGCGGCGGCGCGAAGCTTCCCTGGAGTCCTCGAGCGACGCAAGCATTTGCGCGTATTGACATCTTCGAGGGTTTCGTGGTCCGGCTCCCCGCGCCGGACCGTCGCGGGCCGCCGGCCTCGCTAGTCGCTGCCGGCGAAGGCCTTGGCGATCGCCTCGCGGATGTGGGCGGCGGCGTAGACGGGGAACTCGGGGGCGCGGCGCCAGTCGAACTCCTCCACCGCCAGCTCCAACCCGGCGTTGCCCGCCGCGACGATCTCCTCGAACGGCACGCCGCGGTCGCGGTAGTCATCGGCGACGGACACCACCAGCCGCCGGTTGCCCTCGATCAGCCGCTGGCGCGCCGCCTCGCCGCGCTCCGCCACCGCGTGCGCCGGGCCGTCGTCAGCGGCCGCCCCGTTGGCCACCAGGTCGCTCGCCCACCTGCCGCGCCACATGGCCTCGCCCAGCGCCGCGGCCTCCCGCTCGTCCACCCGCGGCTGGCGCTGCGCCGCCTCCACGGCCTTCAGGTGGGCGTGCGCCTCGTCGTCCCGGCTCATGCCCGGAGTGTACGTGACGAGCCGGCAGAACGCGCCACGCCGGAACCAGGGGTCGCGCCAACTGACCTCACTCGACAACGATCAGGCGCAGGCGGGCATCCACGGCCCTGGCGTAGCGCTGGAGCGTGGACACGCGAGGGTCGCTGCCCTCCGTTTCGAAGCCCGAGACGGTCGGCTGGCGGACGCCCATGCGCTCGGCGACGGCCTTCTGCGACAACCCGAGCGCCTTCCTAAGGGCGACCAGACTGTCCAGGGTGCGGTGCAGGTCCTCGGCATCCTCGAACGCCGCCCGGAATGCGGGGTCGCGCTTGGCGCCTTCGACGTAGGGCCCGAACTCGTCCTCGAACTGGTCAGGGATGCGGTTCTCGCGATGCTTCGGATTCGCGCTCATCGTCGGCCCCAGGCGGTGTCGTGGCTCTCGTGTATATCGGTTGTAACCTATACCCGCCTGGCGGCGGCCTGCAATGCACGCGCACGCGCACGCGCCTGGGGATCATGGCTTCTCGCCGAATACTTCCTTCCAGCGTCGTGCACGGATCCTCGCACGATCCAGCTCGCCACTGGGCGTCGCACGTTGCTTCTTGTGGAAGGCGGTCAGCGCTACGCAGTGCGGGCCCCAGAGCATGAACAGCACCCGGTAGTGGCTGTTCAGGTGCCTGTGGCGCAGCTCCAGGATCCCGTCACCAAGCGAGTCGACGTCCTTGAATCGGGACTCTCCACCGAGGTAACGATCGATCCGTTTCGCCAGTCCCGCCCGCGGCACGGGCGGGAGGGCGTCGAACTCCTCGCGCGCCTTCGGTCGTCCGTATACGTCGTTGCGGAACCAGATCCAGGTTCGTCGGGCGGGAGGCAGCGAGCCCGCAGGCTCGGGTTGGCGGCCCGCCCCTCGGTTCGCGCCCATGCTCCTCCGTTCGGCGGGGTGGGCGTCTGGGGGCCGGGCTGAGCCTCACGACAGGCAGCGCTCCGGTCAACGGAGGTCGGCGAGCTTGTGGAAAGCTCATTCGCAGACTGTCGCCTGCGGGTACGCGGGTCGCTGCTCAGGGCAGCGGTGGGGTGGGGGTGCCGTCCAGGTAGCCGGCGGCGACCATGGTGAGGAAGTGGCGGGCGGAGCCCTCCTGGGGGGCGAGGGGGCCCTGGCGGTAGCCGTGGGAGGCGGTGCCGCGCTGGACCGACTCGCAGGCGGCGAAGTCCTGGCGGTTGGTGACGTCCCAGAACTCGACCGCGTAGGCGGGGTCGAAGCCGTCGGCGGCGGCCGCCTCGGGGGGGAACAGCCACGCGCACTCGACCTGGGTCTGGTCGGGGGCGAGCGGCTCGAGGCGGTGGGTGAGCACGTAGTCGGGGTGCGCGCTGACCAGCAGGTTGGGGAAGAGGCCGAGGTAGAGGACCTGGCGGCGGGCGGCCTCGGGGAGCCAGGGCAGGGGGTCGCCGCCGCGGCCGTCCAGCGACATCGTCTCGGCGTGGGCGCGCAGGTCCATCGACCCGCCGGCCCACATGCCGCCGGGCTCGAAGTCCTCGCCGCTGTCCGGTGGGGTCACCCGGCACAGCTCGGGGTGGATGCTGGGGCAGTGGTAGCACTCGTGGTAGTTCTCGACCAGCAGCTTCCAGTTGGCCCGCACGACGTAGCGGCGGCTGGCCACCGGCAGCAGCGCCTCCGGCCGGTACGGCGCCAGCAGCGCTCCCAGGTTGCCGAGGTGCTCGGCCAGCTCGGGGGCCTCGCCGGTGACGTCCACGAACACCCAGCCGTGCCACTCGGCGACGCGCGCGGGGACCAGGCCCTCGCGCACCGGGTCGTCGGGGTCGAGCTCGCCGAAGCGGGGCGCGGTGCGCAGGCGGCCGTCGAGGCGGTAGACCCAGGCGTGGTAGGGGCACTTGACCGTCCGCCCGACCGCCGCCGTGCCGCACTCCAGCAGCTCGTGGCCGCGGTGCCGGCAGACGTTGAAGAAGCCCCGCAGGGTCCCGCCCTGGTCGCGCACCAGCAGCACGCCCTGGCCGCCGACGCTGACGGCGGCCTGGTGGCCGGGCAGCGGCCAGGCGCCGGCGTGGCCGGCGCAGACCCAGGAGCGCTGCCACAGCCGCCGCAGCTCGAAGGCGAGCACCTCCGCGGAGGTGTAGGCGGCGGCCGGGAGGGTGCGGCTGCGGCCGAGCGGCGCCAGCACCGGCTCGAGCAGCCTCGGGTCGATCGGCGCGGCGGCGGCGCGGTCGGTCATCCCAAGGTCGCCGCCGAGGTGGGCGCCCGCTCCCCGTCGGTCCAGTCGAAGCCCAGCTCGCGGGCGGCGCTGGCCATGCACAGGCCGAACATCCGCTCGGCGGGCACGTCCGGGTCGTCGAGCACCACCTGGATGGCGAGCCCGTCGATCAGGGCGGCGAGGCGCAGGGAGAAGTCGTCGGGATCGACCGGGCCGAACTCGCCGCGCTGCTGGCCGTGGCGGACGACCTCGGCGATCGTCTGGCGCCAGCGGCGGTCCAGCTGCTGGCGGTCGCGCGCCACGTGCGGGTCGCGCGGCGCCCGCGCCCACAGGTCGAGCCAGAGCAGCCAGCCGTCGCGCCACTCGCGCGGGCCGTAGGTGCCCGTCGCGCAGCTCTGGCGCAGCAGGTGGGCGAGCTGGTCGCGGGCGCTGCCGATGGTGGCGAGCTCGCGCGCGACCTCGGCGTAGAACCGCTGCTCGGAGAAGGCGAGCGCCTCCGCGAGCAGCCGGTCGCGGGTGCCGAAGTAGTAGATGACCAGCGCCGGGCTGGTGCCGGCGCGCTCGGCCACGTCGGCGATGCGGGTGTCGCAGAGGCCGCGCTCGGGCACCACCGAGGCCGCCGCCTCGAGGATCTGCCGCCGGCGTTCCGCCGAGAGCTGTCGTCGTGGGCTCATGGGCCTTCCGTCGTCCGGGGCTCGTGGACCTGCCTGCCTGGGCTTGCCTGGCCCGCCGTCGCCATTTTAGACTGAACGTTCAGTCAACACCAGTAGAGCGGGGGCGCCATGCCGAACGCCGACCCCTGGGACGCCGTCGTCGTCGGCGGCGGCCACAACGGCCTGGTCGCCGCCGCCTACCTGGCCCGCGCCGGCGCGCGGACGCTGGTCTGCGAGGCGCGCCACAAGACCGGCGGGGCGGCGACCACCGACGCGCCCTGGCCGGACGCCCCCGAGATCCGGGTCACCCGGCTCTCCTACGTGATGAGCCTGATGCCGCCGAGCATCATCCGCGACCTCGACCTGGTGCGCCACGGCTACAAGGTCCACCCGATGGGCCCCTACTACCAGGCCTGGCCGGACGGGCGCTCGCTGAAGATCCACGCCGACGACGCCGCCCGCAACCACGACGAGATCGCCCGCTTCTCCAAGCGCGACGCCGACGCCATGCCGCGCTGGGACGCCTGGCTCGGCGGGATCGCCGACGTGCTGGCGCCGTTGCTGATGCAGCCACCGCCGCGGCTCGGCTCGACCAGCTGGCCCGACCTGCGCGACACGCTGCGGCTCGCCTGGCGCTACCGCGGGCTCGGCGTGCGCACGGTGGCCGACGTCACCCGGCTGCTGACCATGAGCATCACCGACCTGCTCGACGACTGGTTCGAGTCCGAGCAGGTCAAGGCGTCCCTGGCGATCAACGGGGTGATCGGCACCTGGGCCGGGCCGGACGAGCCGGGCACCGCCTACGTGATGGCGCACCACTCCATCGGCGACGTCGGCGACGGCCACATGGGCAGCTGGGGTTTCCCCGAGGGCGGCATGGGCGCGGTGGCCGACGCGATCCGCGCCGCGGCCGAGGCCGCCGGTGCCACCGTCCGCACCGGCGCGCCGGTCGAGCACGTCATCGTCGAGGGCGGCCAGGCCCGCGGCGTGGTCCTGGCCGGCGGCGAGGAGGTCCGCGCGCCGGTGGTGGTCAGCGCGGTGCACCCGCGGCGCACCTTCCTCGAGCAGGTCGACCGGGCGGAGCTGCCGGCCGAGTTCGTCGCCGACGTGGAGCGCTGGCGCTCGCGCAGCGGCGTGGTCAAGGTCAACCTCGCCCTGGCGGAGCTGCCCGACTTCAGCGCCGACCCGGGCAGCCAGCCGCAGGAGCACCACAGCGGCGCGATCGAGCTGGCCCTCTCGCCCGCCTACGTGGAGCAGGCGTTCCAGGATGCCAAGGCCGGCCGCGGCGCCGAGCGGCCCTTCGTGGACGGCTGCATCCCCAGCGTGCTCGACCCCACCCTGTGCCCCGACGGCGTCCACGTGATGTCGCTGTTCGCGCAGTGGTGCCCGCACGAGTGGTCCGAGGCACCCCACCACGAGGAGCTGGAGGCCTTCGCCGACCGGGTGGTCGCCGGCTACGCCGAGCTGGCCCCCAACCTCCCCGGCGCCATCCTGCACCGCGAGGTCATCGGTCCCTGGCAGATGGAGCAGGAGTACGGCCTGGTCGGCGGCAACATCTTCCACGGCGAGCTCTCCCTCGAGCAGCTCTTCCACCAGCGGCCCGCCCCCGGCTACGCCGACTACCGCAGCCCCGTCCGCGGGCTGTACCAGGCCAGCTCCGCCACCCACGGCGGCGGCGGGGTGTGCGGCATCCCCGGCCACCACGCCGCGCGGGCGGTGATCGCCGACCGCCGCCGCGGGCGCGGGCGCCGTCGCCGGTGAGCACGGCCCGGCCGGCGCCGCCGCGGCCGGCCGCCGCGCGCCAGCCCGGCACGGGCGCCCTCCAGGCCATGCTCGAGGCGCGCTCGGTGGCGGTGGTGGGGGCGAGCGACCGGCCCGGCTCGTTCGGCGAGCAGCTGATGCTGCAGCTGGTGCGCGGCGGCTTCGGCGGCGCGGTCCACCCGGTCAACCCGCGCCTGGCCGCGGTGCTCGGCTTCCCCTGCCACCCGAGCATCGGGGACCTGCCCGAACCGGTCGACCTGGCGATCCTCGGCGTCGCCAACGAGCGGCTGGAGGCGCAGCTCGCGGCGGCCGCCGCCGCCGGGGCGCGCAGCGCGGTGATCTTCGCCAGCTGCCACGAGCCGGCCCGTCCCGGCGTCGCGCCGCTGGCCGAGCGGCTGCGGCGCACCGCCGTCGACGCCGGCATGGCGCTGTGCGGCGGCAACGGCATGGGCTTCGTCAACCTGGAGCGGCGCCTGCGCGCCTGCGGCTTCTCCCAGCCGCTCGACCTCGCCGCCGGCGGGCTCACCTTCCTCACCCACTCCGGCTCGGCCTTCTCCGCGGTGCTCCACAACGACCGAGGCCTCGCCTGCAACCTGGCCGTGTCCAGCGGCCTCGAGCTGACCACCGGCATGGCCGCCTACCTCGACTACGCCGTCGACCTCGCCTCCACCAGGGTGGTGGCGCTGTTCGTCGAGACCGCCCGCGACCCGGCGGCCCTGCGGGCCGCGCTGGCCAGGGCGGCGGCCCGCGACCTGCCGGTGGTCGCCCTCAAGGTCGGGCGTGGCCGCCGGGCGGGGGCGATGGTCGCCGCCCACTCCGGCGCCCTGGCCGGTGAGGACGGCGCCTGGCAGGCGCTGTTCGACGCCTACGGGGTGCTGCGGGTGCGCACCATGGACGAGCTGGCCGACACCTGCGAGCTGCTGCTCGCCGGCCGGCGCGCCGCCCCCGGCGGGCTCGCCGCCGTGCTCGACTCCGGCGGCGAGCGGGCCCACCTGGTCGACCTGGCGGAGGAGGCGGGCGTCGAGCTGGCCCAGGTCACGCCGGCCACCGAGCGCCGCCTGGCGGCGGTGCTCGACCCGGGGCTCGACCCGGTCAACCCGGTCGACGCCTGGGGGACCGGCCACGACGCCGAGCGGGTCATGGCCGAATGCCTCGACGCCCTCGCGGCCGACCCCGCCACCGCGGCGGTGGCGTTCTGCGTCGACCTCCCCACCGAGGCGCTGCCCGGCGACGGCTACGTACGGGTCGCCGCCGAGGCGGCCGGGCGCACCGCCA
>DASUZB010000322.1:0-3732 GCA_036377075.1 Actinomycetes bacterium | reverse complement strand
TGGCCGGTGAGGGCGAGGAAGACGTCGTCGAGGTCGGGCGTGTGGATCGACAACCCGTCGGCGTCGACCGCGGCGTCGTCGAGCCGGTCGAGCAGGGCGCGCAGCGACTTGACGCCGCCGTCGCTGGGGACCTGCGGGGTGAGCGCGTCGTCGTCGCGCACCGACGCCCCGAGGGCGCGGGCGGCCGCGTCGAGCCCGTCCGCGTAGGCGAACCGCAGGCGGACGTGGCCGCCGGGGACGCGGCGCTTGAGCGCCTCCGGGGTGCCCTCGGCGACCAGCCTGCCGTGGTCCAGCAGCGCGACGCGGTCGGCGAGCTCGTCGGCCTCCTCCAGGTACTGGGTGGTGAGGAAGACGGTGACGCCGCCGGCGACCAGGTCGCGGGTGAGCTGCCACATGGTGCGGCGGCTGCGCGGGTCGAGGCCGGCGGTCGGCTCGTCGAGGAAGGTGATGCGCGGGCCGCCGACCAGGCCCATCGCCAGGTCGAGCCGGCGGCGCATCCCGCCGGAGTAGGTGCCGGCCGGCTTCCGGGGGCGCGTCGGCCAGGTCGAAGCGGTCGAGCAGCTCGGCGGCGCGCCGCCGGCCCCCGGCCCGGTCCAGGTGGCGCAGGTCGGCCACCAGGAGCAGGTTCTCCTCGCCGGTGAGCAGGTGGTCGACCGCGGAGAACTGGCCGGTGACGCCGATCGCGGCGCGCACCGCGTCCGGGTCCCGGGCCAGGTCGTGGCCGGCGACGCGCGCCTCGCCGGCGTCGGCGGCGATCAGGGTCGTCAGGATCTGGACGGTGGTGGTCTTGCCGGCGCCGTTCGGGCCGAGCAGGGCGAAGACCGTCCCCTCGGCGACCTCCAGGTCGATGCCGTCCAGCACGACCTTGTCGCCGAACGACTTCCGCAGCCCGGTCGCCCGGATCGCCGGCGTGGAGCGGGTGGTGGTCATGCTTCCTCGCCTCGTCGCGGTGGCCCTGGTGGCCACGACCGCGCCGAGCATGCGCGCCGCGGGCTTCACCGCGGTTTCACCGCGGTTTCAGGCGCTTTCGGCCACCCGGGGCGGTGTCGTCAGGCCTGGTGCAGCCGGGCCTGGAAGGTGCGGCTGCGCCCAGGTCGCGCAGTTCGACGGGGGTGGGAGGAAGATGGAGTCGAGCTCGAAGCCGTGGATGCGGAGGACGTCATGGCCGATAGAAGACAGTGGAGCGATCTCAGTGAGCGCACCCGCAGGCTGCTCGTCGCCGCGGCAGTTGCCGAAGGCATCCTCAAGGTTGCGGCGCTCGCCGACATCAAGCGTCGGCCAGTCAGCCAGGTCCGAGGCCCGAAGTGGCTCTGGGCCGCGGTGGTGACAATCGTCAGCTCCGCCGGGGTCGTGCCCATGTCGTACTTCGTCTTCGGCCGGCGGCAGCCTGGATCGCAGCCCGATCTGCTCGTCGGGCAGTGAGGCCTTCGGGTTGCCCACGCCGCCGCCGTACCGGGTGGGCTGGCGGTGAGGGTCGGACCCTCACGGGGTTTGCTCCGGGTTCGCCCTCCCGCCAGCCTCACCGTCTACGCGTCGCTAGCCGCAGCGCGCGCGTGGTCGACGGACAGCACGATCCCGGTCGGCTTGACCAGGATGTGCACGTCCTGGTGGAAGAGCAGGTGCGAGCCGTCCGTCCCCCGCAAGACCACCGTGTTCGTGAAGCCGGCGTTCGGGCTGTCCTCGAGGTTCGTGACGCGATGGCCTTGTGGGCGTGCAGCCGCACGTTGACGGTGTAGCGGCAGTCCAGGTCGCCGCAGTGTCACCAGCTCGCGTCACGGCAGCGTTACGGAGGTGACACGCCGTTCCAGGGCTGTAAGAAGCTGGTGGGGCGCGGTGTTGGTCAAAGCGAGAGGATGGGTCCGCCAGCGCAACCACACGAGGAGCGGCCGGTGAGAGCCGTGCGGGACGAGGTCGGCGTCAGGGCGCCGGGCCGGTTCGAGGCGTTGTTCAGGGACCGGTACGGCGAGCTGTACGCCTTGTGCTACCGGCTGCTCGGCGACCACGGCGAGTCGGAGGACGTCGTCCAGGAGGCGTTCCTGAAGCTCGACGGGCACCGGGTGCTCGAGCGGCCGGACGAGGAGGTCGCGGCGTGGCTGCGCCGCGTCTGCCTGAACGCCACCTACAACCGCCTGCGGGGTCAGCGCCGCGCGACGGCGCGGCTGGACCACGCCGGCCGGCTCGAACGGGTCGACGACGAGGCCGGCGACGGTGGCGGCCCGCTGCTGGACGTGCTCCGCGCCGAGCAGCAGCGGGCCGTGCGCCAGGCGCTCGCCGCCCTGCCGGAGCGGCAGCGCGCCTGCCTGCTGCTGCGCCACGCCGGCTACTCCTACGCGGAGATCGCCGCCACGCTCGACGTGGCCGTCGGCTCGGTCGGGGTGCTGCTCGCCCGCGGGGAGCGGACCTTCCGTGACGCCTACCTCGCCCGCGACGACACCGACCCGGGAGCCTACGATGCCCTGCCCTGACCTTGGCGCGCTGCGCGCGTCCCTCGACGACGCCCCCGGCGCCACCCCCACGCCGCTGCACGACCACGTGCGGGCGTGCGCCTCCTGCCGTGACGCCCTCACCGAGCTGCGGCGCAACGCCGAGCTGGCGGCGCCGGCGACCGCCCTGACCAGCCCCGACCCCGTGCCGGCCGCCACGGTGGCGGCCGCGTTCGCCCGCCTCGAGCAGCGCCGGGCGCGCCTGCTCGCCGCCCGGACGGCCACCGCCGCCGCGGCCACGGCCGGCGGCGGCACGGCTGGGACCGCGGCCGGCATCCCGGAGGCGGCCACCCCGCGGCCGCGCCGCGGCCGCCTCGCCGCGCTGAGCGCCAGCACGCGCGCGGCCGCCGCCGCACTGGTCGCGGCCGTGGTGCTGACCGGGCTGGTGGCCACGCCCAGCGGCCGCGCCGCCGCCGCGGGCTTCCTCGCCCAGTTCCGCAGCGAGCGCTTCGCGGTCATCTCCCTCAGCCGCAGCCAGCTGGTCCAGCTCAACACGGTCATGTCGCAGCTGGTCGGGACGGGCGTGTTCAGCGGCGACCAGGCCGCGCTGAACCGCGCGGCCCAGCCGACGGCGGTGGGTGACCTGGCCGCGGCGGGTCGGCTCGCCCGCTTCCAGGTCCGCGGGGTCGACCCCTCGTCGCTGCCGCGCGGCGTCGCGGCCACCCCCGGGCGGATCCTCGCGACCAGCCCCCGCACCGTCCGCCTCACCCTCGACCGCGACCGCGCGATCGACTACTTCCGCCGCCACGGCCAGCCAGGCTTCTCGATCCCGGCGCGGTTCGAAGGCGCCCGGCTGCTCGTCCACGTCCCCGGGATCGTCGTGCAGGAGTACGACGGCGGCGACGGCGCCCCGCGGCTGCTGGTCGGCACGGCCGGCACCATCGGCATGGACGCCGAGGGCGGCGCCAGCCTGGAGGAGCTCCGCGAGCTGGTGCTGCGCCTGCCCGGCCTGCCGGCCGGCATGGTCGCGCAGCTGCGCGGCATCAGCGACTGGCGCACCACCCTGCCGCTGCCGGTCCCGACCGACCAGGCACGCTGGCGGCCGACGACCGTCGCCGGCGCCGACGGGCTCAGCTTCGCGGACCCGGCGGGGAAGCTGCACGGGCTGCTGTGGCAGCGCGACGGACGGATCTGGGGGGTGGCCGGGGTGCTCGGTGCCGGTGAGGCGCTCGATGTCGCGAACGGCCTCGGCTGAGCCGGCGGAGGCGATCGCCGGGACCGGGCAGCCGGTCCCGGCGATCGCCACGTC
>DASUZB010000321.1:0-8845 GCA_036377075.1 Actinomycetes bacterium | reverse complement strand
CCTCTGGGCGGGGCTGGCGATGCTGGCCGTCGGCCTGGCGTTCCTCGCCTGGGCGTTCCTCCGCCCCCTGCGGGCCGAGGACCTCGCCGAGGGCGGGGACGCGGACACCCCGAGCGAGCGCGACGGGGACGCCAGGGCACGCTAGCGGCGTCGCGCCGCGCCGCCCCGAGGCGCAGCCGCTACGTCAGGCCAGCGGGACCGCGGTCCGGCTGGCCTGACGCGCGCCCGGCCAGCTCCTGGTCGAGCAGCACGGCCAGGCGCGGCTCCTCGTCGGTGCCGCCCGCGACCCCCTCGATCCGCACCCGTGCGGCGCGCCCGTCGAGCTCGATCGTGGCGACCTGGGGGTCGAAGCGCGGCCCCGCCAGCACCCGCCAGCCGAGCATTGGTGCACTGGCTCCGGCCAGCCGGGCGAGCAGCCGCCACGCCCACGCGACCGGGCGGGCCATCGCCAGCCGTGTCGCCAGCTTCAACCGGGGCGTGAGCTGGTTGCGCAGCGGCGAGCAGACCACCTGCCAGGTGGGGCTGCGCACGCCCGCGCGGGCGGGCCAGCGGGCGCGGGCGAGGTAGGCGTAGTGGACGTCGCCCGAGAGGACCAGGATCGAGCCGGGCGGTTCGCCGCGGCGCCCCGCCCCGGCCTCGGCGAGCGCGCCGGCGAGGCGCTCGAACGAGCGGCCGAAGGCGGCCCAGTGCTCCAGGTCGAGCGCGCGGCGCAGGCGCTCGCCGAGGCGGGCGAAGCGCCGCCCCCAGGCGCCGTCGCAGACCGCCTCGTCCCACGCCTCCAGGTGGTGGGCGGCGGGCGCGAGCAGCCACGGCAGCGAGCTGACCACCAGCAGGTGGTCGGCGTCGCCCGCCAGCCAGCGGTCGACCTCGCGCCAGTGCGCCTCGGCCAGCAGCTCCCGCCGTGGCGCGAGCACGCGGCCGCCGCGCGCGTCGACCACCACCAGCCGGGTGGCGCCCAGGCGCCTGGCGTGGCTGAAGCCACGCCCCCGCCGTTCGGTGTCCCAGGCGCGGGCGCACCCGCGCAGCCACGCGGCGGGCCGGGCCGTGGCGCTGAGGGCGGCGAAGGTCGGGTCCGCGGCCAGCTCGGCCGGGGAGAGGTTGCCCAGGTGCTGGTAGATCCAGTAGGCCATGAGGCCGCCGGTGAGGCGCTCGTCCCACCACGAGGTGGCGCGCACCTCCGCGAGCCACGCGGCGGAGCTGTTCCAGTCGTCGTGCAGGTCGTGGTCGTCCCAGATCATCGCGCTCGGCACGGTGGAGAGCAGCCAGCGCACCGGCGGGTCGGCCCAGGACTCCTGGTAGAGGCGCGCGTACTCCTCGAAGTCGGCGACCTCGAGGCCCGGCGGCCGCCGCGGGTCGCGCCGGCCACGGATGAACTCGCGCACGGCCGGCGGGGTCGCGTCGGCGTAGACCTGGTCGCCGACCAGGAGCAGCAGCGCCGGCCACGCGTCCGCCGGCGCGTGGCGCAGGCGTAGCGCGTAGGCGCGCAGCGCGTCGCGGCCGACGCCGGTTCCGTCGCCGGTCGGCAGCGTCCACGGCGGCTCGTGCGGCGCCGCGACGCGGCAGGAGCCGAGCAGCAGCCGCAGCGGCCGGCTCGGGTCGAGCGTGCGCAGCACGCTCGGGGGCAGGTCGGCGCCGGGTTCCGGCCAGGCCGGCACGCCGTCGAGGGCGACCTGGTAGGGGTAGGCCGCGCCGGGGGCGAGGCCGTCGACGACCACCAGGGCGTAGTGGTGCCCGGCGAGCTGGAAGGTCCGGGCGCGATGGCCGAGCACCTCCACCTCGCAGGCGGCATCGGTCTCGACCCAGACGGTCGCCTCGGTCTCGCCGACGTAGCGCAGCAGGGGTCCAAGGATCAGGCGCGGCACGGTCGGCGATGCTACGGCACCCGGCCATTCGCGTGCCCGCGACGATCGGCGCGGCCGCGCCGCGCGCGGGCATGGCTCGCCTCACGCCCCTAGGCCGGAAGGTGTGCTCCTTGCCTGCTCCTGGGCTGACGGGCAGACTCGGGGCATGGCGAGCACGGTGTTCCTGGTGCGCCACGCCAAGGCGGCCAGGCGGGAGGACTGGGCCGGGGCGGACCGGGACCGGCCGCTGGTCAAGCGCGGCCGCGCCCAGGCGGAGCGGCTGGCGCTGGCGCTGGCGCCGGAGCGCCCGGCGCTGCTGGCGGCGAGCCCCTGGCTGCGCTGCCTGGAGACGGCCACGCCGCTGGCCGAGGCGCTCGGCATCGAGGTCGTGCACGACCAGCGTCTCGGCTACGACGGCCCGGACCTCGACGGGTGGATGCGCGAGGCCGCGGCCCATCCCGGCCGCGCCGCGGTCGCCGTCGGCCACGGCGACCTGATCCCCCACTACCTGCTGCGCGCCGGCCTGCTGCGGGGCGTGCCGCGGTTCCGCACCGGGTCGCTGTTCCGGGTGCGGCTCGGCGACGGCGGGACGGTCGAGGTCACCTACGTAGACCGCTCCGACCTGGAGGCGCCCGACCTGGACGGGGATCCCGGGGCCGTGCCGCGCCCCCGGGGTGCGCGATGAGCGCCGGGCAGGACTGGGAGCTGGGCGCGTTCGGCGGCATCGCCACCTTCGCCCGCCTTCCTCACCGGCCCGACCCGACCGGCGCCGACGTGGCCGTGGTCGGCGTGCCGTACGACTCGGCCACCACCTTCCGGTCGGGCGCGCGCTTCGGGCCGCGCGGGATCCGGGCGGCCTCCCAGGTGCTGCGGCCGTACAACTCCGCCATGGACGTGCAGCCGTTCGAGCTGCTCGACGTCGTCGACGCCGGCGACGTGCCGGTCGCCCCCGCCTACGTGGAGGAGACCCAGGAGCGCATCACCACGGTGGTCGGCCGGCTGCTCGACGCGGTCGGCGCGGTGGTCGCGCTCGGCGGCGACCACTCGGTGTCGCTGCCGCTGCTGCGCGCCCACCGGCGCAAGCACGGCCCGCTGGCCCTGGTCCACCTCGACGCCCACCCGGACACCTGGAGCGACGAGTTCGGCCTGCGCTACGGGCACGGCACGCCGTTCTGGCACGCCGCCAAGGAGGGGCTGGTGGACACGGCCGCCAGCATCCAGATCGGCATGCGAGGGCCCACCGACGCGCCGGAGGACCTGCGCCGCTCGCGCGAGCTCGGCTACCACATGGTCACCGGCGAGGAGTTCTGGGAGTTGGGCGTCGAGGGCACCCTCGCCCGCGTCCACCAGGTGGTGCGGGGCCCGGCCTACCTGTCGTTGGACATCGACGTTGCCGACCCGGCCTACGCGCCGGGGACCGGCACCCCCGAGGTCGGCGGGCTCACCAGCAGGCAGCTGCTCACCCTGGTCCGCGGCCTGGCCGGACTCGACCTGGTGGGCATGGACGTGGTGGAGGTGGCCCCGCCGTTCGACCACGGCGAGATCACCAGCCTGCTGGCGGCGAACCTGGTCTACGAGTTCCTGTCGCTGCTGGCCAAGGGCCGGCCGGCGGGCCGCTAGGAGGCGTCGGTGGCGCAGCGGGAGGGCGTGCCCGTCGACCGGTCGGTGCCGGGGGACGGGGTGCGCCTGCACGCCCGCGACTGGGGCGGCGACGGGCAGGCGGTGGTGCTGCTGCACGGGCTGGCCTCCAACGGCCGCATCTGGGACGGGGTGGCGCCACGGCTGGTCGCCGCCGGGCTGCGCACGGTCGCGCTCGACCAGCGCGGCCACGGCGAGTCGGACCAGCCCGACCACGGCTACGACTTCGCCACCGTCGGGCGCGACCTGGAGGCCGCCGTGGCCGCGCTCGGCCTGGCGCGGCCGCTGCTGGTCGGCCACTCCTGGGGCGGCAACGTGGTGCTGCAGTACGCCGCCGAGCGGGACGACCGTGCCGTCGCCGGGCTGGCGCTGGTCGACGGCGGCTTCATCGAGGTCGCCGCGTGGCCGGGGATGACCAGGGAGAAGGCGCGCGAGCAGCTGGCCCCGCCACGGTTCGCGGTCCCCGTGGAGGACTGGCTCCGCCAGGCCGGTCGCTGGATGCCGCCGGGGGTGAGCAGCGAGGACGGCTGGGTGCGGGAGTTCCTGCGCGCCGGCGTGGAGGTCGACGCCGCCGGCGTGGCCCGCGCCCGCTTCCACTTCGACAACCACATGCAGGTGGTGGACGCGCTGTACGAGCAGCGGCCCTCGGCCCTCTACCCCCGGGTGGGCTGCCCGGTGCTCCTGCTCCCGGCCGCCAGCGACGAGTTCGCCGCCCTCAAGCGCCCGGCGGTCGACCTGGCCGCCCAACGCCTCCCCCACGCCCGCGTCGTCTGGTTCGAGGACACCGTCCACGACATCCCGCTGCAACGCCCCGACGCCCTCGCCACCGAGCTGACCCGCTTCGCCAGCGAACTGGCCAGCCACGCCTGAGCGCGGGCCTCTCCCTGAGGTGTGGCGGCTCGTTGTCCACAGTCTGATCCAGTACACTAGGCACTGTCTGCTTAGCTTGATAGGCAGACAGCACGACCGGTCGGGACGTACTTCGGAGGATTCGCCGGCTCGGCGGGGCGCCGGTCAAGCTGCACCAGGTCGGCTCGCACGCCAAGTACGCGGTGGGCAGCTGCCGGACGATCGTCCCGCTGCACGCGGACGACCTCCCTTTGGGGACGCTGCGGGCGATCGAGCGGGACCTGGAGCCGTGCTTGGGACGGAGGTGGTTGCGGCGATGAGGGTGACCGCGGTGTACCGGCACGAGCGGCAGCCGGACGGCACGGCGGCGTGGATCGTCGCGCTCGCCGATGAGCCGCGTTGCCACACGTTCGGGCGGACCCTGCGAGCGGCGCAGCGCAACATCCGCGAGGCGGCGGCCGCCTGGTACGAGGTCGACCCCACCGAGGTCGAGGTCGCCGACGACGTGCGCCTGCCGGCGCAGGCGAGCCGCGCCATCGGCCGCTGCCAGGCGCTGCGCGCCCGCGAGCGCGAGGCGCGCCAGGACGCCAGGGAGGCCACCGTCACCGCGGTCGCGGCGCTGCGCGACGCCGGGCTGAGCGAGCGGGACGCGAGCGTGCTGCTCGGGATCTCGCACCAGCGGGTGCACCAGCTCGCCGGTGACCACTGAGCGCGACAGGGGGCGGAATGGTCGGGTCGGAGCTGTACCGCAGCCGCTCGTTGTGGCTCGACCGGCTGGCCGACGAGGAGCCGATCACGCCGCGGGCGCCGCTCGGCGGGCCGCTGGAGGTGGACGTCGCCATCGTCGGCGCCGGCTACACCGGCCTGTGGACCGCGTACTACCTGCGCCGCGCCGATCCTGGCCTACGGATCGCCATGGTCGAGCGGCACGTCGCCGGGTTCGGGGCCTCCGGCCGCAACGGCGGCTGGTGCTCCGGGTTCATGCCGACCGCCCACGAGGCGATGGCCGGCCAGGCGGGGCGCGAGGCCACGGTGGCGCTGCAGCGCGAGCTGTACCGCACGGTCGACGAGGTCGGCCGCGTCGCCCGCGAGGAGGGCGTCGACTGCCACTGGGTCAAGGGCGGCGCCATGCAGCTCGCCACCTCGCCGCTGCAGCGCGAGCGTCTGCAGGCCGAGGTCGCCGGCGCGCGCCGCTGGGACATCGGCCCGGACGACTACGACTGGCTGGACGCGGCCGAGGCCAGCAGCCGCATCAGGGCCGACGGCCTGCTCGGTGCCGCCTGGTCGCCGCATTGCGCCGCGATCGACCCGGCGCGGCTGGCCCGCGGGCTGGCGCGGGTGGTCGAGCGCAGGGGCGTGCGCATCTTCGAGGAGACGCCGGCGCTCGCCCTGCGCCCCGGCCAGGTGGACACGCCCGGCGGGCGGCTGCGTGCCGAGGTGGTGGTGCGCGCGACCGAGGGGTGGACGGCGACCCTGCCCGGTTCGCGGCGGGCGGTGGTGCCGCTGTACTCGCTGATGATCGCGACCGAGCCGCTGCCGCCGGAGACCTGGGAGGCGATCGGCTGGGCCGGCCACGAGACCTTCGCCGCCGGCGGCAACCTGTTCGTGTACGCGCAGCGGACCCGCGACGGCCGCGTCGCCTTCGGCGGCCGCGGTGCCCCGTACCACTTCGGCTCGAACGTACGGCCGGCGTTCGACCGCCACGCCGCCGTGCACGAGCGGCTGCGCGCCAGCCTGTGGAGGCTGCTGCCGCAGCTCGGCGAGGCGCGGGTCACGCACCGCTGGGGCGGGCCGCTGGGCCTGCCGCGCGACTGGACCCCCTCGGTCGGGCTCGACCGGGCCAGCGGGCTCGCCTGGGCCGGCGGCTACGTCGGCGACGGCGTCGGGGCGGCCAACCTCGCCGGACGCACCCTCGCCGACCTGATCACCGGGATCGACAGCGAGCTCACCCGCCTGCCCTGGGTGGGCCACCGCTCGCCGGCGTGGGAGCCCGAGCCGCTGCGCTGGCTCGGCATCAACCTCCTGCGGCTGCTGGCCGCCTCGGTCGACGCCGCCGAGGAGCGCAACGGCCGCCCCGCCCGCCTGCGCGGGCGGGTCCTCAGCCACTTCACCGGCGGTTAGTCAGTCAGCTTCCGCGTAGCTCCCGCAGGGCGGCGGCGGTCTCCGGGCGGGCGAACTCCTCGAAGGAGTAGGCCGCGGCGCGCACGGCGGTGTAGTAGAGGTCGAGGTGGAGCCGCTCGTTGGGGGCGTGGATGCGGTCCTCGGGCAGGATCACCCCGATGTAGACGCAGGGGGCGCCGAGCGCGTCCGAGAGGTTGCGCTCCGGGCCGGAGCCGCCCTCGCGGGTGAACAGCGGCGCGGCACCGAAGGCACGCTCGACGGCGCGGGCGGCCGCCCGGTTGCCCGGGTGGTCGATCGGGGTCAGGCAGGGCCTGGTCCCGCCGTACCAGCGCACCGACAGCTCGGACCCTTCCGGGGCGTGGTCCCGCAGCCACTGCTCGAGCAGGGGCCGGAGCTTGGCCGGCTCCTGGTCGGCGACCAGGCGGAAGGAGACCTTGGCGTGGGCCTCGGCCGGGATCACCGTCTTGGCGCCCGGATCGGTGTAGCCGGCCCAGATGCCGTTGAGGTCGGCGGTGGGGCGGGCGCCGATGCGCTCCAGCGGCGAGTAGCCCCGCTCGCCAGGGAGGGCCCGCACCCCGGTGGTGCGCATGAACTCCTCCGGGTCGAACGGCAGCGCGGCGAGGTTGCGCCGTTCCTCGTCGCCGAGCTCGCGCACGTCGTCGTACCAGCCGGGAATGGCGACGCGGCCGTCCTCGTCCTTGAGCTGGCCGAACAGCTCCACCAGGGCGGCGGCGGCGTTGGGGACGGTGCCCCCGAACACGCCCGAGTGCAGGTCGGCCTCGCCGGTGCGCAGGTCGACCTGGGCGTAGATGAGCCCGCGCATGGAGGTGACCATCGACGGGGTGTCGTGGGCGGCCATGCCGGTGTCGGCGACCAGGATCACGTCGGCGGCGAGCCGTTCGGCGTGCACGGCGAGGAACGCCTCGATGTTGGGCGAACCGGCCTCCTCCTCGCCCTCCACCAGGAACTTGAGGTTGACCGGCAGGCGGCCGTCCGCACCGAGCAGGTGGCGGACGGCCGAGACCTGGAAGTGGACCTGGCCCTTGCAGTCGGACACCCCCCTGGCGTGCAGGCAGCCGTCGCGCACGGTCGGCTCGAACGGGGGCGTCAGCCACTCCCCGAGCGGGTCGACCGGCTGCACGTCGTGGTGGCCGTAGACGGTGATGGTGGGCGCGTCGGGGCCGGCGCCGAGCCACTCGCCGTACACCGCCGGCGCCGAGCCTCCGACCTCGAGGACCTCGGCGTGCAGCCCGGCCGCCTCCATCAGCCCGGCGAGGTGCTCGGCCGAGCGGCGGACGTCGCCGGCGTGGGCCGGGTCGCTCGAGATCGACGGGATGCGGCACCACTCGGTCAGCTCGGCGACGAGCGCGTCGGCCTCTGCCGCGACGAAGGCGTCGATGTCAGCCACTGGCGGCTCCCTGGGGTGGGGACGAAGAGCACCGCCGAGGCTACCAAGCGGCGCCGCCGCCACGCCCGTGGCGTTCCCTAGTGGCGCTGCCGGGATGGGACGCGGTCGGCGAGCAGGACCTGCCGGAGCAGCTCGTCGGGCGGCATCGGCCGGCCGATGTGGAAGCCCTGGACCACGTCGCAGCCCATGGCGGTGAGCCGCCGCTGGGTCTGGTCGTCGTTGACCCCTTCGGAGACCACCCGCAGGCCGAGGATGTGCCCCAGCGTCACGGCGGCCTCGACGATCGCCTCGTCGTCGGCGCTGGTGGCCATCCCGAACACGAAGGACTTGTCGATCTTGACCTCGTCGACGGGCAGCTCGCGCAGGTACCCGAGCGAGGAGTAGCCGGTGCCGAAGTCGTCCACCGCCAGGTGGACGCCGAGGTCGTGGAGCCGCCGCAAGGTGCCGACGGCCTGCTCGAAGTCGGTCATGACCTGGCCCTCGGTGACCTCGAGGGTGAGTGCCGACGGCGGCAGCCCGGTCGCGGCGAGCAGGCCGGCGACCACCGCGCCACGGGTCGGGTGCGGCCAGCGCGCGAGGGCTTCGGCCCCGACGATGCGGCTGGAGGCGAGCTCCAGCTTGGGCTGGTAGGTGACGGTCAGCGCGCCGCCGTCGATCGCCGCCCGCAGCTCCCCGACCAGCGCCAGGCGGTCGGGGTTGGAGGGGTCGCGCGCCTCCTCGTAGGCCGCCACCCCGCCGTGCCCGGCCTTGGCCTGGTACATCGCCACCTCGGCGCGGCGCAGCAGCAGGTCCGGGTCGTCGCCGCCGAGCCGAGCCACCATCCCGGTGCCCGCCGTGGTGGCCACCAGCCGCTCGGACACCTCCAGCAGCAGGCGGTCGCCGGCCTCGTAGCCGAGCGTGTCGTTGATCTCCTTGAAGCGGTCCAGGTCGATCAGCAGCAGCCCGATGTGCTCGCCGCCGCCGCGGCGCCGCTCGTGCACCGCCTCCT
>DASUZB010000320.1:0-11382 GCA_036377075.1 Actinomycetes bacterium | reverse complement strand
ACGGCCGCCGGGGGGTCCTGGTCGGGCCGCTCATCGTGCCCCCTGTCGCTCGGCGGCGAGCCGGACCGCGTCGAGGATCTTCTCGTAGCCGGTGCAGCGGCACAGGTTGCCGGCCAGCGCCTCGCGGACCTCGGCGTCGCTGGGACGCGGGCTGCGCTCCAGCAGGTCGTGGGCGGCGACGACCAGGCCGGGGGTGCAGAAGCCGCACTGCACCGCGCCGGCCTCGACGAACGCCTCCTGGACCGGGTGGAGGCCGTCCTCGCCGGCCAGCCCCTCGACGGTGACCACCTCGGCGCCCTCGGCCTGGCCGGCGAGGACCAGGCAGGCGCAGACGAGGGTGCCGTCCAGGTACACCGAGCAGGAGCCGCACTCTCCCTGCTCGCAGGCGTTCTTGGAGCCGGGCAGGCCGAGCCGCTCGCGCAGCGCGAACAGCAGGCTCTCGCCCTCCCAGAGGTCGTCGACCTGGCGTGGCTCCCCGTTCACCGTGCAGCGCAGCAGCATGGTCACCTCCCCGCGGCCAGCCCGGCGCGGTAGTCCTCCCAGGCCCAGGAGAGCGTGCGCCGGGCCAGCACGCTCAGGGCATGGACGCGGTAGGCGGCCGTGCCGCGCACGTCGTCGATCGGCCGGGCCGCCCCGGCCGCCAGGGCGCCGAAGCGGGCGACGGCCGCCCCGCCGAGCGCGCCCCGCGAGGCCCACAGGCCCTCCTCGCCGAGCACGCCCTCGAGGAAGCGCTCCGCCTCGGCGGCGGCCAGCGGGGTGGGCCCGGCCGAGCCGATGCCGCTGCCGACCCGCCGGCGCTGCGGGTCGAGCGCCAGCGCGAACGAGCAGACCGCGATCACCATCGCGTTGCGCGGGCCGACCTTGGCGAACTGCTGCGGCCCGGCCGCCCGCGGCACCCAGACCGCGGCGATCAGCTCGTCGGGTCGCAGCACGCTGCGCTTCGGCCCGGTGAAGAACTCGGCGACGGGGACGCGGCGGCTGCCGGAGGTCGCGGCGAGCTCGACCTCGGCGCCGACGGCGAGCAGCGGCGGGTGGGCGTCGCCGGCCGGCGACGCCGAGCCGAGGTTGCCCCCGACCGTACCGCGGTTGCGGATCTGTGGCGAGCCGACCGTGCGGCTGGCGATCGCCAGGCCGGGCACCTCGCCGGCCAGCTCGGCGATCACCCTGGTGTAGGTGACGCCGGCGCCGAGGCGCAGCCAGCCGTCGTGGCGGCTCCAGGCGGCCAGCTCCGGCACCTTGGTGAGGTCGAGCAGGGCCTCGGGGCGGGCGCGGTCGAAGTTGAGGTCGACCATCACGTCGGTGCCGCCGGCGATCGGCAGCGCCTCCGGCCTGGCCGCCTTGGCGGCCAGGGCATCCTCCCAGGTGCTCGGTTGCAGGAAGTCCACGCTCTCGTCCTTCGTCAGGCGGGCGCCGGGGCGCTCACGGCCAGGCCGCCCCGGCGGCCGGGGCCCCCTCGCGCAGCACGGTCCCCTCGATCACGCCGTAGGGTCGGTCGGTGGCCACGAACACCTCGTTGCGGTTGGCGAGCCCGTAGGGTGCCAGGTCGACCGGCAGGTGGTGCTTGTTCGGCAGGGTGAGCCGGACCTCGGCGACCTCCGGGCTGGCGGCCAGCACCGCCTCGCCCATGGCGTAGAGGGTGTGCTGCACCGAGCGGCTGTCGTGGGTGGCGAACGCCTCCAGCAGCGCGCGCCGGGCGCGCCCGGCCGCGGCCGCCCAGTCGACCTCGGTCGAGCCGTAACGCCAGTCGGCGGTCACCTCGGTGGCCAGGATGCGGTCGTCCGCCTCCCGCAGGGTGGTGTAGCGGTCACGGAGGAACCCCTCGAACGCCGACCCCCTGGTCTTGAGCACGGTCAGCCCGGCGACGCCGGCCACCACCCAGGCGTCGCCGCCCGCCCGGGTGACCACGGCGGTGCGGCGGCCGCCACCCGCGCCGGCGAAGGCGTGCGGGTGGTCGCCGCCGTCGCCCGCCAGCCGCGCCCACGGCTGCTGGCTGAGCCACACCCGCGCCAGGCGGCACGCCGGCACGGTCTCCACGAAGTGGCCGGCCAGGCGCAGGCCGAACGGCTCCAGCTCGACGGCGGGCGCCTCAGCCGCGAAGGCGTAGACCGTGCCGCGCATGGTGTCGGTCGGCAGCACCGCGGCGTTGTCGCCGTCGAGGTGGGCCGCCGCGAAGTCGCCCTCGAGCCGCACGTCGACGGTGAGGTCGGTCAGCTCGTCGCGGTCGTCGTGGCGGGCCACGGTGACCAGGCGGATGCCCGACTTGCCGTAGCGGTTGTCGCCGAGCGCGAAGCCCATGGCTAGCTCCCCCGGTAGGTGGTGTAGCCGTACGGGCTCAGCAGCAGCGGCACGTGGTAGTGCTCGCCCGGGTCGGCGACCTCGAAGACGACCGTGACCTCGGGGTAGAACCCGGCCATGCCGCGGGCGCTGAAGTACGCGTCGGTCTCGAAGCGCAGCCGGTGGACGCCGGTGCGCAGGGACCGCCCGGCGGGCACGAGGTCGCCGAGGCGGCCGTCCCCGCCGGTCTGGCCGCTGCCGAGCCGCTCCCATTCCCCGCCGGCCGTCCGCTCCTCCAGCGTGACCCGAACGCCACCGGCCGGCCGGCCGACCCCGGTGTCAAGGACGTGCGTCGTGATCGTGCTAACCGCTCAGCCCTCCTCACTTGGCGGGGTGCTCCACGACCGGCCCCGAGCCTACCGGTCCGGTGGCCGTACCAGTCTGTCGAGCCGGAGTCGGGTGATCTTGCGCTGCTCCTCCGCGGCGACGCGCAGCTCGGTTGCCGGGTCGTTGCCGAGCCGGCGGCGCAGCTCGCCGAGCAGCTCCGCGGCGCCGCGGCCGCTCGCGCACACCAGGAAGACGTGCCCGAACCGGGCCTCGTAGTCGCGGTTGCCCTCGGCGAGGCCGGCCAGCACCTCGGCGTCGGCGGCGGCGACGCCGGCCTGCTCCCCGCCGGACCAGCCGGCCCCGCGGTCCGGCGCCCGGGCCGGCGGCGCGCGCTCGCCGATGCGCGGGTGGGCGGCGAACGCCTGCAGCCAGCCGTCGCGCCCGAGCCCGGCCCAGACCCGGTCGGCGGTTGCGGTCAGGTCGTCCCACCCGGGCCACGGCCGCGCGGCAACGACCTGCCTGGCCCACTCGCGCGAGCCGCAGCAGGCGAGCAGCTCCTCCTCCGCCTGCCGGGCAGGCAGCGCGTTCAGCCAGCGCACCCCCCAGTGCCGCCAGCCCTGGTCGTGGACCCGGCCGTTCACCCGCAGGCGGCTGACCCCGCCGTCCGGATGGATGGCCAGCCGCACGTGGGTGACCGGCCGCTCGTCGGCCACGGTGAACACGTGCCTGGCGTGCGGCCCGAGCCGGCTCTCGGGCACCAGCGTCCACCAGCCGGCGGCGGGCACCTCGCCGGCGCCGGCGTCCGGGGCGTCGCAGCCCTCCAGGGCGGCACGGTCGGGGTAGTTGCCCTTGTAGTGGGTGGTGTCGAGCTCGACCCGCTCGACCACGCCCCCGGCGCCGAGCCGCACCACCGCCCAGTCGTGGCCCGGGCCGCGCCGGCGGCGCGTCTCCCAGCCGTCGCCCATGTCGACCGCGTCGCCCGGGGCGATCAGGTGGTGGCGCGAGGAGAAGGTCTCCTCGCTGGCGGCGACGGCGTCGCCGCCGCTGGTCGCGGCGGCCAGGTCGAGCCGCCCGTCCGGCCCGGTCAGGGTGCGCAGGTCGGGCAGGGGCTCGCCGTGGAGCCGCAGCCGCGCCACGCCGCCGTCGGGGTGGATGCACAGGCGCACGTGGGTGACGCGGAACGCGGCGTCGACGGCGAAGCGCTGCTCCGCGTCGGCGTCGAGCGGGGTGCGCCCGACCAGCGGCAGCCAGCCGGCGTCCGGCCCCAGGTCCGCCGGCGGGTCTGGCCCGTCGGCGGCCAGGCCGTCGAGGGAGAAGGCCTCCGGCTGGTTGCCGCGGAAGTGGCTGGTGTCGACGACCACGCCGCGGAGCACGCCCGGCACGCCGAGCCGGACGACGCACCAGTCGTGGCCCAGCTCGCGGCGGCGGCGCGTCTCCCAGCCGTCCATCCACTTGCCACGGTCGGTGTAGCGGCCGGGGACGAACACCGGCGCGGCCGGCTCGAGCAGCCGCTCCTTGGGCGCGAAGAACTCGTCGTTGGCCGCCAGCACCATGCCGCCGAGCCGCCTGGCGGCCAGGTCGGTCAGCTCGGACCAGTCGCTCACGCCGCCTCCCTGGAACCAGGCGCGAGCAGGGTGCCCCGCGCGGCGGCGGTCAGGCGGGTCCCGTCCCAGACCTGCTGGCCGCGCAGGTAGGTGGCGCGCACCACGCCGTGCAGGGTACGGCCGGCGTACGGGGTGACGGGGTGGCGCTGGGCCAGCGCCGCCGGGTCGACGGTGAAGGACGCCTCGGGGTCGAACAGCACCAGGTCGGCGTCGTTGCCGGGGGCGAGCGCGCCCTTGCCGGCGAGCCCGGCGAGGCGCGCCGGGGCGGCGCAGAGCCACTCGGCCAGCTCGGCGAGGCCGTGGCCGCGGCGGCGGGCCTCGGTCCACAGCAGCGGCAGCGCCAGCCCGAGCGAGGCGATGCCGCCCCAGGCGGCGAGGAAGTCGCCGTCGCCGGGCCGCTTCAGCGCCGGCGGGCAGGGCGAGTGGTCGCTGGCCACCAGGTCGACGCCGCCGCCGGCGAGGGCGGCCCAGAGACGCTCGCGGTTGGCCGCCGCCCGGATCGGCGGGGCGCACTTGAACGCCGTGGCGCCGTCGGGCACCTCCTCGGCGGCCAGGGTCAGGTAGTGCGGGCAGGTCTCCGCGGTGACCCGGGCGCCGGCCGCGCGCGCCCGGGCGAGCGGCGCGAGCGCCTCGGCCGACGACAGGTGCAGCACGTGGGCGCGCGCGCCCAGGCGCCCGGCGAGCGCGGCGAGGAGCGCCACCGCCTCCACCTCCGCCCGGTCGGGGCGCGCGGCGAGCCAGGTCCGGTAGGACCGCGGGTCCCGCCCGGCGGCCGCGGCGGCGCCCTCGGCCAGCGGGCCGGGCGCCTCGGCGTGGACCACCGTGAGCGCGTCCCGCGCGGCGAGCAGCCGCATGGCCGCCTCCAGCTCGGCCACGTCGACGCAGGGGAACTCGTCCACCCCGGAGGGGACCAGGAAGGCCTTGAAGCCGACCACCCCCGCGTCGGCGAGCGCCGGCAACTCGGCCAGGTTGCCTGGCACGATCCCGCCCCAGAAGGCGACGTCGACGTGGGCCTTCCCGGCGGCGGCGGCGCGCTTGGCCGCCAGCGCGGCGACCGTGGTGGTCGGCGGGACGCTGTTGAGCGGCATGTCGACCACGGTGGTCACCCCGCCGGCGGCGGCCGCCCTGGTGGCGGTGTCGAAGCCCTCCCACTCGGTGCGCCCCGGCTCGTTGACGTGGACGTGCACGTCGACCAGGCCGGGCAGCACCACGGCCTCGCCCGCCTCGACCAGCGGCACGCCAGCCGGCACGTCGCCGTGCTCGGCGACCTCGGCGATCACGCCGCCGCGCAGCCGCAGCGCGGCGGGCAGGACCCCGCCGGGCGTCACCACCCGCCGCCCCCTGACCACCAGCTCTGGCACGGCCATCCCCGACCATTGCCCGCCGCCGCCGACGCTGTCAAGCGACGGTCGAGTCGCTGCCACGCGAGCACGACGAGTGAGCCGCCCGCCCAGCCTTCCAGTCGCCCCACCTGCGGGGCAGTCTTACCCGATCCCGAGGAGCTGCTCGATCGGGTCGATCGCGAAGTACACCAGGAACGCCACGGCGATCCCCCACAGCAGCCAGCCCGGCTCGCGCCAGCGGCCCCTGACGGCCTTGATCACGACGTAGCTGATGAAGCCGGCGCCGATGCCGTTGGTGATCGAGAAGCTGAACGGCATCAGCACGATCGTCAGGAAGGCGGGCAGGGCGAGGTCGAAGTCGCCCCAGGGGATGTCGCGCACCTGCACCATCAACAGGAAGCCGACGACAACCAGCACCGGCGAGGCGGCCTCGTAGGGGACGACCTCGACCAGCGGGGTGAGGAACAGCGCGATCACGAACAGCAGCCCGGTCACCACGCTGGCCAGCCCGGTGCGGGCGCCCTCCCCGACCCCGGCCGCCGACTCGATGTAGGTGGTGTTGGACGAGCAGGAGGCGGCCCCGCCCGCCGCCGCGGCCAGGCTGTCGACCAGCAGCACGTTGCCGACCCCGGGCAGGCGGCCCTCACGGTCGAGCAGGCCGCCCTCGTTGCCGACGCCGATCACCGTGCCCATGGTATCGAAGAAGTCGCTGAGCATCAGCGTGAACACGAACAGGGCCGCGACCAGCACGCCGGTCGCGGCGAAGCCGCCGCCGAGGCTGAAGTGGCCGAGCAGCCCGAAGTCGGGCGAGCCGACCAGGCTGTCGGGCAGCCGCGGCACGGTCAGGCCCCAGCCCGTCGGCGTCACCTTGCCGGCCGCGTCGACCCGGGGCGGTACGTCGGCGATGGCGTTGACGATGATCGCGAAGATGGTGGTGGCGATGATGCTGAGCAGGATCGCGCCGCGCACGCGCCGCGCGACCAGCACGACGGTGAGCAGCAGGCCGACGCAGAACACCAGCGTCGGCCAGCCCACCAGCCGGTTGCCGATGCCGAGCTGCACCGGGACGACGGTGTTGGCGGCGTCGGGGATGCGGCGCACGAAGCCGGCGTCGACCATCCCGATGAACGCAATGAACAGGCCGATGCCGACGCTGATCGACTGCTTGAGGGCCAGCGGGATCGCGTCCATCACCGCGTGGCGCAGGCCGGTCGCGACCAGCAGCGTGATCAGCAGGCCCTCGAGCACCACCAGGCCCATCGCGTCCGGCCAGGACATCTGGCTGGCGAGCTGGAAGGCCACCACCGCGTTGAGCCCGAGGCCGGCCGCGATCGCGAACGGGTAGCGGCCCCAGATCCCCATCAGCAACGTCATGACGGCCGCCACCAGCGCGGTGGACGTGGTGAGCTGGCCGAGGTCGAGCTGGTCGCCGCCGGCGTCCTTGGCCCCGCCGAGGATCAGCGGGTTCAGGACCACGATGTAGGCCATGGTGAAGAAGGTGGCGAAACCGCCGCGGACCTCGCGCTCGACCGTCGAGCCGCGCTCGGAGATGTGGAAGAAGGCGTCGAGCCGGGAGCTTGGACGGCGGTCGACCGGTACATCGGTGGCCATGGTTCCTCCCGAACGGGGGGCCCGGCACCGAGCTCGCCGGTGCCAGGGATCGGGGCATGCCAGGTCGCGAGGCAGCCGAACGAGTTCTACGAAGCCGCCCCCACCGCTGTCAACGAGCCCGCGACGTTACAGGTGGACGACCGGGCAGGTGAGGGTGCGGGTGATGCCCTCGACCGCCTGGACCCTCGCGACCACCAGCTTGCCCAGCTCGTCGACGTTGCGCGCCTCGGCGCGTGCGATCACGTCGTAGGGGCCGGTGACGCCCTCGGCGACCTGCACGCCCTGGATCGCGCCGACGGTCTTGGCGACCGCGCCCGCCCTGCCGACCTCGGTCTGGATGAGGATGTATGCCGACAGCGCCACCCCGGGACCCCCTCGTGCTCGCCCCACCGCCGCTCGCGGGCGAGGATCGGCCTCGCCTCGCGGTGTCGGCCCATTGTCGCCCCGGCCACCGGCCGCCGCGACCCGGCACTGCCGGCAAGATCGGGCATCCAGGCAGGTTCGGACATAAACCCGCCTCCGCCGGCTTGCCTGAATTGCGTGGAACCTGATCGGGACCAGGCGCATAGTCGGGTCATGGATGCCGCTGAGCCCGCGCCCACCACCATCTTCGACGTCCAGCCAGACCCCGAGGCCAAGGTCGAGGTCCGCCAACTGCCCAGGCTGACCGCCCAGGGGCTGCGCCTGCTCTGGGCGGCCGGCCGCCGCGACCTGGTCGTCTCCACCGCCCTGCAGGCGGCCGGCGGGCTCGGTGTGGCCGCCCAGCTGCTGGTCGGCCAGCGCGCCCTGCGGGCGCTGCTGGGCGCCGCCGCCGGCGGAACCGGCGCCGCCGCCTCGCTGCGCCCGCTGGTGCCGTGGGCGCTGGCGGTGGCCGCCATCGCGGTGGCGTCGTTCCTCGCCTCGGCGATGCAGCGCGAGCGCCAGCAGATCCTCGGCGAGCTGGTCAGCCGCCACGTCGAGGAGCGCGTCCTGGAGGTGGCACGGGCCGTCGACCTGGTGGCGTTCGACACCCCGAGCTTCCACAACCGCCTCCAGCGCGTCCGGACCAGCGCCCACCAGCCGCTGAACCTCGCCTACGGCGTCTCCGGCCTGGCCGGGGCGGCGGTCGGGGTGCTCGGGGTGGTGGCCGCCCTGGTCGCCATCGAGCCGCTGCTGCTGCCGCTGGTGGCGGCCGTGTTCCTGCCCGCCTGGCTGGTCGCCTCCCGCCGCGGGGAGGCGTTCTTCCGCTTCTTCTGGCGGATGACGCCACGCGACCGCGAGCGCCAGTACCTGGCCAGCCTGCTCACCGACCGGGACACCGCCAAGGAGGTGCGCGGCTTCGGCCTGGCCCCCTACCTGCACCGCCGCTACCAGCAGCTGTACGACGAGCGACTCGCCGAGCTGCGCGGGGTGGCCAGGCGGCACCTCCGCTACGCCCTGACCGCCAACCTGGCGATCGGGGTGGCGCTCGCCGGCACCCTGCTGCTGGTCGCGTGGCTGACGCTGAGCGGGCGGGTGTCGCTGTCGCAGGCCGGCATCGCCGTGGCCGGGGTGGCGGTCGTCGGGGGGCGCCTGACCCAGGCCGGCTACGCCGCCGGGTCCCTCTCCGAGGCGGGCCTCTACCTCGACGACTACCTGGCCTTCATGGCCCTGCTGCCCGAGGCCGAGGCGGCCCGCCCGACCGGCCCCGCCCCGCGGGGGTTCGCGCGCCTGGAGGTGGACGAGGTCACCTTCACCTACCCGAGCGGCGCGCAGCCGGCCCTGCAGGACGTCCGCCTCCACGTCGACGCCGGCGAGGTGGTGGCCCTGGTCGGCGAGAACGGCTCGGGCAAGACCACCCTCGCCAAGCTGCTCGCCGGCCTGTACCACCCCGAGCGGGGCCGGATCCTGTGGGACGGCACCGACGTGGCGACGGTCGACCCCGACCAGCTGCGGCGCTCGGTGGCCGTGATCTTCCAGGACTTCATCCGCTACCACCTGCCCGCCCGCGACAACATCGGCCTGGGCCAGGTGGAGGCGATCGACGACCTCGACGCGGTCCGCGCCGCCGCCGGCCAGGCCGGCGCCGACGAGTTCCTGGCCGCGCTGCGCGCCGGCTACGAGACCATGCTCGGGCCCGAGTTCCTCGGCGGCACCGACCTGTCGGTCGGCCAGTGGCAGCGGGTCGCCCTGGCCAGGGCGTTCTTCCGCGACGCGCCGTTCATCATCCTGGACGAGCCGACCGCCGCCCTCGACCCCAAGGCCGAGCACGAGCTGTTCCGGCGCATCCGCAGCCTGCTCGCCGGCCGCACCGTCCTGCTGGTCTCCCACCGGTTCTCGAGCGTCCGCTCGGCCGACCGGATCTACGTGCTGGCCGACGGCCGGATCGCCGAGCACGGCACCCACGAGCAGCTCATGGCCTGCCAGGGACGCTACGCCGAGCTGTTCACCCTCCAGGCCGACGCCTACCTCCGCGACAGCCAGGCGCCGGCCTAATAGGAGCGCGGCAGCCGCAGGGAGTGCTCGGCCACGTAGTTGAGGATCATCTCGCGGCTCACCGGCGCGGTGCGCAGCGCGCGGATGCCGGCCCACATCTCGGCCAGGCCGTACTCGGTGGCGTAGGCGTTGCCGCCGTGGGTCTGGATGGCGGCGTCGATCGCCTGCAGGCTCGCCTCGGCGGCGGCGAACTTGGCCATGTTGGCCGCCTCGCCGGCGCCCTTCTGGCCGTGGTCGTGCAGCCAGGCGGCCTTCTGCGTCATCAGGCGCGCCAGCTCCACGTTGATCTTCGCCTCGGCCAGCGGGTGGGCGAGGCCCTGGTGGGCGCCGATCGGCACGTCCCAGACCTGCCGCTGGTTGGCGTAGGAGACCGCCCTCGCCAGCGCGTAGCGGGCGGCGCCGTTGGCGCCGGCCGCGCCGATGATCCGCTCCGGGTTGAGCCCGTGGAAGACCTGCCGCAGCCCGTCGCCCTCGTCGCCGAGGAGCCGGTCGGCGGGCACCACCACGTCGTCGAAGAACAGGGTGAACTGCTTCTCGGGCGCGAAAAGGCTGACCGGGATGAGCGTCTTCTGCAGGCCGGGCGCGTCCGAGTCGACGACGAACAGCGACAGCATGCCGCGGTCGCTGCCCTCGTGGACGCCGGTCTTCGCGACCACCAGGATCGCCTCGCTCTCGTCCACGCCGGAGGTGTAGTACTTGGTGCCGCGGATGCGCCAGCCGTCGCCCTCCCTGGTCGCGACGGTGGACAGCCGGTGGGTGTTGGAGCCGGCGTCCGGCTCGGTGATGGCGAACGCCATCTTGGTCCCCGCGGCCATCGCGGGCAGCCACCGCTCGCGCTGCTCGGGCGTGCCGAAGCGGGCGATCAGCGTGCCGGTGATCGCCGGGGTGACCATCAACAGCAGCAGCGGGCAGCCGCCCGAGGACAGCTCCTCCACCACGATCGCGAGCTCGCTGATGCCCATGCCCCCGCCGCCGTACTCCTCGGGCAGGCAGACGCCGACGTAGCCGGCGTTCGCGACGGCCTGCCACAGCTCGGTCGTCTTGGCACCGCTGCGGACCTTCTCGGCGTAGTACTCGCGGCCGAAGTCGGCGGCGATCTTGGCGACCGCGTCGCGCAGCATCCGCTGCTCGGCCGTCTCGATGAAGTCCATCGCTACTCCCTACGCTCCGGTGCTGGGTTGGCGTCGTCCTGTGCCTGCCCGTCGGCGTCGACCACGGCGAGCGGCATGCCGGCGTCGACCTGCTGGCCCTCGGCGACCAGCAGCTCGCGCACCACGCCCGGGTGGGAGGTGGCCACCCGGTGCTCGGTCTTCATCGCCTCGACGACGACCAGGACCGCGCCGGCGGCGACCCGCTCGCCCACCGCCACGGTCACGCGGCGGACGACCCCGGGGAGGGGCGAGGTGAGCGAGCCACGCTCCACCGCGCCGGCGGTCTCCGGGAAACGCGGGCGCTCGCGCAGCGCCACCGGCCCGAGCGGCGAGTCGACGAAGTGCTCCGCGCCGACGCGGTGCACCTCGAAGCGGCGGCGCACCCCGCCGGTCTCCAGGTCGACCACGTCGGGCCGGCACTCCCGCAGGCGCAGCCCGTCCACGGGCGCGCCGTCGACGGCCAGGTCGACCCCGCCACGGTGGAAGCGGTAGGCGACCTCGACCGCGCCGTGCTCGCCGTCGAAGCTGACCCGCTGCGGCTGCGACGGGTTGTTGCGCCAGCCGGAGGGGATGCCGGCGAGGACCGGGGCGGCGGCGCGGCGGGCGGCCTGCGCCGCC
>DASUZB010000319.1:0-50317 GCA_036377075.1 Actinomycetes bacterium | reverse complement strand
AGCCCCCGGACCCCTCGGCGGCATGCTACTGGCGCGAGGACCGGGCCGCAGCCATCGGCAACGAAAGAGGCGGCGCGGGGACCGCGCCGCCTCTGGCAGGGAAGCTGTCTGACCCGGGAGGCTGAAAGCCGTCGCGACGGGCGCTTCCCTACGACCAGGTGGTTGACATCTTCACGGCATCGCCTCGGGCTCGGCCGCCTGGGCGGCGACCGTTCGCTGTTCCGTTCGCACGACTTGCGGTGAGAGTGACCAATTCAGTCCGCCGCCGGGGGGAGCGACGGACTGAATTGGTATCGCGGGCTCTTCGTGATGCCCGTCTTACGGGAGGCACGGGGGGTGTCGCCCTTTCTTTCTCGCCTCCTCGGGTCTCCAAGCGACTTGGGGGGAGGTCGCCAGGGGGTTGAGACTCCCGGATGGCGTGTATCAAGCTTTGCCCAAATCGATATGGAAATGCAAATCGCCAGGCAATCGCACAAGCCGCCGGCAAGCTCGCTACCTGCGGCGAGACCTCCCGCAGAAGGGTCTCCGAGCTCCGCTTAAGTAGTTCTACGGAGCAGAACCTTGGGAAATTCTTGGAGGCTGGTGCCAGCCAAGCGCCACCCTTCTGGGTACATCAACGTAGCTCGACGCGAGCATATCGAGCGGGCGTGGCGGCCTACGTCCGCAGTGGCATGGCACGGGAGCGGGACGGTTCCACCCGCTGGTTCCCATCGGCCGGCTCGCTCTTTTCGGCAGCCGGGTCATGCTCGCTCGGCTCCACCCATCGCTCCGGCTCGGGCGCCTCGAGATTCGCCGAGATGTGCCAATCCGTCCAGCTCAGCGGCGTCCAGTCCTAGCCGGCGAGGAGCGACAGGCGGACGCGGCGGCGCGGGTTGTCATCGTTGAGGTCGACCAGGCAGATGCGCTGCCAGGTGCCGAGCAGCAGCCGGCCGCCCTCCACGGGAACGGTGAGGGACGGCCCGGCGAAGACCGGCAGGAGGTGGTCGGCGCCGTGGCCGCGGCTGCCGTGGCGGTGCACCCAGCGGTCGTCCCGGGGAAGGAGCCGTTCGAGCACCGCCTCGAGGTCCTCCTCGGAGCCGGAGCCGGTCTCCATCACCGCCAGCCCGGCGGTGGCGTGCGGCACGAAGACGTGCAGCAGCCCGTCCCCGCCCGCCTCGGCGGCGAACGCCGCCACCCGGTCAGTCAGGTCGAGGACGTGCCTTCCCCGGGAATCGACGTTCAGCTCGACGCTCCGCATGGCCGCCTACTCTACCCAAACGGTCGGTGGGCCACCCCCGGCTCACGCCGGCGGCAGCGGCGGGGTCGCGCCGACGTCGTAGGCGAGCAGGTCGCCGTCCCGGCGCACGCCGTCGGTCGGGCGGTGCGGCTCGACCCCGCCGTCGTGGCGCAGGTGCAGGACCTCGACGCCGCGCACCAGCACCACCGCGTCGGCCAGCAGCCGCCGGTGGCAGCGCCACCAGAGGCTCTCGGAGCACAGCACGACGGTCGTGGCCCCGGCCGCGCCGGCCAGCAACCCGTCGAGTGCGGCCCAGAACGGCGGCGTGCGCATGTAGTCGGCGTAGCCACGGAAGCCCGGGTGGCGCAGCACGTGGTTGACCGCCGACGCCGGGTCCGCTTTGCGCCAGCCGCCCAGCGCCCGCTCCCAGCGGTAGCCGATCCCGACCTCGGGCAGCCAGCCGGCCATCGCCTCGCGGCGGAACTGGGGGTGGCGGCGGCTGCCCGGGGCGGTACGCACGTCGACGACGTTCTCGATCCCGGCCCCGGCCAGCAGCTCCGCCAGCTCCTGCTGGCCGGCCGTGCCGTGCCCGACGGTCCAAAGCGTCAGGCTCAGCGGACCAGGTTGTTGACCAGGATCAGGGAGTAGTAGCACAGCGGCAGCGCCATCAGCAGGGAGTCGACCCGGTCGAGGATGCCACCGAAGCCGAACAGCACCGTGCTCCCCCGCTCGACCTGGAAGGCGCGCTTGACCAGGCTCTCGGTCACGTCGCCCCAGACGCTGCCGACGGCGATCATCAGCACCAGCACGACCACGCCGGCGACGGTCCACTCGTCGGGGATGGCGATGGCGAGCAGGGCGACCCCGACCGCAGCGCCGACCAGGTTGCCGAGCGCGCCGCTCCAGGTCTTGTCCGGGTTGATGCGCGGGATCATCTTCGGGCCCTTGAGGGCGACACCGACCGCGTGGGCGGCGATGTCCGAGAAGGCCACCGCGACGGTCACGATCACCAGGAAGTTCAGGCCCCACGGCTGGGCCGCCTTGGCGAACACGATGTAGGCCAGCGGCAGCGCGATGTAGATGTAGCCGAACAGGGTGCTGCCGACCTGCGAGCGCGCGTCGGCGACCTCGCCGGAGACGATCGGGACCAGCGTCAGCAGGATGAGGAAGCCGAACGGCAGGAACAGGAAGTACTCCCGTGCTAGCGCCGCGACCAGCAGACCGACCTGGGACCAGAGCATCAGCAGCAGCGCGTAGCGGCGGTCGATACCGGCGATGCGGGCGAACTCCGACAGGCCCTGCACCAGCACGAAGGTGGCCAGCAGGAACGCCACGAACCCGCCGGTGAACACGCACACCAGGAACAACGGGGCCATCCAGAACCAGGTGCGGGTGCGGCTGAAGAAGGTGGACCGGCGCAGGACCCGCAGGGGACGGCGCTGGGCCAGCACCACCCCGGCGAGGCCGGCGACGATCAGCAGCACCACCCGGACGAGGACGGGCAGGAACAGGTCGTTGCCGAAGGGGTTGTGGGGCATCCGCGGTCAGGTCCCGCCCAGGCGCGCGACCAGCTTCCCGGCCTCGGCGACCGCGGCCTCGGCCCGCTTGACCAGGTCGTTGTAGTCGTTCCCGGGCGGGATGGGCGGGCCGATGCCGACCGCGACGCCGCCCGGCAGTGGCACGAACGAGCCCTTGGGCATGACCCGCTCCAGCCCGTGCAGGTAGACGGGTACGACCGGGACCTGGGTGTCGATCGCCAGGTAGGCGAAGCCCTTCTTGAAGGGGCCGGCCTTACCGCGCGTCCCGCTCGGGAAGATCAGCACCGACCAGCCCTTTTCGATCAGGTCCTTGAGCATCTGCAGGGACTCGCGGCTGGAGCTTCCCTGGCGGACGAACGGCACCGTACCGAGCGCCAGCGAGGCGGCCACGCCCTTCACCGGGCCGCTGTAGAAGTAGTCGGCCGCGGCCGCGATCACCAGCCGCCGGCGCACCCGGCCGCCGAGGGCGGCCAGGCAGATGGGCGCGTCGAAGTGGCTCTGGTGGTTGGCCACGAACACCGCCGGCCCCTTGAGGTCGCTCAGGTTGCGCCTGCCGATCACGTTGAAGGGCGAGATGAAGCGGAGCAGCGGCACCAGCAGCCCGGCCTGGACGGCGCCGCGGACCAGCTGGGCAGGCGGGGTCCGCGCCCAGGCCTCGGTCTTCACCTGGCCGTGCCGGCCGCGGCCGGCGACCCGCTCCGGCCGGCTGGGCTTCGGCCGCGCCACGGCCTCGGCAGGTTCGGCCCCACCCTTGGCCGGCTTCGCCGGCGCGCCGGTCGCGTCGGCCTGCTCGTCCTGGCTCCGTGCGGGCTCGCCCCTGTCCCCCCGCCCATGGTTCTTCACGTCGCCTCCCGCGCCACCTTCGCCGCTGGTCCGCATTCAACCAGACCACCGGCCAGGTGGGCAGTTACGCACAAGCGGGCGGGAGGTGGGCGGCGGTTCTACGATCGGCCATCGGGCCGAGCCCGGACCGCTTCCGCGTGGAGGGCGGGCTGGGGGTCGAAGCCGGCGGCGTCCTCGACCGCCGCCGCGACCCGGAGCAGCTCGTGGTCGCCGCCGATGCGGCCGACCAGCGACGCGCCGACCGGCAGGCCGGCGGCCAGCCCGACCGGCAGCGACACCACCGGTGAGCCGGAGCAGTTGAAGGCACCGGGCAGGGCGGTCAGCGCCACCTGCACGCCCATCTCGCCACCGTCGGGAAGCCTGACCACGCGGGCGGCCCGCTCCGGCGCGACCACCGGGATGGTGGGCAGCAGCAGCGCGTCACGGTCGGCGAGCAGCTCCTCCACCAGCGCGACGAAGCGGCCGCGGTAGCGCAGCCCGGCGAGGTACTCGGTGGCGAGGCTGCTCTGGCCGAGCCGGATCCCGGCGAGCACGCGCGAGCCGTAGCCCTCCTCGCCAGACTCGGCGAGCAGCCGGGCGTGCGCCGTGGCCATCTCGGGCAGCACGATCGCGGCGACCGCCGACCTGGCCGCCGCCAACGGCAGCTCCACCTCGTCGATGCGGGCGCCGGCCTGCCGCAGCCGTCCGCACAGGCGCTCGAGCTCCTCGTCAACGGCCGGGGCCACCATCGCCAGGTCGTCGCCGACCAGGCGGCCAAGGCGGAGGTGGTCCGGCGGGGCGGGCGGCGGCGCGGGCGTGCCGGAAAGCACCTCGAAGAGCAGGCCGGCCTCGGCCACGCTGGCGGCGATCGGGCCGCAGTGGTCGCAGGACCAGGACAAGGGCTGCACGCCGCTGGTCGGCACGGCGCCGTAGGTGGGCTTGAACCCGACAACGCCGCAGCAGGCCGCCGGGATGCGGACGGACCCGGCGGTGTCGCTGCCGAGCGCGAGCCGCACCAGCCCCGCCGCCACCGCCGCGGCCGATCCGCCGCTGGACCCGCCGGGGATGCGGGACTCGTCCCACGGGTTGACCGTGCCGGGGGTGAGCACGCCGTAGGCGAACTCGTGGGTGCGGGTCTTGCCGACGACCACCGCGCCGGCCGCGCGCAACCGCTCGACCAGCGGCGCGTCCCGCTCCGCGCGGTTCGCCGCCAGCTTCGGCGACCCGGCGGCGGTCACCACGCCGGCGACGTCGATCAGGTCCTTGACCGCGACGGGCAGGCCGTGCAGCGGCCCCCGCACCCGCCCGGCCGCCCGCTCGGCGTCCCTGGCTGCGGCCTCCGCCCTGGCCTCGTCCGCCAGCACCGCGACGAACGCGCCGAGGCGCCCGTCGAGCGCCTCGATGCGCCCCAGCGCCTCCTCCACCAGCGCGGCGCTGGACGTCACCACGGTCACGCCGGCCCGGCCGCGCCGGTCGGGTCGGTGTAGGGCGGCTCGTCCGGCCGCAGCTCCGCCGCCTGCGCCAGCTCAGCCATCCGCGCCAGGTGGACGGCCAGGTCACGCTCCATCCGCTCCCGCTCCCGCGGGTCGGCGGGCGGCTCCAGCCCGGCGGCGGCGAGCCGTGCCCGCAGCGCCTCGGCGATCTCCATGCCGGGATGGTACCGAGGACGCCAGGGGCGTGGCGGAGCCGGCCCGTCCCCGGCAAACTCAGCACGCACCGCACCCCCGAGCCTGGCCGACCTGGAGCGCTGCAGTGGCACGGACGAACGTGGCGACACCCGGCGAGCAGTTCGAGAAGCTCAACCTGGAGGTGGTCGAGTGCCGCCGCTGCCCGCGCCTGGTCGCCTGGCGTGAGCAGGTCGCCCGCGAGAAGCGTGCCGCCTACCGGAGCTGGGACTACTGGGGCCGGCCGGTGCCGGGCTTCGGCGACCCGCGCGCTCGCCTGCTGATCCTCGGCCTCGCCCCCGCCGCCCACGGCGGCAACCGCACCGGGCGGATCTTCACCGGCGACCGCTCCGGCGACTGGCTGTTCGCCAGCCTCCACCGTACCGGCTTCGCCAACCAGCCGCGCTCGGTCTCCCGCGACGACGGGCTGGCGCTCACCGACTGCTACATCACCGCGCCGGTCAAGTGCGCGCCGCCGGAGAACAAGCCGCTCCCCGAGGAGCGGGACAACTGCGCCCCGTGGCTGGAGCGCGAGCTGGCGCTGCTGGAGACCGTCCGCGTGGTGGTCGCCCTCGGCGCCTACGCCTGGGACACGGCCCTGCGCCACCTCGGCCCCGTCCGGCCGAAGCCGCGCTTCGGCCACGGCGCCGAGGCGGCGCTGCCCAACGGCCGGGCGCTGCTCGGGAGCTTCCACGTGAGCCAGCAGAACACCTCGACCAGGCGCCTCACCGAGCCGATGCTGGACGGGGTGTTCCTGCGCGCGCGGCAGTTGCTCGACGCGCGGGATTGACGCCACCAGGCTCACGCTGCCAGCTCCTAGCGCACGCTGCATACCTTGCGGGCCTCTGACCCCACGCGAATCCCCGCCCGCTACGACCCGGGCGGGGCGTATCAGGCCACCGCCGTCGCTACCATTGGGGCATGAAGGAATCCAGGGGTGGGGCGGACCGGCAGCTGCTGCGGCAGGTGGTGGAGCAGTTCCGGCCGTACCGGGGTCAGGTGCTGGTGGTGGCGCTGCTCATCCTGGTGACCTCCGGGCTCGGCGTGGTGAGCCCGTTGCTGATCAAGGTGGTGTTCGACCGCGCCCTGTTCGCGCCGGGCGGGCCCAGGATCAGGCTGCTGGTCGAGCTGGTCACGCTGATGATCGCGGTCCCGGTCGTCGCCTCGGCGGTCGGCGTGTACCAGAGCTACCTCACCAACACCGTCGGGCAGCGGGTGATGCGCGACCTGCGCGCCCGGCTCTACGAGCACCTGCAGTCGCTGTCGCTGCGCTTCTTCACCGCCACCCGCACCGGCGAGATCCAGTCGCGCCTGGCCAACGACGTCGGCGGCCTGCAGACGGTGATCACCGACACGGCCAGCACCATCCTGGCCAACGGCGTCATCCTGCTGTCCACGCTGGTCGCCATGCTGGTGCTGTCGTGGCAGCTGACCCTGCTGTCGCTGGCGACGCTGCCGCTGTTCGCGTGGCTCACCAGGGTCGTCGGGCGCCGGCGCCGGCAGGTGAGCGCGGAGACGCAGAGCGCCCTCGCCGACATGAGCGCGCTCACCGAGGAAACCCTCTCGGTCTCCGGCGTCCTGCTCGCCAAGGTGTTCGGGCGCCAGGCCGCCCAGACCGCCCGCTACGACGAGCAGAACCGGCGGCTGGCCGCGCTCCAGGTGCGCCAGCAGATGATCGGCCGGACCTTCTTCGCGATCGTCTCCACCTTCTTCTCGATCACGCCGGCGCTGGTGTACCTGCTCGCCGGCTTCACCCACGGGATCACCCCGGGGACGCTGGTGGCGTTCACCACCCTGCAGTCGCGGCTGTTCTTCCCGATCGGGCAGCTCCTCCAGGTCGCCACCGAGGTGACCAGCTCGCTGGCGCTGTTCGAGCGGGTCTTCGGCTACCTGAACCTCGAGCCGGACATCGTCGACGCCGACGGCGCGCGTCCCCTGCCGCAGCCGGTGCGCGGCGCGGTGGAGCTCGACGACGTCTGGTTCAGCTACGACGGCTCGGGCGGCGACGGCGCGGCCCGCGACGGCGACGGCCAGAACGGCCAGCGCCGCTGGGCGCTGCGTGGCGTCCGGCTGCGGATCGAGCCTGGCATGCTGGTCGCGCTCGTCGGTCCGAGCGGCGCCGGCAAGACGACCATCTCCTACCTGGTGCCGCGGCTCTACGACGCGACCCGCGGCGCGGTGCGGCTCGACGGCGTCGACGTGCGCGGCGTCTCGCTCGGCAGCCTCGCCGACGCGATCGGCATGGTCACCCAGGAGAGCTACCTGCTGCACGCGACCATCCGCGAGAACCTCGTGTACGCGCGCCCGGACGCCGCCGAGGAGGAGCTCGAGGCGGCCGCCCGGGCGGCGCAGATCCACGACCGCATCCTCGAGTTCGAGGACGGCTACGACACCGTCGTCGGCGAGCGCGGCTACCGCCTCTCCGGCGGGGAGAAGCAGCGCCTCGCCATCGCCCGGGTCATCCTCAAGGACCCCCGCGTGCTGATCCTCGACGAGGCGACCAGCGCGCTCGACACCGCCAACGAGCGCCTGGTGCAGGCGGCCCTGGCGCCGCTGATGCGCGGCCGCACCACCGTCGCGATCGCGCACCGGCTGTCGACCATCCGCGCCGCCGACGTGATCTACGCCCTCGACCGCGGGCAGGTGGTCGAGGCGGGCAGCCACGACGAGCTGCTCCGGCGCGACGGCATGTACGCGCGGCTCTACGCCGAGCAGTACGGCGGCGGCGCGGTCGAGGCCCGTTGCCACGACGGCATCGTCCTCAGCGACGGGCACGTCGTCCCCGTCGGCGGCTCCTGACCGCGTGGCGACGGTCGGCCCGGCGCCCACCCGTTAACGGCGTGGGCCTGGGCGGTTCGACCGCCACATCCGGGTCGACCTGCCCGACGAGGCGGGCCGGACGGCGATCTTCCGGGTGCAGCTCCGCGACCGGCCCACCAGCCCGGACCTGGATGTCGACCTGCTGGCCGCGCGCTCGGAGAGCCTCTCCCCCGCCGCGATCGCGCGGGCGGTGGAGTCCGCCGCCCTGGCGGCGATCGCCGCCCGCACGGCGTGCCGGCGTCAGGGCCGCTCGTCGCTCATGGGTCGCCACGGATGCCGGCGTGGCCACCAGGCCGGCACGGCACGCCGGTAGGCCTCGTACTGCGCGCCGAACTGGATGGCGAGCGTCGGCTCCTCGTACCCGTAGACGAAGGTGGCCATGGCCGCACCGACGACGGCCGCGTAGAGCAGCAGCCCCGGCTGGCCCAGCAACAGCGCCTGGCCGACGATCGCCGCGACGACCGCGAGGTACATCGGGTTGCGGACGTAGCGGTAGAGCCCGCCGACGACCAGCTTGCTGGTCGGCGCGACCGGCGCCGGCGTGCCGACCCCCTCCACGACGAACCGCACGAACGCGCTCAGCAGCACGGGCACCGCCACGGCGAGCAAGGCAACCCCCACCACCCGGAGCGGCGCCCAGAACGGTAGCGGCGTCCGCACCCGCCAGCCGGTGAGCCACCAGGGGACCAGCCCCGCCACCACGCCCGGCGCCAGCGCGAAGAACACCGCGCTCCCGGCCGCGGCGGCCGATCGACGCACGTCCACCTCCTGGGTCGGGATCCGCCGCCACAGTGTCGCCGGTCGTGGCCGCGAGCGCATGCCCGGGGCATTGGTGACGGCGCCGGGGGCCGGCGATAGCATCCGCGCGACCATCGCCGGCGTCCCCGAGGAGCCGGTGCAGGCGACCAAGGAAGGGGCACCCCATGGCAGCCATCCTTTCCGCCCGACACCGACTCCGGCGCACCGTGCCCGCGCTCCTCGCCGCCGGCCTGGCCGCCGCGCTGCTGGGCGTGCCCGCGGCCGCCCCGGCGGCGTCCGCCGGCGGCGCGCCCGTCCCGCACCTGAGCTGGAGCGACTGCGGCGACGGCTTCCAGTGCGCCACCGCCCTGGTGCCGCTCGACTACGACGACCCGGGCGGGCAGAAGATCTCGCTGGCGCTCATCCGGCGGCCGGCCAGCGACCCCGCGCACCGGATCGGCTCGCTCTTCCTCAACCCCGGCGGGCCGGGCGGCTCCGGCGTCGACTTCGTCCGCGCCCTCGGCGACGTCCTGTTCTCCGACGAGGTCCGGGCCCGCTTCGACCTGGTCGGCTTCGACCCGCGCGGCATCATCCGCAGCGCGCCGCTGCGCTGCTTCGACAGCCTCGACGACGCGCTGGCGGTGCTGGCGCCGATGGCGTTCCCGGTGACCCGGGACGAGGAGCGCGTCTGGGTCGAGTCCGACCGCAAGCTCGCGGACGCCTGCGCGGCCCGCGGCGGCGCCATCCGCGACCACATGGCGACCGCCGACGCCGCCCGCGACCTCGACCTGCTGCGCCAGGCGGTGGGCGACCGCAAGCTGACCTACGTCGGCTACTCCTACGGCACCTACCTCGGCGCGACCTACGCCAACCTGTTCCCCGGCAAGGTGCGCTCCCTGGTGGTCGACGGCGTGCTCGACCCGATCGCCTGGTCGACCGGGCGCGGCAGGCAGGCCCGCACGCAGCCGTTCTCCACCCGGCTGCGCAGCGACCAGGGCGCCTACGCGACGCTGCGGCAGTTCTTCACCCTCTGCAACCACGGCGGCGACAACTGCGCCTTCTCCGAGGGCGACCCGCGCCTGCGCTACCGGAAGCTCGCCAGGCGCCTGCTCGCCGAGCCGGCCCAGCTCCCCGACGGCCAGGGTGGGACGCAGCCGTTCACCTACGCCGACCTGGTGGCGACCACGCTCGGCGCGATGTACAGCCCCGAGTCCTGGGCGGACCTGGCGCAGTTCCTGCAGCAGCTCGACGAGCTGACGCGCCCGCAGGCCGCGGCCGCCTCGCTGCGCTCGCTGCGGCGCGAGCTCGGCGCCTACCAGGCCGACTACGAGAACTTCGTCGAGGGCGGCCCAGGGGTCTTCTGCACCGACAGCGACAACCCGGCGTCGGTTGGCGCCTGGGCGCGGGCGGCGCGCGCGTCCGACCGGCGCTTCCCCTACTTCGGCCGCCTCTGGACCTGGATCTCGAGCATCTGCCAGCCGTGGCCGGGGCACGACGCCGACCGCTACATGGGCCCGTTCACCGAGGCCACCAGCAACCCCGTGCTGGTCGTCGGCAACCGCTTCGACCCGGCGACCCGCTACCAGGGCGCCGTCACGCTCGCCGGACTGCTGCCGCGCTCGCGGCTGCTCACGCTCGCCGGCTGGGGCCACACCACGCTGTTCGAGTCCGCCTGCATCGACGGGCACGTGAGCCGGTACCTGCTCAGCAGCCTGGTGCCCGCTGCCGGCACCGTCTGCCAGCCGGACACGGTCCCGTTCACCCAGCCGGCGGCCGCGGCGGCGCTGGCCAGCCGGCGCGCCGCGGACCGGGCGCTGGTGGTGCCGGCCGCGCTGCGCCGGGCGATCGCGGGCTGAGCGCGGCCGCGGGGGTGGCGGCGGGCGGCGCCGTCGGGAACACTCGCGCCTAGGACGGTTGGTTTCACCGCCAAAGGAGCGAGGTGGCATGGGGTTCGCGCGAGCTGCGGACCGGCCCGAGCGGGCCGACCGGCGCGCGGCCGGCCGCGCCCTGCGCAGGAAGGTGCCCCGCAGCGCGCTGGGGCGCTGGCGCGTGCGGGCCGGCCGGCCCGACCCGGTGGACATGGTCGAGCTGAGCCACGTCGGCCGGGTGGAGCGGCTGATCCCCGTCCGCGTCGGCCGGATGTGCGCCTCGCCGTACGCCTTCCTGCGGGGCAACGCGGCCATCATGGCCGAGGACTTCTCGCGCCTGCCGGCGACCGGGCTCACGGCGGTCATCTGCGGGGACGCGCACCTCGGCAACTTCGGCTTCTACGCCTCCCCGGAGCGGGACCTGGTCTTCGACCTGAACGACTTCGACGAGGCCCACCCGGGCGCCTGGGAGTGGGACCTGCGGCGGCTGACCGCCAGCGCCTGGGTGGCCGGGCGCCAGAACGGCTTCGCCGAGGACACCTGCGCCGACGCGGTGGCCTGGTGCGTACGGGCGTACCGCCGGCAGGTCAGGCGGCTGAGCGAGCTGCCGCTGCTGGAGCAGTCGTACGAGCGGCTCGACATCGACCGGATGCGCGCGGAGACGGCGGACTACGCGCTGCGCTTCGAGATCGAGCGGGCCGCCGAGAAGGCGCGCGGCCGCACCAGCGACCGCGCGCTGCCGAAGCTGACGGCGGTGCGGGATGGCACCCGTCGCATCGTCGACCAGCCGCCGCTGGTCACCAACCTGGCGCCCGACGAGGCGGAGCGGCTGGTCGCCGGGCTCGACGACTACCTGGGCACGCTGCCGCGGCACTGGCAGCGGCTGCTGTCCGGCTACCAGGTCGCCGACGTCGCCATGAAGGTCGTCGGCGTCGGCAGCGTCGGACTGCGCGCCTACATCGCCCTGCTGTTCGGCAACGGCCCGGCCGACCCGCTGTTCCTGCAGGCCAAGCAGGCCCGCCGGTCGTGCGTGGCGCGCTACGTGCACGGCGAGGCGCCGCGGCACGCGCACCAGGGCCAGCGGGTGGTCGAGTACCAGCAGGCGCTGCAGACGGTGAGCGACCGGCTGCTCGGCTGGACCACCGTGGACAACCGCCAGTACTACGTGCGCCAGTTCCGTGACATGAAGGGCGCGATCACCGTCGAGGGGATCGACGGGTCGGGGCTGATGGACTACGCGCGCATCTGCGGCACGCTGCTCGCCAAGGGCCACGCCCGCACCGCCGACGCCGCCGTGCTCGCCGGCTACCTCGGCAAGGGCGACGCGGCCGAGCGGGCGCTGTGCCGCTTCGCCGCCGCCTACGCCGACCAGACCGAGCGCGACCACCAGGCGCTGTTGCAGGCGGTCAAGCGCGGCCGCCTGCCGGCCGAGCACGGCGTCTGAGCGATCGGGTCAGGACAGCAGCCGGTCGGTCAGGACGGCGACCGCGGCGTGCTGCGCGGCCCACGCCCGCCACACCGAGGCGGCCCACTCGCGCACGGCGGTGGCGTGCCCGGCCACCGAGTCGACCATCGACCCGGCCGTGGCGACGTCGAGCACCGTCACCTCCCCGGTGCTCGCGGGCGCGGGCAGGCGTGGCCAGGTCGCGTCCGGCCTGCCCATGCGCTGGTGCGCGGCGCGGACCTCCACGCCGGGCACGCCACGGTCGAGCGCCAGGTGCAGCCCGACGAGCGCGTAGGCGACGCCGATCGGCGGCGCCTCGCCGCCGCCGTCGCGCGGGGCGTGCTGCGCGCCGTAGGCGTCCACGGCCATCTGGTGGTAGTCGCGCACCAGCTCGGGGTGCTGCAGCTCGAAGCCCTGCACCTCGCCGTAGAGCTGCCAGCACTCCGCCGAGGCGTTCCCGCGCGGACCGGGCGGCAGGCCGCTGGCGGGCAGCTCCAGCCCGCAACCTGGACAGGTCGTCGAGCCGCGCGTGGCCATGGCGGGAAGGATAGCCGTTGCGCCTAGCTCGCGGCGGAGGCACGTAGCTGTTGGATGACCCTGCGCAGGGCGGGTACCGCCGGGCCGGCGCGCTCGCTGAGGCGGGCGATCCGCTGCCGGTGCTCGCGCCGCTGCCGCCGCGAGATCGCCGGCGGCAGCTCGCCGGCGGCGGCGAGCGCCACCAGGGCGGCGTCGGACGGGTCCACGCGGGCGGCGGGCAGGCCGGCACCAAGGGTCCTGGCGACGATCGCCGCCAGGTCCTCGAGCACGCGCGTGTCCTGCACGGTGACCCTGCTGACGGGAAAGACGCCCAGCACCCGCCGTGGCTCGACCCGGATCCAGCCATCGGCCTCGAGCTGCTCGCGCACGGCGAGCCGCATCGCCCGCTGGCCGCTGCGCACCCAGTGGCTCCACGACCGTGGCCGCGACTCGGCGACCTGCCGCAGGACGGCGCCGAGCACGGGGTCGTCGAGGGGGTCGGCGGGCCGTCCCACCACCACCTTGCCGCGGTCGTCGGCGACCAGGCCGCGCAGCAGCAGGTCGGTGAGGGCCGCCGCGCGCAGCAGGTAGCCGAGCTGGGAGCGTCCGCTCAGCCGCCGCCTGCGGGGGTCGTAGGCGAGCAGGTAGAGCCGTCGGGGCAGGGACGCTGGTAGCTCCATGGTGGCTCCTCTCAGTCGCCGCCGGCGGCGTCGGGCGCCGGGGCCGCCTCGGACCTCGGCGGGCGCCCGGGCGGGCGCATGCGGCCGACGCGCGGCGGCAGCCGCCCGGCCTCGGCGAGGGCGCGGCGCAGCAGGAACTCGATCTGGGCGTTGGTGCTGCGCAGCTCGTCGCCGGCCCAGCGCGCCAGCGCGTCGTGGACGGCGGGGTCGAGCCGCAGCAGGATCTGCTTGCGCTCGTTCGCCACCTGGCCGGCTCCGCTCAGTGGTACAGGGAGCCGGCGTTGACCACCGGCTGCGGGGCGTGGTCACTGCACAGGACGACCAGCAGGTTGGAGACCATCGCCGCCTTGCGTTCCTCGTCCAGCTCGACGACGTTCTCCTCGTCGAGCCGGGCAAGCGCCGACTCGACCATGCCGACGGCGCCGTCGACGATCCGCTGCCTGGCGGCCACCACCGCGCTGGCCTGCTGGCGCCGCAGCATCGCCTGGGCGATCTCCGAGGCGTAGGAGAGGCGCGTGATGCGCGACTCGATCACCTGGACGCCCGCCGCCGCGACCCTGGCGGCGATCTCCGCCGAGAGCCGCGCGGTGATCTCGTCGGCGTTGTCGCGCAGCGAGAGCTGCCCGTCGCCGTGGGCGTCGTAGGGGTAGCTGTTGGCGACGTGGCGCACCGCGGTCTCGGTCTGGATCGACACGAACTCGGTGAAGTCGTCCACCTCGAACACCGCCATGGCGGTGTCCTCGACCTGCCAGACGACCACGGCGGCGATCTCGACCGGGTTGCCGTCGGCGTCGTTGACCTTGGCCGGCGCGGTCTCGTGGTTGCGGATCCGGGTCGAGATCCGCAGCCGCCTGGTGAACGGGTTGACCCAGCGCAGCCCGTCGGTCCGGACGGTCCCGGTGTAGCGGCCCAGGAGCTGCACCACCCGCGCCTGCCCCGGGGCCACCGGGGTCAGCCCGCAGCCGAGCACCGAGGCGGCCACCATGACCAGGGACCCGGTCAGGATCAGCCAGAAGGCCGCGCCGCCGTCGCCGGCGACGGCCCTGGTGATCCCCCACCACAGCAGCGCCACCCCGCCGAGCCCGGCGGCGACCACCACCGCGAGCATCGCCCATCCGTTGACGGAGCGGGCGGCCCGCTCCCGCACGCGCGGTGCCGGCATCTCCACCGCGACCTCGTCCAGCACGCCGGAACCCTCAGCCATCGTCGGTCCTCCCGTCGTGCGCGGCCGCCGCGCCTCGCGGCGGCCGCTTACTATCAAAGTGATATCACTTTTCCTCCTGGGCGTCGAGGGCTCTAAGCTGGGCGCGACGTCGTGGCGACCAGGGAGCGGCTCGCGTGGGAGATCCCGGCTCGAGCCCGCCGGCCGGCGGGCAGGCACCGCCGGACTGTGCCAGGGCACGGTTCCCCGAGGTCGCCGCCGCGGCCCCCCACTACGAGAGCTTCTACCTCAAGGCGTGCGCGCCCGGCGGCGGCCTCGGGCTGTGGCTGCGCTACACCGTGCTCAAGCCGCCGGACGGGGCGCCGGCGGGGGCGCTGTGGTGCACCCTGTTCGACGCGGCGGCGCCCGGACCGGTCGCGGTCAAGCAGACCCTTGGCGGCGACCGCCTGGCGCGGCCGGATGGTGGCTACGTCAGGATCGGCGAGAGCCTCCTCACCCCGGACCGGGCGGACGGCAGCGCCGCGGCCGGCGGCACCACGGCGAGCTGGGGGATCACGCTGGAGGGCGGCGAGCCGGCGCTGGCGCACCTGCCGCGCGCCTGGCTCTACGGCACGCCGCTGCCGCGCACCAAGCTGTGCAGCCCGCGGCCGGCGGTCCGCGCCACCGGCGCGGCCATGGTCGGCGGCCGCTCCGTCGAGCTGGACGGCTGGCCCGCCATGGTGGGGCACAACTGGGGGGCGGAGCACGCCGAGCGCTGGGTGTGGCTGCACGGCAGCTTCGGCGGCGGCGCCTGGCTGGACGTCGCCGTCGCCCGCGTCCGGCTCGGCCGCTGGGTGAGCCCCTGGCTCGCCAGCGGCGCGCTCAGCCTCGACGGCGCCAGGCACCGGCTCGGCGGGCCGGGCCGGTGGGCTGGACTGCTGCAGCGAGCCAGCCCGGGAACCAGCGTCGTGGCGTCGCCGGAGGGCTGCCGCTTCGAGCTGCCAGGCCGCGGCCTGCGCCTGCGCGGGGTCGTCCGCGCCGAACGCAAGGACGTCGTCGGCTGGGTCTACGCCGACCCGGCCGGCGGCAGCCACGACACCCTCAACTGCTCGATCGCGACCATGGAGCTGACCGCCTGGCTGGACGGCCGCTCCCGCACGCTGCGCTGCGCCGGCGGCGCCGCCTACGAGCTCGGCACGCGCGACCACGACCACGGCATCCCGTTGCAGCCGTACCCGGACGGCCAGGTGGCGCCGGAACGGTAGCCCGGCCCGTCAGCCCGCCGGCGCGCCACCGCCGTCCGGGTGGACCAGGACCTTCACCACGTCGGCGCCGGGCACCGCCAGCGTGTCGAGCGCGCTGGTGACGTCGTCGAGCCGGAAGCGGTGGGTGATCAGCGGGGCGGGGTCGAACAGCCCCTGCGCGTACAGCTCCACCGTCCAGCGCCACGCCGCCCTGGAGGCGGCGAAGATGCCCTGGACGCGTAGCTGGCCGAGGGAGATCGTGTCCGGGTCGATGGTGGTCCGCTCGGCGCCGGAGATGCCCAGCAGGATCGCGGTGCCGCCGCGGCGCGGCAGGCGCAGCGCCACCGCGCCCCCCTCGGGGGAGTTGCTCGCCTCGACCACGGTGTCGAAGCTCCCGTCGAGCGCGCCGACGGCGTCGGCGTCGCGCGCGTTCACCACCCCGGTCGCGCCGAGGTCCAGGGCGCGCGCCGAGCGGGCCGGCCGCCGGCCGACCAGCACCAGCTCGGCCGGGTTGGTCAGCCGCAGGAACAGCACCGAGAGCAGCCCGAGCGCGCCGTCACCGATCACCGCCAGCTTCGAGCCCGCGCGCGGCATGCCGGTCTCGAGCAGGCCGCCGGCGACGCAGGCCGCCGGCTCGATCAGGGCGGCCGGCTCGACCGGCCGGTCGGCCGGCAGCCGGTGGATCAGCGGCGCGGGCACCAGCACGGACTCGGCCATGGCGCCGGGGTGGGTGAAGCCGGTCTCGGCGTAGGCCGCGGTGCACAGGTTGGTGCGGCCCTCGGCGCAGCGGGCGCAGACGCCGCAGGTCCGCAGGCCCTCGGCGACCACCGGGTCGCCGGGCTGCAGCCCGCTCACCCCCGGCCCCAGCCTGGCCACCCTGCCGGCCCACTCGTGCCCTGGCACCACCGGGTAGCTGACGTACTGCGACGGGCGCCTGCCCTCCACCAGCTCCCGGTCGGAGCCGCAGATCCCCGCCGCGACGACCTCGACCAGCACCTCGCCCGGCCCCGGCTCGGGCGCCGGCAGCTCCTCCACGCCGTAGACGCCGGGCTCCTCGACCAGGAACGCGCGCATCGTGCGCTCCTAGACGCGGCCGGGCCGCGTGTCCGTCACCGACCCTTCCGTCACCCTCCGCGTGCGCGCGGCGCGGTACTCGGCCACCACCAGGTCGGTCAGCTCGGTCACGGACGTCCCGGAGGTCGGCTTGTCGTAGGTGATCTCCCCGTGCTGCAGCAGGTTGACCCGGTCGCAGACCTCGAGGATCTGGCCGAAGTTGTGGGCGATGATGATGATCGAGACCTCGCCCTTGGCCTTGAGCTCGCGCACCAGGTCGAGGATGAGGGCGCCCTCCTTGGCGCCCATGGCCGCGAGCGGCTCGTCCAGCAGCAGGATCTTGGCGTCGGTGTAGACCGAGCGCGCCACCGCGATCGCCTGCCGCTGGCCGCCGGAGAGCTTGGCCACCTCGACGTCGACCGAGGGGACGTTGACGCCCATGTCCTCCAGGTGCTCCCGGGCGAGCCGCTTCATGCGGCCGTTGCTCAGCAGCGGCCAGCGCACCAGCTCGCGGTTGAGGAACATGTTGTGGTAGACGCTGAGCTCGTTGACCAGCGCGAGGTCCTGGTAGACGGTGTCGATCCCGAGGGTGCGCGCGTGGTCCACCGAGCGGATCGTCACCTCCTCGCCGTTGACCAGGATCCTGCCGCTGTCCGGCTGGTGGAAGCCGCAGATGATCTTGATCAGGGTCGACTTGCCGGCGCCGTTGTCGCCGATCAGCCCGAGCACCTCGCCCTTGGACAGGCGCAGGTTCACGTCGGCCAGGGCGGTCACCCCGCCGAAGCGCTTGGCGATGTGCTCGACGCGCAGGACCTCGCCGTTCTCGTTCGCCGCCATCAGGCTCGACCCGCCCTTCGCAGCCTGGAGAGGTAGACGTTGGCGATCATCGACACCAGGATCGCGAAGCCGAGGATCAGGAAGTACGGGTTGGCGCTGATGCCGATGAGGTTCATCCCGTTCTGCAGCTCGGCGAGGACCAGCGCGCCGACGAAGGCGCCCAGGACCGTGCCCGAGCCGCCCGCCAGGGCGGTCCCGCCGATGACCGCGGCGGAGACGGCGAAGAACATGATCGTGGTGCCGCCGCCGATGTTGGGGTCGATGGTGTTGATGCGGAAGGCCTCCATGATCCCGGCGAAGCCTCCGAGCGTGCTGACGATCATGAAGTTGCCGACCTTGACGCGCCCGGCCTTGATGCCCGCCTCGGTCGCGCCGAGCAGGTTGCCGCCGACGGCGATGGTGTGCAGCCCCCAGCGGGTGCGGGTCAGCACCAGGTGGAGCAGGGCGACGACCAGCAGCGCCCAGATGAGGTGCGCCCACGGCGCCTGGCCGAACCAGCGCGCGATCGTGCCCACCGTGGGATCGGGGAGCGGCGCCGGGTAGGCGTGCGAGGTGGTCAGCAGGATGCCGAGCACCACGTTCAGGGTGCCGAGCGTGGTGACGAACGACGGCACCCTGAACCCCACCGTGATGAGCCCGTTGGCCAGGCCGATCGCGGCCGAGATCAGCAGGCACAGGAAGATCGCCGGCAGCGCCGCCACGGAGTAGTAGTCGATCAGGTAGTGCATGTTGAACGGCGCCAGCGCGGCGACCGCCCCGACCGACAGGTCGATCTCACCGCTGACCAGCAGCAGCACCATGCCGGCCGCGATCATCGCCCCCGGTCCTGTCGCCTGCGTGATGTTCTGCAGGTTGGGCTGGGTGAGGAAGACGTTCCGCTCGAAGGCGAAGTAGACCCCGAGCGCGATCGCGACCACCAGGACGCTCGCCTCGCGGCGCTGCAGGAACTCGTCGCCGATGCGTCGCAGGATCGACCGGCGCGGCGGGCCGGGCGGAGCCTCCTCGACCCTTTCGGCTACCTCGACGGTGTCGCTCACGGTGACCTCGACCTTCCCTTCCCCGTCGCCCTTTCGTACCTACGGGTGGGCCGGGGCGCGTATCGCCGCTTGCGGTCCGCGCCCCGGCCGCCCGCCTCAGACGGTGGACCGGATCAGGAGTGCGCGATCGCCCCGGAACGCGAGACGACCTGCTGCGCGGTGCTGGACCCCTCGAAGCGGGTCTTGGTCTCCTGGTACTGGCTGACGTTGTCCTTGGTGACGAACAGCAGGCCCGTGTTGGTCTCCGACGGGAACAGCAGCCCGCCGGAGAGCTTGTAGAAGTACAGGTACAGCACCGGCAGGAACCCCTGCAGGTAGGGCTGCTGGTCGATGGTGTAGTCCAGGCTACCCTTCTTGATCGCGGCGAGCGTCTCCGGCACCAGGTCGAAGCCGCCGGCCACCTTGAGGCCGGCGTCGCGCATCTTGTACTTGTCGACCACCTGGCCGACGGCCTGGGTGGAGCCGGCGTCGACCGCGAGCATGCCGGCCAGGTCCTTGTGGCCCTGGGCGTAGGCGTCGATGATCGACAGCCCCTTGGTCACGTCGGCGTTCGTGCCGACCGGGGTGAACTTGATCGACTTGCCCGAGTCCTTGAACGCCTGGGCGGCGCCGTCGATGCGCGGCTGGATGTTGAGCGCGCCCGGCGTGGCGATGAAGCCGACCACGTTGCCGGAGTCGAGCCCGGAGTCGATCGCGCGCTGGCCGAGCTGCCGCCCGGACTCGAACAGGCCCTGCCCGATGTAGGCGAGGCGGTTGGTGCCGGGGTCGTCCGGGGCGCCGTCGGCGTTGTAGGAGACCACCGGGATGCCCGCGTCGAGCGCCTTGTCGACCGGGTCCTTGAAGGCGTTCTTGTCGGTGACCGCCAGCGCGATCCCGTCGGCCTTGGCGGAGATCGCCGAGTTGGTGGCGTTCACCATCTCGCCGGGGATCGAGTCCTTCGACCCGGTCCACTGGAACTCGCAGTTGAGCAGGGCGCAGGCGTCCTGGGCGCCGTACTGCGTCGGGGTGAAGAAGGGGTTGGTGGTGACGTGGTTGACGAACACGAACTTCCACTTCGGCGTGGAGGGGAAGTCGCCGGCGCCGCCGGCGGCCGAGGACGACGACTTCTTGTCGTTGGAGGTGCAGGCGGCCAGCAGCGCCGACGCCGCCAGCGAGGCGCTGGCGATGCCGGTGCCCTTGAACAGCTTGCGCCTGGTAACCGCTGGGAGCGAGAGCGTGTCGAGCGCCTCCTCGACCTTGGGATCGAGTGCGGTCATGGGGTGGAACCTCCTGGCGTGACGCCGGTCGAAGGGCTGGCCCCGGTCGCCACGGCCGGCGACCGGGGCCGGAGGGTCAGTCGGTCGAGAACTTGTAGAGCGTGGTGGTCCGGTAGGTCTGGCCGGGCGACAGCACGGTCGACGGGAAGTTGGGGTGGTTGGGCGAGTCCGGGTAGTGCTGGGTCTCGAGGGCGAAGCCGTCGCCCTGCCGGTACATCCGGCCGCTCGTCCCCACGAGCGTCCCGTCCAGGAAGTTGCCCGAGTAGAACTGCAGGCCCGGCTGGTCGGTGATGACCTCGAGGACGCGGCCGCTGCGCGGCTCGACGACCCGTGCGGCCAGCTCCAGGCCGCTGCCGTGACGGTCGAGCACCCAGTTGTGGTCGTAGCCGCGGCCGATGACGAGCTGCGGGTGGCCGTCGCGGATGCGCGCGCCGATGGCGGTCGAGTGCCTGAAGTCGAGCGGGGTGCCCCCGACCCTGGCGATCTCGCCGGTCGGGATCAGCGTCGGGTCGACCGGGGTGTAGTGGCTGGCCCTGATCCGCAGCTGGTGGCCGTAGATGTCGCTGGAGCCCTCACCGGCGAGGTTCCAGTAGGCGTGGTTGGTGAGGTTGATGATCGTCTTGAGGGTGCCGCCGACGAGGTGCGCACGGTAGTCCATACGGATCTCGTTGCGGTTGGTCAGCGTGTAGGTGACCTCGTTCGCCAGGGTGCCGGGGTAACCCTGGTCGCCGTCCGGGCTGGTGAAGGTGAGCGCCAGGGAGACGCTGTCCTTGCCCTGGTGCGGGGTGGCGTCCCAGACGTGCTTGTCGAAGCCGACCGTGCCGCCGTGGAGGCTGTTGGGCGGGTTGTTGATCGGCAGCTGGTAGGTCTTGCCGTTGAGCTGGAACTGGCCCTTGGCGATGCGGTTGGCATAGCGCCCGGTGATGCAGCCGAAGTACGGGCTCTTGGCGACGTAGTCGGCGAGGTTGTCGAACCCGAGGGCGACGTTGGCGAAGTGGTGGTGCCGGTCGGGGATCTTGATCGACTGCAGGATCCCGCCGTAGGTGAGGATCTTCACCTCCACGCGGTTCGAGTTGGTCAGGGTGTACACGTCGACCTTGGTGCCGTCGGCGAGCGTGCCGAAGGGTGCCTTGGTGATGCTCGGTGCCCTGCCGTGCGCTTCCGACGTGCTCACGCCGACGAGACCGAGCAGCGCGAGCGTGAGCATGGCCACCCCCAGGCGGCGGCCAGGGATCTTGCGCATGGGTACCTCCCCCTATCAATGCCCGACCGTGTGCTCACCGGACTCCAAGCAGGAAGTCGATGACCAGTTGGTCGAGGCGCTCGTAACCACGCCCACGGCGGGCAGTGGCCTCCGGGTCGAACGCGTCGTCGGCGCGCAGGTCGTCGATCGTCTCCCCGTGCCGCAGCGTCGGGGTCGCCAGGTCGGGCACGCCGGCGGCGGCCATGGCCTCGGTGACCTCGGGGTCGGCACGGAAGGCGGCGGCGCGCCGCTTGAGGATCAGGTAGGTACGCATGCAGCCGCGCGCGAACTCCCAGACCCCGTCGATGTCCTCGGTTCGGTAGGCACGTGCGTCGAAGTGGCGTGGTCCCTGGTAGCCGCCACGCTCCAACAGGTCGACCAGGAAGAAGGCGTTCTTCTGGTCCTCCGAGCCGAAGCGCAGGTCCTGGTCGTAGCGCGGACCCCGCTGGGCGTTGAGGTCGATGTGGTAGAGCTTGCCCGCCCACAGCGCCTGCGCGACGCCGTGGTGGAAGTTCAGGCCCGCCATGGTCTCGTGGCCGACCTCCGGGTTGAGCCCGACCAGCTCCGGGTGCTCGAGCCGGTCGATGAACGCCAGCCCGTGGCCGATGGTCGGCAGGAAGATGTCGCCGCGCGGCTCGTTGGGCTTGGGCTCGAGGGCGAAGCGCAGGTCGTAGCCCTGCCGCAGGACGTACTCGCAGAGGAGGTCGATCGCCTCCTTGTAGCGGTCGAGCGCGGCGCGCACGTCCTTGGTGTCGCTCTCGCAGCCCTCGCGGCCACCCCACAGGACGTAGACGCGCGCGCCGACCTCGGCGGCGACGTCGACGTTGTTGAGCGTCTTGCGGATCGCGTGGCGCCGCACCCCAGGGTCGTTGGCGGTGAACGCGCCCTCCCGGAACACCGGGTGGCGGAAGAGGTTGGTGGTGGCCATCGGCACCACCACGCCGGTCTCGTCGAGGGCGCGGCGGAAGCGGTCAAGCGCCTTGGCGCGGTCGCTCGCGCTGCCGTCCGAGCCGGGTGGGAGCAGGTCGTCGTCGTGGAAGGTGACGCCGTAGGCGCCGAGGTCGGAGAGGCGGTGGACGGTCTCGACCGGGTCGAGCCACGGCCGCACCGGGTCGCCGAATGGGTCGAAGCCAGGGTGGCCGACGGTCCACAGCCCGAAGCTGAACTTGTCCGCCCTGGTCGGCTGGTAGTCGTCCTGGGTCATCGCGGCCCTTCCTCCGAGGCGACCGCCGTCCAGCCGGAGCCGGCGGCGGCGCTGCGCAGCACGGCGTCGAGGACCTGCTGGACCTGCAGGCCGTCCGCGAACGACGGCACCGGGTCGGTCCCGGCCGCGATCGCCTCCAGCAGGTCGCGCGCCTGGTGGGTGAAGGTGTTCTCGTAGCCGAGCGCGTGGGTGAACCACCATGCCGGGACGTAGGGGTGCTCCTGCTCGTTGACCTCGATGCGGCGGAATCCCCGCAGCTTCCGATCCTCGGTCCCGTCGAAGAACCAGAGCTCGTTGAGGTGGTCCAGCTCCCACACCAGGCTGCCCCGGTCGCCGTTGACCTCCAGGCGCAGCCCCTCCTTGTGCCCGGCGGCGAAGCGGGTCGCCTCGAAGGTGGCCAGCGCGCCGCCGCCGAACCTGGCGATGAACAGCGCCGCGTCGTCGACCGTCACCGCACCGCGGCCCGCGCCGCCGGGCAGCGGGCGCTCCTTCACGAACGTCTCGGTCAGCGCCGACACCCCGGCGATGCGGTCGCCGGTGACGTACTGGGCAAGGTCGACCGCGTGGGCGCCGAGGTCGCCCAGCGCGCCCGAGCCGGCCTGCTCGGCCTGCAGCCGCCAGACCAGCGGGAACTCCGGGTCGACCAGGGCGCCCGCCAGGTAGGCGCCGCGCACGTGCCGCAGCGTGCCGAGCCGTCCCTCCTCGACCAGCCGGCGCGCCAGCACCACGGCGGGCACCCGGCGGAAGTTGAAGCCGACCATCGACCTGACCCCGCGGGCCGCGGCGCGCTCGGCGGCGCGCGCCATCGCGCGCGCCTCGTCGACGTTGTTGGCCAGCGGCTTCTCGCAGAGCACGTGCTTGCCGGCCTCCAGCGCCGCGATCGAGATGTCGGCGTGGCTCGAGCCGGGGGAGGAGACGTCGACCAGCTCGACGTCGTCGCGGTCGACCAGCCGCTTCCAGTCGGTCTCCCAGGCGGCCCAGCCGAGGCGGTCGGCGGCGGCGGCCACCGCGGCGGCGTCGCGGCCGCAGATCGCCGCCATGCGCGGCTGCAGGGAGAGGTCGAAGACGTGGCCGACCGTGCGCCACGCCTGTGAGTGCGCCCTCCCCATGAAGGCGTAGCCGACCATCCCGACTCCGAGCGTGCCCCGCTGCCCGGACGGGGTCGTCACACCGTCCGTCACGTTGCCCCCACCGTCACCTTTGTCGGTTCACCGGCCAAACTAAACCCCCAGGTCGGGAGGGATGTCAATACTTGTCTTGGCCTACCTGCGGCGTAATCACCAGGCCCATCGGCTGCGCGGAGGTAGTTCCAGCGAGCACGGATCGGGGGTATGTTGATAAGGAGAACTAAGGCGCCCGGTGCCAACGACGGCGCCGCCTGCCGAGGAGTCCATCCATGCCCGTGGTCGCCGGCGTGGACTGCTCGACCCAGTCCACCAAGGTGGTCGTCTGCGACGCCGCCAGCGGGCGGCTGCTCGCGGAGCGGTCCGCCCCCCATCCCGACGGCACCGAGGTCGACCCGCACGCCTGGTGGCAGGCGCTCGAGCGCGCCTCCGACGGCCTGCTCGACGGCGCCGCCGCGATCGCCGTCGGCGGCCAGCAGCACGGCCTGGTCGCGCTCGACCAGGCCGGCGAGGTGGTGCGCCCCGCGCTGCTCTGGAACGACGTGCGCTCCGCCGCCGCGGCCACCGACCTGGTGCAGGAGCTTGGCGGGCCCGCCGCCTGGGCCGACGCCGTCGGCTCGGTGCCGGTCGCCAGCTTCACCGTGACCAAGCTGCGCTGGCTCGCCGAGCACGAGCCGGAGCGCGCCGACCGGGTCGCCTCCGTGCTGCTGCCGCACGACTGGGTGACCTGGCTGCTCACCGGCAGGGGCGAGGCGGTCACCGACCGGGGCGACGCCTCCGGCACCGGCTACTGGTCGCCGAACCAGGATGCCTACCGTGCCGACCTGCTGCGGCTGGCTTTCGGCCGGATGCCGGAGCTGCCGCGGGTGCTGGCGCCGAGCGCCACGGCGGGCGAGACGGCGTCCGGGGCGCTGGTCGCCGCCGGCACCGGCGACAACATGGCGGCGGCGCTCGGGCTCGGCGCCCGGCCCGGCGACGTGGTGGTCTCGATCGGCACCAGCGGCACCGTCTTCGCCGTCAGCGAGGCGCCGACCGCCGACGCCAGCGGCATCGTCGCCGGCTTCGCCGACGCGACCGGCCGCTTCCTGCCACTGGTCTGCACGCTCAACGCCGCCCGCGTGCTGTCGTCGGCCGCGGCGCTGCTCGGCGTCGACCTGGCCACGCTCGACCAGCTGGCGCTGCGCGCCCGCCCGGGGGCGGGCGGCCTGGTCCTGCTCCCCTACCTCGAGGGCGAGCGCACCCCCAACCTGCCGGACGCCAGCGGCCTGCTCGCCGGCCTGCGGCTGGCCAACATGGAGCCGCAGAACCTCGCCCGCGCCGCCGTCGAGGGCGTCCTGTGCGGCCTGGCCGACGGGCTGGACGCGCTGCGGGCGCAGGCGGTGGCGGTCAAGCGGGTCCTTCTGGTCGGCGGAGGCAGCCGCTCCGCGGCCGTGCGGGAGCTCGCCGCGCCGGTCCTCGGCGTCCCGGTCGGCGTGCCCGAGGCGGCCGAGTACGTGGCGCTCGGCGCCGCCCGCCAGGCCGCCTGGGCGCTCGCCGGCGGCGCCGAGCCGCCCGACTGGCCGTTCGGGCAGGCGGACGTGAAGGAGCCGCGGGACCGGGAGGCCGGCGCCGAGGTGCGGGCACGCTACGCGGAGGTCAGGGAGGGCGCCGTGGGCGGGCTGTTCGGCCCGCCCCCCGCGACGCCGGGCGGGTGAGCCGGGGTGACGGGGGGAGGAGATGAGCGCCGGCTGAGTCGGGGAACGGTGGTCCCCGTCGGGCTGCGGCGCTCGCCGGCGCGGCAGCACGCCCTGCGCGAGCACAACCTCGCCCTGGTCCTGCAGCAGATCGCCACCGACGGGGCGCTCTCCCGCGCGCGCATCGCCGCGCTCACCGGGCTCACCAAGGCGACTGTCTCCAGCCTGGTCGACGACCTGGTGCAGGCGGGCCTGGTGACCGAGCTCGGCCCCGAGGCGCGCGGGGCGATCGGCCGCCCGGGCAGCGCGCTCACCCTCAACCGGGTCGGCCTGGTCGGCCTCGGTCTCGAGGTCAACGTCGACTACCTCGCGGTGTGCGTCACCGACCTCACCGGCACGGTGCGCCACCTGCGCACCCGCCTCGGCGACAACCGGCGGCAGTCCCCCGGGCGGGTGCTCGGGCGCGTCGTGCGGATGGCGCGCACCGCCGTCGCCGCGGCCGAGGCGGAGGGGCTCACCGTCGCCGGGCTGGCGATCGCCGTGCCGGGGCTGGTCGAGGCCGAGCAGGGCCTGCTGCGCCTGGCGCCCAACCTCGGCTGGAGCGACGTGTGGGTCGGCGACTTCCTGGCGCGACGCTTCACCCCACCGGGCCTGCCGGTGCTGGTCGACAACGAGGCCAACCTGGCGGCCCTCGGCGAGCTGTGGTTCGGCGGCCACGATGACCTCGGCGGCTTCGTGCACGTCTCCGGCGAGATCGGCGTCGGCGCCGGCATCGTCGTCGGGCGCGAGCTGTTCCGCGGGGTGAGGGGCTTCGCCGGCGAGGTCGGCCACGTCACCGTGCAGGCCGACGGCCCGCGCTGCCGCTGCGGCGCGCGCGGCTGCCTCGAGCAGGTCGCCGGCCAGGAGGCGATCCTGCGCGCCGCCGGGCTCAGCGGCGAGGCCGGCACGAGCATGGGCCAGCCGGGCGGCTCGGTCGCCGAGCTGCTCGCCCGGGCGCGTGCCGGCGAGCCGCGCACCCTGGAGGCGATCCGCAGCGCCGGCCGCGCCCTCGGGATCGCGGTCGCCGCCATGGTCAACGTCGTCGACCCGGACACGGTCGTGCTCGGCGGCCTCTACACCGTGCTGGAGCCGTGGCTGCGGGAGCCACTGGCGCAGGAGCTGTCGGAGCGGGTGCTGGCGCAGCGCTGGTCGCCGGTGCGCGTGCTCGCCTCGCGGCTGGGCCCGGAGGCGGCCGTGCGCGGCGCCGCCGGCGCGGTCGTCAAGCGGGTCCTCTCCGACCCGGCGGCGGTGCTGGGCGGCGGGTGAGGGGCGGCGGTGGCGGGCCATGGTCCGCTCAGCCGCCCGCGCCGCGTGGGTGTGCCCTTGTCATGGTGCCGCTCGGGCTGGTGATCGCCTCCGGGTAGTAGCGCCGCAGCATGGCCAGGCCGATCGCGGCCCGGCGGACCCGCTCGCGGGCGCTCTCGACCGCCAGCGCCGCCAGGTGCCCACCCGAGGGGTACAGCCCAGGGGCGTTGCGCACGGTGAACTTGAGCTGGACCGGGGCGGCGACGCGCACGAGCTCGGGGACCTCGTAGTAGCGCACCGTGCCGCCGAAGTCGTCGGCACCCTCGACGTACAGGTCGACGGGCACGTCGACGGCCTGGCGGATGGCGGCCACCTGGGCCAGGCTGAGGTCGAGCGGCAGGTTGAGCGCGTTCGCCCCGAGGTCCTCGAGCAGCCGCGCGGTGGCCGGGTTGGCCACCGGGAACGAGATCGACACCTTGAGGACCAGCTCGGCCGGCAGCTCACCGGCCGCCTTCATGCGGCCGAGCACCCAGAGCTGGCCGAGGTCGGCCACCAGGATGCTGCGCACGCCGAGCTCGCAGCCGTGGATCACGTCCTCGACGCCGTAGGCGAGCTGGTCGGCGCCGCGCAGCGAGGCGGCCACCACCCGCCCGGTCGGGGCGGTCGCCTGGACGCCGACGTCCCAGGCGGCGCGCGGGCCGGTGAACAGGCAGACCTCGACGCCACGCTCGCGCCCGAGCGCCAGCATCTCCCCGATCTCGTCATCGGTCAGCAGCATCATGCCGCTGCCCTGGCTGACGCGGTGGATTGGCACCTGGTGCTCCGCGGCGGCGGTGAGCACGGCGCGCATCGGCTCGGGGCCCTCCACCGACGGGATCTCCACCCGGTACTGGGCGCCGTCGCCAAAGCGCTTGGACGAGGACGGCAGCTCGCCGAGGTCCCGTTCCGGCAGCCCGAGCGCGCGCAGCCGGGCACGGGCGACGAGCGCCCGACCATCGCCCTGGCGACCACCATCGGCGCGAGCGTCCACGTCGCGTCCCCCGTGTTCGGGATTTCGAACAACGTTCGCACGCACTTCTCACGGGAAGGTAAGGCGGCGCCCAACCGCCGTCAACCGGCGATCCGTCCTGCCGCATCGGGCCTTGTCGTTGACAGGGCGATCGGCGAGCGCCTACGTTCCAGGGACGCCGAGCTTGTTCGGAATCCCGAACACGAGCCTGAGAGCTGACATTGGGACGGGTCGTTCCCGCGGTCGCGCGGGCGCTGGACATCCTGGAGCTGTTCGTCGACCACGAGAGCCTGTCGACTCCCGAGATCGTCGCCAGGCTGGGGCTGCCGCGCACCAGCGGGCACGAGCTGGTCACCACCCTGGTCGCCCGCTCCTACCTGGCGGCGGTGCCCGGCGTCCCCGGCCGCTTCCGCCTCGGCGTGCGCACCTTCCAGCTGGGCAGCGCCTACGCCGCCCAGCTCGACCTCGCCCGCGAGGGCAGGGCGGTGGCCGCGCGCGTGGCCGCGTCCTGCGACGAGACGGTGCACCTGGCGATCCTCGACGGCACCGAGGTGGTCTACATCGCCAAGGTCGATTCGACCCACACCGTCCGGATGGTCTCGGCCGTCGGTCGCCCCCTGCCGGCGCACTGCACGGCGGTCGGCAAGATGCTGCTCTCCGGCCTGTCGCAGGAGGCGTTCGAGGCGCGCTACCCGGGCGACCGGCCGTTGCCGGCGATGACCCCCAACAGCGTCACCTCCGTCCCGCGCCTGGCGCGCATGCTCGCCGAGGTGCGCGCCAGGGGCCTCGCGAGCGAGTACTGCGAGTCCAACCCGGACGTCGCCTGCGTCGCCGCGCCGGTGTACGACCACACCGGCGCGATGGTCGCCGCGATGAGCATCTCGGTGCCGACCGTCCGCTGGACCAGCGAGCTGCAGGAGCGCTGGGGGCGGCTGGTGACGGAAGGGGCGGCCGAGCTGTCGACCCAGCTCGGCTGGCAGCCGGCCGTGCGCCGCGGCCACGCCCCTCCGGTCCCCTGGTCCGGAGCGACCCCGGCGTGAGCGGCGACGGGCTCGCCCTCACCTGGCTCGGCCAGGCCGGCTTCCTGCTGCAGGCGGGCGGGACCAGCCTGCTGGTCGACGCGTTCGTCTCGCCCCACCCCGACAGGCAGACGCCGGCCGGCCGCGACCCGGCCGGTTACCACGACCTCGCCGGCGTGCTCGCCACCCACGAGCACTGGGACCACCTCGACCTGCCGTCCTGGCCGACGCTCGCGACGGCGTCGCCGCAGGCGACGTTCGTCGTCCCGGCGCCGGTCACCGGGCAGGTGACCGTGGCCGGCCTGCCGGCGGAGCGGGTCGTCGGGACCGCGCCGGGCGAGCGGCTGACGCTCGGCGAGGCGGTGGTGGTGCCGCTGGCCGCGCGGCACGGCGTCCACGTCACCGACGCCTACAACTTCGGCGAGGAGATCTCCGGGGGTGCCTGCCGCTACCTCGGCTACGTGATCGAGCTCGGCGGCGCCCGCGTCTACCACGCCGGCGACACGGTCGACTACCCGGACCTCGCCGGCCGCCTGCGCGAGCTGGACGTCGACCTGGCGCTGCTGCCGATCAACGGCCGCGACGCCGCCCGCGAGGCGCAGGACATCGTCGGCAACCTCGACGCCGCCGAGGCCGCCGACCTGGCCGGGCGGGCCGGCGTCGACGCCGCCGTGCCGATGCACTACGACATGTTCGCGGTCAACCTCGGCGACCCCGGCCGCTTCGTCGGCCTGCTGCGCCGCCGCCACCCCTCGGTCACGGCGGTGGTGCCGGCGCCGCACCGCACCTTCGGCTACCGCCGCACGCGCTGACCGCCCGGGCACCCAGGCGATTCAGGCTTTCGCACCATTTCGTTGCCGCCGTCTCGCCAAAGGGTCCCGGTATCCCAACAATATTGGAAATCTTGGTACTTGTTCGATCGTGCGCCGTGCCCAAGGCTCGACGGGACAGGGGCAGCGTCACAGTCGCAGCTCAGGGACCCCTTCGAAAGAGGCATCTTTGGGCAGAGGAAGCACGGCGACCGGGTGAGGTGAATGTCGATGCGAGCAGTCCGGCTGCACGAGTACGACAAGCGTCCGACGGTCGACGAGGTTCCGGATGCGCAAATCACCGGACCGAATGACGTGATCGTCAAGATAGGCGGGGCCGGGCTGTGCCGCACCGACCTGCACCTGGTCGAGGGCCAATGGGCCGAGAAGACCGGCACCCCGCTGCCCTTCACCCTGGGCCACGAGAACGCGGGCTGGGTCCACGAGGTCGGCTCCGCGGTGGAGCACCTCTCCCCCGGCGACACCGTGATCCTGCACCCCCAGGCCAGCTGCGGCCTCTGCCGCGCCTGCCGCGCCGGCGACGACATGCACTGCCTCAACTCGTACTTCCCCGGCCTCAACACCGACGGCGGCATGGCCGAGTACCTGCGGACCGGCGTGCGCGCCGTCGTCAAGATCGACCCCAAGCTGCAGCCCGCCGACGTCGCCGCCCTCGCCGACGCCGGCCTGACCGCCTACCACGCGGTCCGCAAGACGGTGCCGCTGCTGTACCCGGGTACCAAGGCGGTGGTGATCGGCGCCGGCGGCCTGGGGCACATCGGCATCCAGGCCCTGCGGGCGCTCACGCCCGCCGAGATCGTCGTGGTGGACCGCTCGGAGGGGGCGCTCGCGCTCGCCAAGTCGATCGGCGCCCACCACACCGTGCTCGCCGACGGCGGCCACGTGCAGCAGGTGCTGGACCTCACCGACGGCAACGGCGCCGAGGTGGTGATCGACTTCGTCGGCGAGCGGGGCGCCGAGCGCGACGGCGTCGCCATGCTGCGCCGCGCCGGCTCCTACTTCGTGATCGGCTACGGCGGCGCCATCAACGTCCCCACGATCGACATCATCTCGACCGAGATCAACTTCGTCGGCAACCTGGTCGGCACGTTCAACGACCTGGACGAGCTGATGACCCTGGCCGCCCAGGGCCAGGTCAAGCTGCACACCCAGACCTACCCCCTCGACGCCGTCAACGACGCCATGGACGACCTCGACGCCGGCCGCCTGCGGGGTCGCGGAATCCTCGTCCCTTAGAGCCCTTACGTCCGCCCGGACCGGGACCCGGCGCGATCGCCGTCCCGGCCCGGGCGGGTCCAACCCCAAGCCGTTCGAGTGTCGGAAAGGGTGCCGCCACGGCGGCGGGCACCTGGCAGGGATGCCGGGAGGTGGGCATGTACGAGAAGGACGGCGAGAAGTACTTCGTGGTCGACGGCCACATGCACTTCTGGGACGCGAGCCCGGCCAACCAGAAGAACAAGTACGGGGCCGGGTTCATCAGCTGCTTCTACGACTACCACCGCAACCTGAGCCCGCCGGAGTACGTCTGGCCGCAGGCGAAGTACGAGAAGTACACCGAGCAGGACCTGATGCACGACCTGTTCGAGATCGGCTACGTCGACGTCGGCATCTTCCAGCCGACCTACCTCACCGACTTCTACGTCAACGGGTTCAACACCACCGAGCAGGACGCCGTCCTCAAGGAGAAGTACCCGGACAAGTTCGTGCTCAACGGCGCCTTCGACCCGCGCCTCGAGGAGGCCGGGCTGAAGGACTTCGAGGAGCTGGTGCGGCGCTACAACATCAAGGGTGTGAAGCTCTACACCGCCGAGTGGCGCGGCGACTCGCGCGGCTGGAAGCTCAACGACCCGTGGGCCTTCCGCTACCTCGAGAAGTGCGAGGAGCTCGGCGTCAAGAACATCCACGTGCACAAGGGCCCGACCATCTGGCCGCTCGACCGGGACTCCTTCGACCTCGCCGACGTGGACCCGGCGGCCACCAGGTTCGAGGGGCTCAACTTCATCGTCGAGCACGTCGGCCTGCCGCGGCTGGAGGACATGTGCTGGATCGGCACGCAGGAGCCGAACGTCTACGGCGGCCTGGCGGTGGCGATGCCGTTCATCTACTCGCGGCCCAAGTACTTCGGGCAGATCGTGGGCGAGCTGCTGTACTGGCTCGGCGAGGACCGGCTGCTGTTCGCCAGCGACTACGCGCTGTGGCAGCCGAAGTGGCTGGTCGAGATGTTCGTCGACTTCAAGATCGTGGGCGACTCGGCCAGCGAGCTGCCTGAGCTCACCCCTGACGTCAAGCGGAAGATCCTGGGCCTCAACGCGGCCCGGCTCTACGACCTCGAGGTGCCGGCGGAGATCCCGCGACCGGCCGAGCCCGAGACCGAGCCGGTCGGGAGCGAGACCTCGGCCTGATGACTACGGAGGCAGCAGTCCTTGGCGCGCTGGGGCGCGTCCGGGACCCCGAGTTGGACGAGCCCATCACCGACCTCGGCTTCGTTACCATGGTCGAGGTCGGCGAGGGCACGGTACGGGTGCGGCTGCGCCTGCCGACCTACTTCTGCGCCCCCAACTTCGCCTACCTGATGGTCGCCGACGCCCGCGCGGCGGTCGAATCGGTGCCCGGCGCCGGGCACGCCGAGATCGTCCTCGAGGACCACCACGCGTCCGAGGAGATCAACGCCGGCGTGGCCGCGGGGCGCGGCTTCGCCGGCACCTTCCCCGGCGAGGCGACCGGGGAGCTCGACGAGCTGCGGCTGGTGTTCCGCCGCAAGGCGTTCCTGTCCCGCCAGGAGCGCCTGGCCCGCTCCCTGCTCGACGCGGGAATCAGCACCGAGCAGCTCAGCGCCATGCGCCTGGGCGACCTCGAGGACGGCGACGAGGCGCGGACCTACGTCGAGCGCCGCGCCGAGCTCGGCCTCCCGGTCGGTCCTGACGCATTCCTGTTGGTCGATCCGGCGGGCGCCCGGGTGCCCGCCGACCGGGTGGTTGCGGCGCTTCGCTTCGCCCAGACGGTACGAATCAGCATCGAGGGCAATGCGAGCTTTTGCCGTGGAATGCTCGCCACCAGATACGGATTGCCTATGACCACGCCGTAAACGGGCTTTCGATTCGTACATGCTTGCAACCGGAGCCCGATTTCAGAAATCTCCGCTTGTGGAGATGTATTCCGCCCTTTCTACTTTGACCTAGGGAGCTCGAGCCAGGGTGCCCCCCACCGGTGTGCTCTCGCAGTTCACCTCAGGGCAGGCGCTGGCCGAGCCGAGCCGGAGGTGAGCGCATGGCGCAAGTAGCAACTCCACAGGCCGACGCGCGGGCGTCCGATCGTCCCGGGCGTGGGCCGATCGACTGGCTGGGGGGGTGGCGCACCTGCCTGGTCGGGTGCAGCGTGTTCCTGCTCCTGGCCATCGCCATCCGAATCTTCCAGCAGTTCACCGCGTGGAAGTACGGGATCGACGCCTCCAGCAAGAACTTCGCGCTGTACTACCGCAGCCTGTTCATCGCCGAGGTGGTCGGCGTCACGGTGGCGACGCTGTGGTGGTGGGGCAGCCTGGTCAGGCGCGGACGCACGCTGGTCACCGCGAAGATCAGCCACTCGGAGGAGGTCCGGCGCATCGCCGTCTTCTGGGGCCTGGTCGGGACCATCTCCGTGATCCTGTACATCATGGCGAGCTTCTGGCCCAACCAGGACGGCTCATGGCACCAGACCGCCGTGCGCGACACCGCCCTCACGCCGTCGCACATCCCCATGTTCTACCTCTTCTTCCCGCTGGGGATCACCTTCACCGTGGGCACCTACCTGTACGGCAGGTACTGGCTGCCCAAGGTGTACGGCGCGGAGAACGGCTTCCCGTGGTCCTTCTTCCTGCTGATCGCGGCCTCGGTCACCGAGCTGATGCAGGTCGCCATGAACGAGTGGGGCCACAGCCTGTGGATCACCGAGGAGATCTTCGCGGTGCCGTTCCACTGGCCGTTCGTCCTGTACGGCTGGCTGGCGGCCGGCATCTTCGCCCTCTGGGCGGAGACGCTGGTGCGGTTGCTGCAGATCGAGGGTGAGATCGAGCAGGCGGCAGGCGTCAGGGAAGAGGAAGTCGCCTAGACGCCAGGGGTCGCCTGGCCGTCGCGAGCCGTCTCGATGACGGCTCGCCCGGCGCACTCTGGTTTCGAGCTGGAGAGTGGGGAGGCTGCACGTGGCGACGGATGCGAAGACGCTCGAGCTCCGCGAGCTCGTCAACAAGCAGTACCGCTACATCGACCGGAAGTGGGACGCGGTCTTCTGGATCACGGCAATCTTCGTGGTCGGTGCCGCGGCCGACATCACCAAGCAGCTCTTCGCGGGTGACTGGGACTTCTGGACCGACTGGAAGGACCGCCAGTGGTGGCCGATCGTGACGCCGTTCGCGATCATCATCATCGGCTCGGCCCTGCAGTACATCCAGTGGCTCGCCTGGCGCTTCCCGACCGGGATGACCTACACCGCGGTCGGGTTGTTCCTCTGCACCTTCGTCGGCAGGTGGTTGCAGTGGGGCGCGTTCGTCTACTACCCGATGAACTTCGTCTGGCCGGCGACGATGGTCGCCGCGGGGATCTTCGCTGACTGGGTGTTGTTGAAAACGAAATCCTTCATCCTCACCTCGGTGATCGGCGCGATCCTGTTCGCCGTCACCTGGTGGATCTCGAACTACATCCCATTGGCGCCGTACCTCCAACCCGCCCACTGGATGGACCGCATCGTGACGGTCTCCGACGTCCAGGGGATCGAGTACATCCACAGCCAGACCCCCGAGTACCTGCGCATCGTGGAGCACGGCTCGCTGCGCACGTTCCTGGGCGAGACCCAGTACGTGTCGCTGGTGTTCGGCTCCACGGTCGCGATCGCGGGCTACTGGATCGGGCAGTTCATCGGCCGCGGGCTCTCCATCTGGCCCATCGGCCGCTTCATCAAGAAGTGGTGACGGTGGTGCTTGGGCAGAGGGAAGGAGCTGCGACGATGCGACGCCGATACCGCCGACTCCTCGGGGCCGTCCTGCTCGCGGGCGGGCTCGTGGTGTCGATCTCACCGGCCGCCCAGGCCCACGGCGAGAAGTCCCAGGAGGCCTTCCTGCGGATGACCACCGTCGGGTGGGTGGACGTCAAGTTCTCCCAGGACCACGTCAAGCAGGGCGAGACCTTCACCATCACCGGTACCGCCAAGATCCTGGACGCGTGGCCGACCGGCCTCGCCAAGGGCTTCCCCAACACGGGCTTCATCGGCGTGATCGCGCCGGGGCCGGTGGTGATCGTCAAGGAGCGGACCATCAACGGCGTGTCCGCGCCTGACAGGATCGACATCGAAAAGGGCAGGATCTACGAGTTCTCCCTGACCGTCGCGGGGCGGCGCCCGGGCACCTGGCACGTGCACCCGTCGTTCTCGGTCAAGGGCGCGGGCACCCTGCTCGGACCGGGCATGTGGATCACGGTCGAGAAGAACCCGAACGGCTACTCCAACCCGATCCAGCTCGACAACGGCAAGACCATCAACCTCGAGAACTACCAGCTGCCGTTCACCTGGATCTGGCTGCTGATCACGTTCGTGATCGGCGTGGCGTGGATGATCTACTGGACGGTGCCGAAGCGGACGGTCACGAACCTGGCGGTCACCAGCCAGATCCCGATCAACACCGACGGGATGGAGTACGGGCTGATCACCAAGCGCGACCACCGCAACATGAACTGGTTCGCGCTCGGCACCGCGCTGGTGCTGGTGGTGGGGTGGATCTACCAGGCGGCGGCGTTCCCAACCAAGATGCCGCAGCAGGTGATCCAGTTCGCCCCGCCGCAGCCGGCGATCGCCTCGGCGCCGCAGTTCGCGAAGGCGTCCAACGCGACCGCCACCTACGACCGCGGCTCCAAGACGTTCACCATGAACGTCGACGTCACCAACAGCGGAAAGACGCCCATCACCCTGAAGGAGTTCACCACCACCAACCTGAATTTCGTGCCGGGCACCCCGGGACCCCTGGACCGCCAGATGCAGGTGGCACCGAGCACCAGCGTCGATCCGGGGGCGACCACCAAGCTCACCCTGACGACCCACGACTCGGTCTGGCAGGACGAGCACCTGCTGACGATCGGGAGTGCACAGCTCGAGGTGACCGGTATCCTGGTCTTCGACGACGCGGACGGCGCCCGCAACCTCGCCGAGGTCCAGGCGATCATGCAGCCACAGTTCAAGTAGGAGGACGAGGTCCTCGGGGCGGCCAGCTGCTCGCGGCCGCCCCGAGGCCCAGGAGGTGCGGATGGCGATCATCGCGGCCGTCCTCGCCCACGGCGGCGGGCTGTACGCGTTCGACGAGGTGATCATCACCGTGCTGTTCGGCGCGCTCGGGGTCGGCGGGGCGCTGGTGCTCAAGGAGGCCAGCAAGACCCCTCCGAAGGACGAGGACGTCTCCGATGACGGCGAACCCGAGGTGCCGGAAGTCCCAAGGATCGAGTTCCCGCGATGACGCTGGCCGACGGCTCGATGTTCTACGGCAGCAACACGCTGTTGGTGTTCATCCCGTTCGTCCTGGCCGGGGCGGGACTGGCCTTCGTCGTCCGGGCGGCCGGCGACAAGGTCGACCGGCGGACCGACGAGCACACCGTGCGGCAGCTCCCGACCAAGGAGCTCTACCCTCTCTACCACGTCCACATGCAGATCAGGGCGGCCACCGTCGAGGCGGCGGCGAAGGCCGCCGACCCGGAACAGGGTCCGCCCTCGTCACGGCCGCGCGGCACACCCTCCAGCCGCAGCGGCCTCAAGCTCGCCGACGGGGGCTGACCTTGCCGGAGCCTGTCCCACCACACAGTGGTGGGAAATTTTTCGTGCGAGATTTCTCGGAGCTAGTGCTCCATGGCCCGTATGACCACCCCGACGCAGAGAATCGTCGCCAACGCGATCACTACCGCGAAAATAATCCCCGCCATCGCCCTCACCTCTGCTGAACGTCCTGCTCGGCCGCCCTGAAACGATCGGGCCCGGGGATAGTATCATTCGCTCCGAGAAAGGTCACGAGCCGAGCCCCAGCATTCTTTGTCAATAGTTGAGGAAATCATTCCATGCTACGACCCGACCGACCCGACCCCCACGCCAAACGGCCGCCCGCTCCGCAGCGCGCGCTGGAGGCCGGCATCATGGCGGGGATGGTGGCGGCGGTGCCGATGGGGCTGCTGGTGCTGGTCGCCGCGGGGACCTGGCAGCACACCGGCTTCCTCACGCCGGCGTACCGCATCGTCGCCATGCTCGACCCCACCCCCATGCGGGTCTCCCTGGAGGAGGCGGCCTCCGGCTCCCCCTTCTACGCCGACCAGCAGCCCCTGGTCGCCGGCGTCGGCGCGCACCTCGCGGTGGGGGCCTTCTTCGGCATGGTGTTCGCGCTGCTGGCCCGGGCCCTGCGGCCGCGCGGGCCGGCCGCGCTCGCCGACGGGGTCGGCTACGGGCTGGCGGTGATGGCCTTCATGGCCCTGGTGGGGCTCCCACTGGTCGCCGGCGTGCTCGGTGGCGGCGAGGTGATCTCGAACCTGCCCGCCGGGGTGGGCTGGCCGGCGTTTGCCGCCGGACACGTCGTCTACGGCCTGGTGCTGGGCGGCTGGGTCCTTCTGCGGCCGGACGACCTGGGCTAGCCGGCGGTTCCCGCGCAAAGTTCGTGCAACGCCCCCTCGCTGCAATGTAAAGTTGTGAACCACAGACTCCCAGAGGAGGGAGCTGCCGTGGCCGTGCAGGACAACAACCCTCCGCGCGAGTCGGCTACCCCCGGCCGAGTACTCAGCACGGCCCAGCACGCCCTGCAGGCCCTCGAGATCATCTCCCAGTACCCGCGGGGCATCCCCATCAAGGCGCTCGCCCGCCGCCTCAACATCAGCCTCTCGTCCGGCTACTACCTGCTCAGCTCCATGCGCGAGCAGGGCTTCGCCGAGGAGTCGCCGGCCGCGCCCGGCCTCTACACCCTGGGGCGCAAGCTCGCCGACCTGTACGAGGGCTACGTCGCCGCGTACCTGCAACCGGAACGGCTGGCACCGGTGCTCGAGGAGCTGCGCGACCGCGCCTCGGCGCGCGCCTACTCCGCCCTGTGGAGCGGCGGCGACCTCGAGGTGGTACAGGTGCGCGGCCGCCGGGGCGCGCGCGACCTGCAGGAGGTCACCAAGGGGTTCAGGGGCGCGTCGCACGCCCTGGCGCTCGGCAAGATCTACCTGGCGTCGCTGCGCGAGGAGGAATGGCCGGCCAGCCTCGGCGCCCCGGTCCTCAAGCGCTACACCCCCAACACCATCACCAACCCGGTGGCGCTGCGCCGCCACCTGCTCCTGGTGCAGGAGCACGACCTCGCCTTCGACCTGCAGGAGTTCTCCCCCGGCGCCTGCTGCGTCGCCGCCCCGGTGCGCGACGGCCGCAACCGGCTGGTCGCCGTGATCGGCATCTCCGTGCCGGCGCGCCGCTTCGAGTCCGAGCAGAAGAACCTGGTGCGGGTGCTCAGGGAGCTGAGCACCGAGGCGTCCGCCGAGCTCGGCGCCGTCACCGCCGAGCAGCGCGTCGCCCCGCCCGGCGCCAGCGCCGCCAACCAGTGACCCCAAGGCTCCTCAGCGCTGCACCTCGAGCTTGACCACCAGGTCGTCGAGGAAGGCCTCGCGCGCCTCCGGCGCCGCGCCGGCGACGGCCATGCCGGCCAGGTAGGTGGTCACCGGGGCGGCACGCCGCTCCGAGGAGTGCGCCGCCACCCTGGCGAGCTCCAGCACCGCCTCGATCTCCCCCTGGCCGACGCTCGGCGCGGCCGGGCCGAGCAGGGACCGCACCTTCTCCAGGAACTCCTCCATCGCTTCCTCCTTTTCCGGTTTCCGCACCCTACCAGCGGCGCTCAGCGCCGCCCTCGCAGCCAGGCGGCCAGCGCCGCCGGATCGTCGAGGTCGACGAAGGAGCGGCCGTCCGGGTCGAAGGGGCGCCACTCGGCCTCGTCGAGCAGGCGCGCGCCGAGGTCGGCCAGCAGGCCGCGCAGCGAGTGGTCGCGACCTGCCAGGCGGGCCTCGGCGGCGGCCAGGGCCGGCTCGCGCCGGTAGATCGCGACCAGGGGCTCCACCCGGCCGCCCCGGCGGCAGGCGAGTGCCGGCGCCTGCGCGCGCATGGCCACCAGCCGGCGCAGCAGCTCCACCCGTAGGCCGGGGTGGTCGCCCGCGACCACCACCAGGTGCTCGGCCGGCAGCGCGCGCAGCGCGGCGGCGAGCGCCGCCAGCGGCCCCCGCCCCGGGTCGGCCACGGCGAGCAGCCGCACGGGCGCTCCCGGCGCGTCCGCGCCGGGAGCGAGCAACCCGTTGGCCGGGTGCCCGGCGGGGGCGACCAGCGCGACCGGGTCGGCGACCGCCGCGACGGCCTCGATCGCCAGGCGGCCGAGGAGGGAGCCGCCAAGCGGCAGGGTCGCCTTGTCGCGGCCCATGCGCCGGCTCGGCCCGCCGGCGAGCACCACCCCGGCCAGGCTATGTCGTCGAAACGCTCGGTGGGCCACCTCACTCCTCGCGGGCACGCGTGCGCCACCTCCGTAGAATTGCAGGGATCCGCAGGGATTGCCTGAAGCGCGCGAGGCCCGGGCTGCCCGAAGCGCGCGAGGCCGAACGAGGTGCCTTTGTCAATGGACCGTATGCTGTTCGTCCGCCACGCGGTCACCGCCAAGACCGGCTCGGTGCTGAGCGGCTGGACCACCGGGATCGACCTCAGCGACGAGGGTCGCGAGCAGGCCCGAGCCCTCGCGGAGCGGCTCGAGGCCGTGCCGCTCGACGCGATCTACGCGAGCCCGCTGGAACGCTGCAGGCAGACCGCTGCGGCGGTGGCCGAGTCCCACGGGCTCAAGGTCGAGGTCGTCGACGAGCTCGGCGAGGTCCGCTACGGCGACTGGACCGGGCGCCGGCTCGAGGAGCTGGCCAAGGAGGACCTCTGGCGGACGGTGCGGTACCTGCCATCGGCGGCGCGCTTCCCCGAAGGCGAGTCGCTCTACGAGATGCAGGTCCGCGCGGTGGCGGCCTGCGAGCGGCTGCGCGCCGCGCACCGCGGCCAGACCGTCCTGGTGTGCAGCCACGCCGACGTCATCAAGGCCGTGACCGCCCACTACCTCGGCCTGCACCTCGACCTGTACCAGCGCCTGGAGATCGCGCCGGCCAGCCTGACCGCCATCGCCTTCACGCCGCTGCCGCTGCTGCTGCGCCTCAACGACACCGGTGACGTCGCCGACCTGGCCAAGCCACCGGCCCAGGCGCGTGACGCCGGCCTGCCTGAAGCGCGCGAGGCCCGGCCGAGGCCCGAGGAGGGAGAGGCCGATGCCGAGTCGTGAGCTCGACCCGATCACCCGCCTGACCACCGACGCGGTCGGCTCCCCCGGCCAGCGGACCTTCTACCTGCAGGCCGCATCCGGCCTGGAGCAGGTCACCCTGGTGGTGGAGAAGGAGCAGGTCCGGGCGCTGGCCGAGCGGCTGACCTCGGTGCTGACCGAGCTCGCCGCCGAACGTCCCGAGGACCCCGACGAGGTGCAGGCCGCCGAGACCGGGGACCTCGCCCTGGAGGAGCCGCTCGAGCCCGATTTCCGGGTCGGGCAGCTCTCGCTCGACTACGACCCCAACAGGGACCGCTTCGTGATGATCGCCACCGAGCTGCTCACCGACGCCGGCGAAGAGGAGCTGGACGAGCTGCAGGACCCGCGGGAGGTGCGCCTGTGGGTGACGCGGCCGCAGCTGCGCGTGCTGGCCCGCCACGGCGCCGAGGTGGTCGGCCGCGGGCGGCCGCCCTGTCCCCTCTGCGGCAACCCGCTCGACCCGACCGGCCACGTCTGCCCCGCCCAGAACGGCCACCGGCCCGTAACGGTATGAGCGAGGCAGGGCCGCCCGCCGGCGGGGAGGCCACGGCGGTGCCGGAGGACCGAGCGGTTGCGTGGCTCACCGAGGGCGAGATCGAGCTGCTCGGCCGCATCCCCTGGGCTTCCAACGCCACCATGCTGGCCGAGGTCCGCCACCAGGGGCTCAGCGGCCTGGCCGTCTACAAGCCGGAGCGGGGCGAGCGCCCCCTGTGGGACTTCCCCGGCGGCACCCTGTACCGCCGCGAGGTGGCCGCCTACCGGCTCAGCGAGTGGCTCGGCTGGAGCCTGGTGCCGCTCACGGTCGCGCGCGAGGGGCCGTTCGGCATCGGCTCGCTGCAGCTGTGGGTCGACGCCGACCCCGAGGTGACCGCCTTCGACCTGCTGGCCGACTGCCACCCCGCGCTGCCGCGGATCGCCGCTTTCGACGTGGTGGCCAACAACGCCGACCGCAAGGCCGGCCACTGCCTGCGTGACGGCGACGGCCGGGTGTGGGCGATCGACCACGGCGTCTGCTTCCACGCCGAGCCGAAGCTGCGCACGGTCCTGTGGGACCTGGCCGACCAGCGGCTGGACGCGGAGGTCGTGGCTGACCTCACCCGGCTCGCCGGGGCGGCCGACGGCGAACTGCGCGCCGCGCTCGAGGACCTGCTCGAACCGGACGAACGTGCCGCACTGGCCGCGAGGGCCGGCTCGCTCGCCAAGGCAGGCAAGCTTCCCCGTCCGGGGTCGGGACGGTCCTACCCGTGGCCGCTCGTCTGAGTCCGAAAACCGTTACGCGAGCCCGTAACAACCCCTCTGAGCTGAGAAAAGTCTTACAGACGCCCAGATCGTATTTGCAGTACGATCCGGAACGCACGGCGGTGGAGAGCGATTTCGGGACTCGTGCGGCGCCACGCCCGCTCCCGCCCGAGCTGAAGGCCGGCGCCGTCCGGTGGTAAGTGTGTAGGTGGAGGTGCAGATGTCGCAGGTCCTTCCCGCCGGCCAGGGAACAGCCGGTGAGCCGGGTGAACCGGTCGCCGACTCGTCCGAGCCGGTCAAGCGCATCGAAGGCCGCACGCCGACGCAGCTCGCGTACGCCCGCCTGAAGAAGGATCGCGTGGCGGTGGCGAGCTTCTTCTTCATCGTCTTCCTGGTGCTGATCGCGGCGGGCGCCCCGCTGGTCGTCAAGGTGCTCGGCCACCCACCGAACGACACCAGCCTGTACGACAAGATGACCAACGCGTTCGGCAACCCCAACGGCCCGAACGTCAAGCTCCACTTCTGGTTCGGCGCCGACAACTTCGGCCGCGACCTGTTCAGCCGGGTGATCTACGGCGCCCGCGTGTCGCTGGTCGTCGGCGTGGTCGCCACCGGCCTGGCGATCAGCATCGGCGTCGTGGTCGGCATGGTGGCCGGCTTCTACCGCGGCTGGATCGACACCGCGCTCTCCCGCCTGATGGACATCCTGCTGTCGATCCCCTTCCTGCTGCTGGCGCTCGCCCTCGTCTCGGTGTTCCGCCCGAGCCTCCAGATCATCATCTTCGTGATCGCGTTCGTCACCTGGACCTACATCGCCAGGGTGATCCGCGGCCAGGTGCTGTCGCTGCGCGAGAAGGAGTTCGTGGAGGCGGCCCGCTCGCTCGGCGCCAGCAACATGCGCATCATCTTCCGCGAGATCCTGCCCAACCTGGCCGCGCCGATCATCGTCTACGCCACGCTGATCATCCCGGCCAACATCCTCACCGAGGCGTACCTGTCGTTCCTCGGCATGGGCGTGCCGCCGCCGACGGCGACCTGGGGCCAGATGCTGTCCGACGCCAACACCTACTACACGGTGGCCTGGTGGATGCTGGTGTTCCCGGGCCTGGCGCTGCTGCTCACCACGCTCGCCTTCAACCTGCTCGGCGACGGCCTGCGGGACGCCTTCGACCCCCGCGGGACCCAGACGGCCAGTCGCCTGTAGACAGCGAAGCTCAGCCACCGCCCCAGCGGGGCGGGGATGGAAGGGAGGTGGTTGCCCGACCGGACCGGGCGCCGGCGTTCGGTGGGATGGCGCGCGGCGCGCTACCGACTCGGTACCTGGCCGCCGACGGTCGGCGGCCCCGAAAGGGTGGGAACATGCAACGACGGACGCTGGCTCGGGCCCTCACGCTCGGGTTCGGCCTCGCGCTGGCCCTGTCCGCCTGTGGTGGTGGCGGCGGGGGCGGCGGTGGCGGCGGCGGCAACGCGGGCACCCCGCAGAAGGGTGGCACGCTGCGCATCGTCAACAACGCCGACGTCGACTACTACGACCCGGCCAACGCCTACTACACCGTGTCGTGGACGCAGATGCGGCTGCTGACCAGGCAGCTGTACTCCTACGACATCACCAAGACCGGCGACGAGCTGTCGATCCCGGTCCCCGACCTGGCCGACGGCGAGGCCCAGTCGAGCGACAACAAGACCTGGACGGTCAAGGTCAAGGCGGGCATCAAGTACAGCCAGCCGGCCACCGGTGAGGTGAAGCCCGAGGACTTCATCTACGCGGTGGAGCGGGAGTACGACAAGACCAACCCGGGATCGGGCCAGAGCTACACCAACCTGATCAAGGGCGCCAAGGAGTTCGGCGACGGCAAGGCCAAGACCATCTCCGGCATGAAGGCCGAGGGCAACACCCTCACCATCGAGCTGCTCAAGCCGGCGGCGGACTTCAAGTCGATCCTGACGATGCCGTTCTTCACGCCGCTGCCCAGGGACTACGCCTCCAAGTACAAGGTCGGTCCCGACTTCAACAAGCACCTGGTCGGCGCCGGGCCGTACCGGATCTCCTCGTACACGCCGAACAAGGAAGCCGACTTCGTCCGCAACGAGAACTGGGACGCGGCCACCGACCCGCTGCGCAAGTCCTGGGTCGACAAGGTCCAGATCAAGATCGGGCTGGAGCCCGAGGCGATCCAGCAGGCGATCGAGCGCGGCGACGCCGACATCTCGCAGGACACCCAGCCGCCCAACGCGGACCTGCAGCGCCTGTCGACCAACCCCGACCTCAAGCAGCGCTTCTCGGTGAACACCACCGGCTGCATCCGCTACATGGTCCTGGGCCAGAACCCGTCCGCGGGCGCGATCTCCAAGAAGGAGGTCCGCCAGGCGATCAACTACGCGACCGACAAGATCGCCATCCAGCGCGCCCGGGGCGGGCCGTTCGCCGGCGACCCGGCCTCGACCATCCTGACGCCGACCCTGCTCGGCTTCCAGAAGTTCGACCTCTACCCCTCGCCGGACTTCAAGGGTGACGTCGCCAAGGCCAAGCAGCTGCTGGCCCAGGCCGGCTACCCCAACGGCCTGACGCTCACGTACGTGGGCGGCAACGCCGGCGCCGCGGCGCGGGTCAACACCGCCTTCCAGGCGGCGATGGCCCGGGTCGGGATCAAGCTGAAGATCAAGACCTACGCCGGCTCGGCGGTCTACACCGACTCGCTGCAGCTCCCGGCCAAGCGCGCCGACCACCAGATCGGCCAGGCCGGCTGGTGCCCCGACTACGCCGGGGACGCGGCGCGCTCGTTCATCGTGCCGCTGCTGGACGGCCGCTCGATCCAGCCGTCGGGCAACTCCAACTACTCGGAGACCAACGACGCCGCGGTCAACGCCATGATCGACCAGGCGCTGGCCGAGCCCGACCGCGCCAAGCGCGGCCAGCTCTGGGGCCAGATCGACAAGAAGCTGATGCAGGACGACGTCCCCTGGGTGCCGTACCTGTACGACAAGACCCAGTTCTTCTGGTCCTCGAGGTTCAAGAACTTCCACTTCACGCCATGGACGGCCGAGTTCGACCCGGCCAACATCTGGCTGAACCCGACCACCCCATAACCAACCACCAGCGGTAACACGGACGTCTGCCGGGGGGCCGGGCTGGCTTCCCAGCCCGGCCCCCCGGCGACGGCCTTTGCGAGGAGGTCACCTCCAGATGTTGCGCTACATCGTCAGAAGGCTTCTCTGGGTCGTGGTCCTCCTGTTCGCGATCTCGATCCTGTCGTTCCTGATGTTCTTCCTGCTCCCCGGTGACCCCGCCGCCCAGGCGGTCCCCAAGGGCGCGACCCCGGAGACCCTCGCCCTGATCCGCCACCGCATGGGCCTGGACCTCCCCGTGTACAAGCAGTACCTCAACTTCCTGCACGGCCCCGACCTGGTCGGCGCCGGGCACAAGAGCGGGGTCCTCAACTGGCCGCCCAACCTGGGGTGGTCGTTCCGCAACCAGGAACCGGTGCTGAACACCATCCTCGACCGCCTGCCGGTCACCGCGTCGCTGACCCTCGGCTCGGCGTTCTTCTGGCTGCTGATCGGCATCCCCATCGGCGTCCAGGCCGCCCTCCGCCCGAGGAGCCTGCGCGACCGCGCGGCGATGGGCTTCGCGCTGTTCGGCGTGTCGGTGCCGGTGTTCCTGGTCGGCATCGGGCTGCTCTACATCTTCTACTTCAAGCTCGGCTGGGCCCCGGCGCCGAAGTACGTGCCGTTCTCCGAGAACCCGTTACAGTGGGCCAACCAGCTGCTGCTGGCCTGGATCACGATCGCGGTGGGCACGGCGGCGCTGTACACCCGCATGGTGCGCGGCAACATGCTCGAGGTCATGGGCGAGGACTACGTCCGCACGGCCAGGGCCAAGGGCCTGAGCGAGCGGCGCGTGACCGTCAAGCACATCCTGCGCTCCTCGCTCACGCCGGTGGTCACGATGCTGGGCCTGGACATCGGCATCCTGCTCGGGGGCGCGATCGTCACCGAGCGGGTCTTCGGCCTGCCGGGGGTGGGGGCGACCACCGTGCAGGCGATCATCGACAACGACCTGCCCGTGATCCAGGGCGTGGTCCTGTTCGCCGCCTTCTTCGTGGTGATGTTCAATCTTTTCGTGGACATCTTCTACGCGGTGCTCGATCCTCGGGTGCGGTACTCCTGAGGGCCAGAGCAGGCGGTACGGAGGCTGGCGGAGGAGCCACATGGCACTGCTCGACGTGAAGGACCTGCGGGTCCGGTTCAATTCCGACGACGGCATCGTCAAAGCGGTGGACGGCGTCAACTTCTCCATCGACCGGGGCCAGACCCTCGGGATCGTGGGCGAGTCCGGCTCGGGCAAGAGCGTGACCTGCCTGTCGATCATGGGGCTCGCCCGCGGCGGGAACGTCTCCGGGCAGGCGCTCTTCCAGGGCAAGGACCTGCTCAAGATGCACGGCGACGAGATCAGGCAGATCCGCGGCCAGCAGATCGCCATGATCTTCCAGGACCCGCTGTCGAGCCTGCACCCGTTCTACAAGGTGGGCTCGCAGATCACCGAGATGATCCTGGCGCACGAGAAGATGTCCAAGAAGGATGCGCGCGACCGCGCGATCGAGCTGCTGCGCCTGGTCGGCATCCCGCGGGCCGAGCGCCGCGTCGACGACTACCCGCACCAGTTCTCGGGCGGGATGCGGCAGCGGGCGATGATCGCCATGGCGCTCGCGCTCGACCCGGCCGTGCTGATCGCCGACGAGCCGACCACCGCCCTGGACGTGACCGTGCAGGCCCAGGTCCTCGACCTGATCGAGCGGCTGCAGGACGAGTTCGGCACGGCGATCATCATCATCACCCACGACCTCGGTGTGGTCGCCGACATGGCCGACGACGTGCTGGTCATGTACGGCGGCAAGCCGGTCGAGGTCGCCGACCGGCGCACCACCTACTACGGGCCGCACCACCCCTACACCTGGGGGCTGCTGCAATCGATCCCGTCGGTCGGGGCGGAGCACAGCGGCGAGCAGCTCAGGCCGATCAAGGGGCTGCCGCCGAGCCTCATCAACCTCCCGACCGGCTGCTCGTTCCACCCCCGCTGCCCCTACGTGATGGACGTGTGCAAGAAGGAGGAGCCCCAGCTCCTGCCGGCTGCCGCCACCGGCAACGGCACGCACCTCTCGGCGTGCCACCTGTCATTGGACGAGAAGCAGCGCATCTGGCAGCAGGAGGTGGCACCGACCCGATGAGCACCCAAGACGCGGCCGCGGCCGGGCCCGCCGGGACCCGCCGCGAGCCCCTCGTTCGCCTCACCGGCGTCAAGAAGCACTTCCCCATCACCCAGGGGATCCTGTTGCAGCGCGAGATCGGCCGGGTGCACGCGGTCGACGGGGTCGACCTGGAGGTCTATCCCGGCGAGACCCTCGGCATCGTGGGCGAGACCGGCTGCGGCAAGTCGACGCTGGCGCGGCTGATCTGCAGGCTGCTGCCGGTCACCGAGGGCCGGGTCGAGCTCGAGGGGCGTGACGTCACCCACCTGAAGGGCGGCGACCTGCGGGTGCTGCGCCGCGAGGTGCAGATGATCTTCCAGGACCCGTACTCGTCGCTGAACCCACGCAAGCGGGTCGGGACGATCATCGGCGACCCGTTCGACATCCACGGCATCGCCGAGGGCAAGGAGCGCAAGCGCCGCGTCCAGGAGCTGATGGAGGTCGTCGGGCTCAACCCGGAGCACTTCAACCGCTTCCCGAACGAGTTCTCCGGCGGCCAGCGCCAGCGCATCGGCGTGGCCAGGGCGCTGGCGCTGCGGCCCAAGCTGATCATCTGCGACGAGCCCGTCTCCGCCCTGGACGTCTCCATCCAGGCCCAGGTCATCAACCTGCTGGACAACCTGCAGCGCGAGTTCAACCTGACCTACGTCTTCATCGCCCACGACCTGTCGGTCGTCCGCCACGTCTCCAACCGGGTGGCCGTCATGTACCTGGGCAAGGTGGTGGAGCTGGCCGAGGCGTACCGGCTCTACAAGGTCCCCAAGCACCCCTACACCGGGGCGCTGCTCTCGGCCGTGCCCGTCGCCGACCCGGACCTGGCCCAGAAGCGCGAGCGGGTGATCCTGCTCGGCGACGTGCCGTCGCCGATCGACCCGCCCTCGGGCTGCCGCTTCCACCCGCGCTGCCCCAAGGCCCAGCAGCTCTGCGTCGACGAGGAGCCGCCACTCGAGGCGAAGGAGGCCGGCGACCTCGCCGCCTGCCACTTCCCGATGGCGCCGGGCGAGAACCTCGCCAAGGCCAAGCCCGGCATCAAGCAGGTGGCGGAGGTCGCCGAGCCGGCCATAGGAAGTTAGACACAAGACACGCGCCAGCAGGCCCTGACCGCAGAACGGGCCGCTGGCGCGTGTCTTGTGTCTACGGTGAGAAGTCGCTTGCCCGCGGCTCCGTCCGTAACCGACCATCGACCACAGTGCCCGCCGGGCCACAGCCTGCCGACCATGGACTGATCTTCTGTGCTGCGCGTCAACGACCTGACCGTCGAGAACGGTCACCGCCTGCTCGCCGCCGAGGTGAGCTTTACGGTCGCGCCCGGCGACGTGGTCGGCCTGGTCGGACCGAACGGCGCCGGCAAGACCAGCCTGCTGCGCACCATCGCCGAGCACGCCCGCGGCCGTGGCCGCCTGGCGGGTGCCGCGCCGCCGGAGGGCGAGCCGGCCGCCACCGACCCCGCGATCACCCTGGTGGGCACGCTCGGCTGGCTGCCGCAGGAGTCGCCGCCGGTGAGCGGCACGACCGGCCTCGCCCGGCTGCTCGCCGCCCGCGGCCTCGACCGGCGCAAGGCGGAGCTCGAGGCCGCCAGGCGGCGCATCGACCGGAGCCCGGACGCGCGCGCGAGGGAGCGGGCCATCAGGCGTTTCTCCGGCTTGCAGGAGCGCTTCGAGCTGGACGGGGGCTACCGGGCCGAAGCCGAGGCGAGGCAGATCGCCGCCGGCGTCGGGGTCCCGCCCGGCGGGCTCGACCGATCGCTGGCCGCGCTGTCCGGCGGCGAGCGCCGCCGGGTCGAGCTCGCCAGGGTGCTGTTCGGGCAGGCGGGCACGCTGCTGCTCGACGAGCCCACCAACCACCTCGACGGCGACGCCAAGCAGTGGCTCGCCGAGTTCCTGGCCGGCTTCGCCGGCGGCATCCTGCTCGTCTCCCACGACCTGCCGCTGCTCGACCGCGACATCACCTCCATCGTCGCCCTCGACCCGCTGACCGCCACGATCGAGACCTACAAGGGGACCTGGAGCGCCTACCTCGAGGCGCGCGAGGTGCGCGCGGCCTCCGAGGCGCGCCGCCGCAGGGTGCTGGAGCGCGACATCAGGCGGCTGTCGGCGTTCGTGGAGAAGTACCGCCACTCCAACCAGACCATGGCCCGCCGGGCGCTGGTGACCGAGCGCCGCGTGGAGCGCATGAAGGGCGCCCTCACCCCGGCCCCCCGGGCCGGCCGCAAGGTGGCGCTGGCCTTCCCCGACCCGCCCCCCTGCGCCCGCATCCCCATCGAGGCCTCCGGGCTGTCCCGCTCCTACGACGGCCCGCCGGTGTTCAAGCAGCTCTCCTTCGACCTCGAACGGGGCGAGCGCCTGCTGGTGCTCGGGCTCAACGGCACCGGCAAGACCTCGCTGCTGCGCATCCTCGCCGGCATCGACCGGCCCGACGCCGGCGAGGTCGTCCGCGGGCGCGGCGCCGACATCGGCTACTACGCGCAGGAGCACGAGGGCCTCGACCCTGGGGCGACCGCCATGGCACTGCTGCGCGCCTCGGCCAGGGCGCCGGACGACGTGCTCCGCGGGGTGCTCGGCCACTTCCTGCTGGGCGGCGACCAGGCCGAGCAGCCGACCCGCACCCTCTCGGGCGGCGAGAAGACCAAGCTCGCCCTCGCCCGCCTGGTGGTCGGCAGGCACAACGTGCTGCTGCTCGACGAGCCCACCAACAACCTCGACCCGCAGGCGGTGGCGGCGGTGCGCACCGCCCTGCACGCCTACCGCGGCGCCATCGTGCTGGTCAGCCACGACACCCCGTTCGTGCGCGCCTTCCAGCCGGACCGGGTGCTGTTCATGCCGGAGGGCACCCTCGACGTCTGGAGCGACGACTACCTGGACCTCGTGGAATTGGACTAGCTATCGTGATAGCGTGGTATCACGATGGCGACCAAGCAGCCTGGCGGCACGAAGAACATGGTCCTGCGGCTCGACCCGCGGCTCGCCGAGCGCCTGCAGGCGGTCGCCGAGGTGGAGGGCCGCTCCGTCTCGGACGTCGTCCGCGAGGCGATCGCCGCCCTGGTCGAGCAGCGCCGCTCGGACCGGCGCTTCCGCCGCCTCCTCGAGGAGAACCTCGCCCGCCACCGGCGCATGCTGGAGCTGCTCAAGGACGACGAGCCGTGAGGCCGATCGACCTCGGTGACCTGGTCCTGATCGCCGGCCGCGTGCTCGGCGTCGACACCGCCACGGTGCTCGACCAGATCGACCTGGACGCCGCGGAGGCGGCGCTGACCGATGCCGCCGAGGCGGCGGCGGAGCCGGCGGAGCAGGCGGCCGCGCTCCTGCACGGGCTGCTCGAACGGCGACCCTTCGCGCGCGGCAACCCGCGCATCGCGGTGGTCGCCACCCTGCAACTGCTCGCCACGGTCGGCTGCGAGCTCGACGCCGAGCCGCCCTACGCCCTACCAGCGCTCGTGCGCCGCATCACCGGCGGCCGGGGCAGCCGGGTGGAGACCGCCAGCTGGCTGGCGGGCCGGCTCCGCCCCAGAGACAGCAAGGAGACCGGCATGCTCGGACGTTTCGGCGGCCGCGGCGAGCGCCGCGGCGGCCCGTTCCAGCGCTTCAGCGACCGCGGTCGGCAGGCGGTCGTGCTCGCCCAGGAGGAAGCCCGACTACTCGATCACAACTACGTCGGGACCGAGCACATCCTGCTCGGCCTGATCCACGAGGGCGAGGGCGTCGCCGCCAAGGCGCTCGAGTCGCTCGGGATCTCGCTGCAAGCCGTCAGGGCGCAGGTCGAGGAGATCATCGGCAGGGGCGACGAGACGCCGGGTCGGCACATCCCGTTCACGCCGAGGTCGAAGAAGGTCATGGAGCTGGCGCTGCGCGAGGCGCTCCAGCTCGGCCACAACTACATCGGCACCGAGCACGTCCTGCTCGGCCTGGTGCGCGAGGGCGACGGCGTCGCCGCCCAGATCCTGGTCAAGCTCGGCGCGGACCTTCCGCGCGTGCGCCAGCAGGTGGTGCAGCAGCTGGCCGACCTGCCGCGACGGGCCGGCGAGCACAAGGCGGTCATCCTCGAGGAGCTGGCCGCCGTGTTCGACGAGAACGAGCGCCTCACCGCGGAGGTCCAGCGGCTGCGCGACCTGCTCAGGGAGCACGGCATCGACCCCGACAACGGGGCCAGCCGCAGCGCCTGATCCATGTGGGGGGAGCCCGCTCCCCCCACACCCCCCAGAACCTAGAACCCGCTGTCCTGAAACTGGCCGCGAGCGAGGGG
>DASUZB010000318.1:0-4781 GCA_036377075.1 Actinomycetes bacterium | reverse complement strand
GGCGACTACGAGCAGTGCCTGGCGAAGGCCGTCGAGCTGATCGGCGAGCGGCCGCCGGGCCGCCGCGTCGGCGTCGGGATCGCCCTGTACGTCGAGCGCGCGGGCGGCCAGTGGGAGAGCGCCGAGGTCACGCGCACCGGCAACGGCCGCGTGGTCGTGCGCAGCAGCTCGGCCCCGCACGGCCAGGGTCACGACACGACGTTCGCCCAGATCGTCGCCGACCGGCTGGGCATCCCGATCGACGACGTCGAGCTGCGGTTCGGCGACAGCGCCGAGGTGCCGGCCGGCGTCGGGACGTTCGGCGGCCGCTCGGTGGCGATGGCCGGGTCGGCCGTCGCGGTCGCCGCCGACCGCGTGGCGGCGGGCGAGGAGAGCGCCAGCGTGCGCTTCGAATCGGCGCTCGTGTTCGGCTCCGGGGCATACGCGGCCGTCGTGGAGATCGACGAGGACACGGGCGAGCTGACCGTGCACCGGCTCGCCGCGGTCGACGACGCGGGCACGATCATCAACCCGCTGCTGGCCGAGGGCCAGGTGCTGGGCGGGACGGTGCACGGGCTCGGGACGGTGCTCACCGAGGAGATGGCCTTCGACGAATACGACCAGCCGCTGACCGCGTCATTCGTCTCCTACGCGATGCTCAGCGCCGCCGAGCAGCCGCCGATCGAGACGGCGTTCGTGACGTCGCCGACGCCGCTGAACCCGCTCGGCGCGAAGGGGATCGGCGAGGCCGGCACGATCGGCGCGCCGGCCGCGATCGCCAACGCGGTGGCCGACGCCCTCGCGCCCCTCGGCGTCCGCCACCTGGACCCGCCGTACACCCCGGAGCGGCTCTGGCGCGCCCTGCGCGACCGCTGAGCCCGCGGCAGGGTCGTAGGCCGCGCGCCGTCGTGCCAGGCGCGCGGCCAACCCGGTGGTCAGCTCTGGACCTTGAGGCCGTCGAGGGGGGCGAAGTGGGGGACCAGGGCGGACAGGTCGCCGCCGGCGCTGTCGGGGACGCCGGGGAAGGTGGTGGTCAGCTCGACGCTCTTGCCCGCGTCGAGGCCGAGCGGGACCGTGGTCGGGGTCTGGTCGCTGGGCAGGTAGCGCTTGCGGTTGGCGCCGTCGTAGAGGGTGACGCCGCCGGTGTCGTGGGAGTTGGCCGTGCCCGGCTTGCCGAGCAGGTCGCCGATGGTGACGTTGTTGCTGCCCTGGTTGGTGATGGTGAAGCGCAACGTGACGTTGCCGCCGTCGCGCTTGAGGGAGCCGGCGGACAGGACCAGGCCGGGAACGTCGCCGCGGACGCTGGCCAGCGGCGCGGACGAGTTCCCGCCGGCCCGACCCTCGTCCTTCTTCTTGCCGGTGCACGCGCCGAGCAGCAGCGCGACCGCGAGGGTCAGCAGAACCGCCAGGAAGCCGGTCATGTATCGGTGCCGCGCCAGCCCTACCTGCGTCGACCGCAGGGGGGAACGGCGCGCACCGCGGGTACGTGACCGGCTTCCTGCAGCCTGCGCGGTGGCCGGCCGGGTGCGGTGCATGGTGGTTGGCATGGCGGGCTCCGCTCAGGTCGGGATCGCCACGGTGACGCGCCGGTTGCGGGCGCGGCCCTTGGGGTTGTCGCTGCCGTCGGGGTTCTTGTTGGGCGCGATCGGCTTGCTGGCGCCGAAGCCCTTGACCGAGAACTGGGTGGGCCGGCCGGCCAGCAGCCGGGCGAGGGCGTCGCGCACCGCCTGGGCGCGGCGCTGCGACAGCGGAACGTTGTAGGCCTGCGAGCCGACCGAGTCGGTATGGCCCTCCACCCGGACGGTGCCCTTGGCCCGCTCGCGGATCAGCTTGGCGGTGTCCTCGAGCTCGGCCTGGGCGGCGGGGGTGAGCTTGGCGGAGTCGAAGGCGAACAGCACGTCGGCGGAGAGGTCCACCTCGGTGTCGCCCGGCGCCTCGCTGAGGGTGGCGGTGTCCTTGCCGTTTCGGACGGTGACGGTGCGGAACACCAGGTCGACCACGCGCGGGGTGACGTCCAGGCCGCCGGTGGCGGCCTGCCCACCGCCGGGGGCGGTCGTGGTCGTCGCGCCCGCGACCGTGGTGCCGGTCTCGCCGGTCACCGTGCTGCCGGTGCTGCCCAGCGTGGTCGTGCTCGCCTCCTGCGCGGCCGCGGGGGTGGCGCCGCCCGAGGAGGCGGCGAGGGCCGCGGCCAGCAGGCCCGCGAGCAAGCCGGTGCCGAGCGCCACGCGCCGGCGGCGGTGCTGGTGGGCAGCCGGGCCGGGTTGGAGTCGCGCGTCGCTCATGAGCTCACGGGGACGTTGTCGAGGACGGGGAAGTGCGGCACGGCCACGGACAGCTTGCTCACCTCGGCCGGCGGGGCCGGGAACTTGGCGAACATGGTGGTCTCCTGGCCGGCCTCCACGCCCTTGAGCTCGGTGCCGGAGCGCAGGACGCCGGTGGTGCACAGGCAGACCTTGTTGCTGTCGCGCAGCACCAGGTACTTCTTCTTGCCCTCGGGGTCGACCAGGTAGACGCCGGACATGTCGAAGGTCAGCGCGTTGCCGACCTGGACGAAGCCGGCCTCGCCCCAGGTCCAGTCGAAGGTGAAGGGCTTGGTGCCCTTGTTGGCGATCGTGTAGATCAGGGTGACGGTGTTGGGGTCGCTGCGGCGCAGCTGGTTGACGGCCAGGGTGATGCCGGGCAGGTCGGCGTGGTCGCTCGAGGCGATCACCGGTGCCGCGGCGGGCTGCGCGGCGGTCGTGGTGGCGCTCGCCTGCGCCGCCTCGGCCCGGGCGGTCCTGTCCTTGCCGAGGCTGCACCCGGCGGCGAGGGAGGCCACCAGGACCAGGCCGAGGAACAGGACGGGGGAGCGGGGGGCGGTTCGCCACACCCTGCTGCTGGAACTACGCATACGGCGCGTCTCCTTGTCAGGGGGGTGACTCGTGGTCGGGGAGCTCGCGGTCAGGGGAGCGACGTTGCAGCTGTCGGGGCCTTTCGTCCTACCTGTCTTTCCCAGCTTGTACGAACCTCCACGCGGACAAGGTTCATCCCTCGTTGTCGCGCCCCGGTAACACCGCCGTCTTCATCCAGCCTCGGGAAGGACGCGATCCGGGCAACCGTGCGTTACGCGCACGGCACGGACGCACCGGCAACCTGGAGATGTCCACCGGGGCCGGTGCAATTCCCGTCGTCCCCGTTTCCGCCGTCGTTCCGAGCGGTCTCGTCCAGGCCCGGCGCCTGCGAAACCGGCTGCTGTTCGCTGCTGTTCTCGCCCTGGCGACCGCGCCTGCCCGCCCGCATGCCGCTGCCGTGTGGGGTGGGGCCGTGCGGCTGCAGAAGCTCGGCCATTGCTGCCTGCTCGTCGAACAGGCGCAGTCCCGGTTGCTGATCGACCCGGGCTGCTTTTCGAGCGGCTTCGAGGCACTGGCCGGTCTGACCGGCGTGCTGGTCACCCACGTCCACGAGGACCACCTCGACGTCGACCGGCTGCACGCGCTGCTGGAACGCAACCCGCAGGCCCAGGTGGTGTGTGACGAGGCGAGCGCCGCGTCGCTGGCCCAGCGCGACGTCAAGGGCCAGGTCGTGCAGGAGGGCGACGTCCTGGACCTCGGGGTGCCGATCGGGGTCTACGGCCGCGAGCACGCGATCATCCACCCCGACCTGCCCAACGTCCCCAACGTCGGCTACCTGGTGGCCGACCGGCTCTTCTACCCCGGTGACGCCTTCACGGTGCCGGACGCACCGGTGGAGGTGCTGGCGGTGCCCGCCGGCGCGGCCTGGATGAAGCTCTCCGAAGCCGTGGACTACCTGCACAGGGTGCAGCCGCGCGTGGCCGTGCCGGTCCACGACCACCAGGACGTCTTCGCCGGGATGGCCTACCACGTGCTGCAGCGGTGCGGCCCCGCGGGAACCACGGTCACCGTGCTCGAGGCGCAACGGCCAACCGAGGTGTAGCCGCCCCCGGGATCGTCAGCCTCTCCGGTGGCTCAGGTGATCGTCGCCTGGACGAGGACGAGCGGTGGTTCGCCACCAGCCTCGCCGCCGCCTGCTCCCGAGCAACACGCGAGCCTGGTGCCCAACGGCGTGGCGGTGAGGAGCTCACCGGCCCGACGGGGGAGTGGGGGAGAGCGGGCGGGGCCTGCGCCGTCAACTGGTGCGCCCTGGGGCCGGGGCGGCGGAGCTGGCGAGGCTGGCTGGGGAGATGGTGGGTACGCGCGTCACCGCTCGAGCCGTTCCTTCAGGTTCTGGTAGCTCCTGGGCGCGCCCTTGGCCGCCATGCGGCGGATGACGTCCAGCGGCAGCAGCTTGCCGATCCCGTGCCCCTCGAAGTCCAGCGCGATCGTGACCAGCGACCGCGTGCCGTCGCCGAGCGGCTCGATCGCGATGGCCGCGCTCGGCCGGAACGGTCCGTCGACGCCCCGGACGGCCCAGCTCTTCGGCGGGCTGGCGTCCGTGACCTCCTGCGTCGTCTTCTGCTCGACGCGGCCGATCCGGCGGGTCGTGGTGAACCTCGTGCCCACGCCGGCCGGACGATCGCCCTCCACCCGCACCCGCAGGACGTCCTCCTGCCACTCGGGGAACCGTGACGGGTCGGTGACGTACGCGTAGACCTCGTCCGGCGGGCGGTCGATCTCGAAGCTGGACTCGATCGGTGCCATCGTTCCCTCCTGGTCGCCACGCCGGCTCGGGTTCGTCCCTCACTGCGATGACGGACCGCGACCGACCGATGTGACCGACGACGAGGGCGGGCGGGATCCACCGGGACACGGTGCGCCGGTGCGCCCCGTACGGCTTCAGGCCTGCGCCGTGGCCGGGGGCGGGGA
>DASUZB010000317.1:0-3212 GCA_036377075.1 Actinomycetes bacterium | reverse complement strand
GATGCCCGGCGGTCAAGGGCGAATGTCCGGCACCCCGCCGCCGCGCAGGCTCGGACGGCGCAGCCCATTCGCCCTTGACGGCCGGCCCGGGACCACGGCGGCCGCGGGCTGCGGCGTGGTCGTTCCGTTCGACGATTGCGGCCGGTCCGAGTCCGTCTCGCCGTTGCCGCGATGCCCGACCGCCGCCAGGCCGTGACCCACCCAAGCCACGCTGGTGCCCAGACCCATGAGGTTGGGTCACATATCAGGGGGAGGCCGCCATGCGACCAGTCCGGATCATCGCCGCCTTCGTGTTCGCCGCCGCCGTCGCCGTCACCGGCTGCACGGCCCGCTCCGCCTTCAACGACCCGCCCGCGGCGGCCGGGCCGGCCGCGGCCACCGCCAGCCCGGCCAGCCCGACCGCCGACAGCCCGCGTCGGACGATACCGTCGCCGGTCACGCCCACGGCCGCCCCGACGCCGGCCCCCGCCCCGCGCCCGCTGTACTTCGCCACTCCGCAGGCGTCGATGCGCTATCTGGCGACCGCCTACAACCGCAACGACCTGGTCGCCCTCCAGCACGTGACCACGCCCGTGGCGCGCAACAACCTGCTGCTCATGCGCCGCAACGCCAGCAACCTGCAGCTGGTCGGCTGCACCGCCAACGCCGCCCGCGGCGACTACACCTGCGCGTTCACCCACGACTTCCCGGCGGCCACCCACCGGAGCGGCCACGGCCAGGCGCACTTCACCGTCGCGCCCGCCGACCGGCCGGGCTGGTACATGACCGTCCTGGAAGACTGCGACTGAGCCGACGATGGCGAGGCCGGGCTGGTTGGCGGTCGCCGCCCTGGCGGCACCGCGGAGCCGACCAGCCCGGCCGCTGGCGACTGCGTATGACCACAGCCCCCCTGCCGCCGGCCACGGTCGGTGGCGGGGTGGGGACGCGCCTTCGGCGCGTGCTGCTTCGCTGGCAAGCTCCGCAGCCCTGGCGGTCCCGGCCTGGTGCCCCCGTGGCCAAGGCCCGCAACCCCTACGCTGATCCCTACGCGGATCTCTACGCTGATCCCTACGCCAGCCACCCGCGTACCCCCTCGCCGCCTGGAGGCCAGATCACCGCTGGTTATGCCCCCTCGGGGGAAGTAGAGCGGCCAGGCCGCAAGGTGCGCTTCGCGCGATTGATGCATCGGCCTCGCCGCGTTCTTGGCGGACCTGCGGTCCGCGCCGCCCGTGGCGGCGATCCGTGCCCAGTTTGGATACCACGCAGGGTGGCTGGGCAGTCCGGGCTCTGCAGTCCATTTGCCCAGGCCGAAACTCACGCGCGCGGCGTGGGCTGCCGCCTCGACGGCTGAACCGGCCACCCCGGGCCGTTCACATTCGGTCCAGACCAAGGTTCCCCTCTCGTTCCCCACCCGTTCACCTCCCGTACATCCTTCGACGCTTCGGCGCTGCTACGGTTCGCGTGCTTCCCACATCGACGGGAGGGCACGTGAGACTGCGGATCTTTCCCCGCGAGGAGTCCTATTTCGACCTGTTCGACGAGGTCGCGGCCAACCTCGCCGACGCCGCGGGCCAGCTCCTTGACCTGGTCGAGGACTTCGTCGACCCGGAGATGAAGGCCAAGCGCCTGGTCGAGGCCGAGCACGAGGGCGACCGGCTCACCCACGCCATCTACTCCCGGCTCAACTCCACCTTCATCACCCCCTTCGACCGCGAGGACATCCACGCCCTGGCCGGACAGCTCGACGACGTGCTCGACGCCATGGAGGCGGCGGCCGACATGCTGGTCCTCCACAAGGTGATGGATCCACTGGACGCGGTGGTGGAGCAGGCCCGGCTGATCGACCGGGCGGCCAGGGCGACCGCCGACGGCCTGCGCAACCTGCGAGGGCTCAAGCAGGAGCCGCTGCGCGACTACCTGATCCACATCAACGAGCTGGAGAACGAGGGCGACCGGCTGTACCGCCGGGCCCGGGCCGACCTGTACAACTTCGACGCCGAGCACCCGGCGCGCTACGTGCTCATCTGGAAGGACATCGTCGAGCAGCTCGAGGAGGCGCTCGACGGGTTCGAGCACGTGGCCCACACCGTCGAGGCCGTCATCATCAAGCATGCCTGACCTGGTCCTGCTCAGCGTCATCGCCATCGTCCTGCTGGCGCTGGTGTTCGACTTCACCAACGGCTTCCACGACGCCGCCAACTCGATCGCCACCGTGGTCTCGACCCGGGTCCTGACCCCGCGGATGGCGGTCATCTGGGCCGCCTTCTTCAACTTCGCCGCCTTCTTCGTGTTCCACACCGCGGTGGCCAACACCGTCGGCAAGACCGTCGACCCGGCCGTGGTCTCCGAGGCGGTGGTCTTCGCCGGGCTGGTCGGGGCCATCTCCTGGAACCTCACCACCTGGTGGCTGGGCCTGCCCACCTCCTCCTCGCACGCCCTCATCGGCGGCTTCGCCGGCGCCGGGGTGGCCAAGGCCGGCCTCGGCGTCCTGAACGCGGCCAGCCTGGAAAAGACGGCCCTGTTCATCTTCCTGTCGCCGCTGTTCGGGATGGCGCTTGGGTTCCTGCTCATGCTGGCCAACCTGTGGCTGTTCCGGCGCAGCACCCCGGCCAAGGTCGACGGCCTGTTCCGCCGCCTCCAGCTGGTCTCGGCGGCCGCCTTCAGCCTGGGCCACGGCGGCAACGACGCCCAGAAGACCATGGGCATCATCAGCGCCCTGCTGGTCGGCGCCGGCTACCTCAAGCTGGAGCCGAACGGCGACCTACCCGTCCCGCTCTGGGTCGTGTTCGCCGCCTACACGGCCATCTCCCTCGGCACCCTGTCCGGGGGCTGGCGGATCGTCAAGACCCTCGGCCAGCGCATCACCGCCCTCAAGCCGGTCGGCGGCTTCTCGGCCGAGACGGCCGCCGCCTGCTCGCTGTATTTGGCCACCTTCCTCGGCATCCCCGTCTCCACCACCCACACCATCACCGGGGCGATCGTCGGCGTCGGCTCGACCCGCCGGCTGTCCGCGGTCCGCTGGGGCGTGGCCGGCCGGATCGTCTGGGCCTGGATCCTCACCATGCCCGCCGCCGCGATCATGGCGGCCGTCACCTACGCCATCACCGTCTCGAGGCTCGCGGTGGCCGCCCTCATCCTCGTCGCCGTGTTCGTCGCCGTCGTCCTCGCCATCCGCCGCAACCGCCGCGACGTCGAAACCGTCGAGCCGGCCGCGGCCACCGAACCCGCCAAGC
>DASUZB010000316.1:0-13293 GCA_036377075.1 Actinomycetes bacterium | reverse complement strand
GCCGAGCCAGCGCCGCGCCGGGGCGACCAGCACCACGCCGAGCACGTCGGCGCCGGCGTCGCGGCACTCGGCGACCAGCCGCTGCAGCGCCGGCAGGGCGGGCCGGCTGCCGAGGTCCGCCACCACCACCATCGCCCCGGTCATCGACGCGACCAGCTTGCTGTCGACGACGTCGACCGGTGGGGTGCTGACGATCGTGAGCCGGTCGGGTTCGTGCAGCGCCTGCAGCAGCTGCGGCAACCCGCGGGTGAGCGCCTCGGCGGGGTGCTGGCGGCCGGGATCGGGCACCGCGCCCTGGGCCGCGCTGCGGCCCAGCTCCTGCACCGAGTCCGCCGCCAGCACCCGCAGCGGCAGCCCCGGCGGGTCCGCCAGCCGCAGCAGCGCGTGCCCCCCGGGGAGCTGGCCGTCCGCGGTCAGCTCGCCGAGCGCCCTGGTGAGGGTGGGGCGGCGCAGGTCGCCGTCGAGCAGCAGGACCTTGCGGCCCACCGCGGCGAGGGACCATCCCAGCATGGCGGCGATCACCGCGGCCACGTCGCGCGCGCCGACGCCGGTCACCGCGATCGCCCCGACGTGCTTGCTCAGCAGGGCGATCTGGAGGTTCGCCCGCACCTCCTGGCAGGCCTCGACGGCCTCGCGGTGGGGCCCGTAGAGCAGCTGCCGGGCGGGCGACCACGCCGAGAACCGGCGCGGGCGGCGCCACTGCGGGACCGTCCCGAGCAGCGGCACGCCGAGCCGGTCCCGCAGCTGCGCGCCGAGCTGGTTGCGCCGGCTGACCGACTGCGCCGCCAGCGCCGCGAACACGGCCGCGATCAGGCCGAGGACCAGCCCGCTCAGCAGCAGCGGGGCGGTGGCGGGCGCCACCGGCACGGCGGGGCGGGCGGCCGCGTCCAGCGGCGTGACCACCAGGACGCCGGCGTCCGGCGACGGCTGCTGCAGGCGCACGGCGACGTCGTTGGCGATCGGCGCGACCGCCTCCTGGTCGGTGCCGCGGACGACGATCCGCACCACGCCGCTCCCCGGGCTGACGACCGCGGCCACGCCGAAGTCGCTACCGCGCCCCACCGTGGCCGCGAGGGCCTGGTGCAGGCCGCGGCTCTCGACCCTGGCCTCGAGCGCCGGGATCATGAACTCCACCAGCTCGACGCCGCTGGCCGAGCGCGGCTTGACGGCCACCGTCGCGGTCGCCTCGTAGTGCTTCGGGGAGAACAGGGCGAGCGTCGCGGCCGCCGCCAGGCAGGCGCCGACCGCGACCAGCGCCACCGCCCAGAAACGCCGCACGGCCGCGAGGACCTCACGAAGCTCCAGCGCGCTCCCCTCCCCCCATCGCCGGCACCGGCAGGGATTCCTCCGCGGCTGGCGCGGCCGCGCCGCGCAGCGCGCCGAGCGCAAGGCCGAGCAGCACCGCGATGCGGTACTTCTCGAGGATCGACTCGACCATCCCCTTGGCCAGCAACCCGGCGACGACCGCGAGCAGGCCGGCGCAGAGGGCGGCGACCACGTCGTCGGGGTCGTGCCGGACGACCACCAGCCCGTTGCGCAGCGACCACCCAAGCGCGAGCAGGAACAGGGACAGGCCGATCACCCCCACGCGCAACAGCAGGTCGAGGGCCAGGTTGTGGGTGACGTCCGTCTCGATCAGCCGGTTCTCGGCGAGCTCGTAGTGCCAGTAGGTGGTGCCCAGGCCCGACCCGACCCACGGGTGCGCGGCGACCACCGTTGGCGCCACCGCCCACTGGTTGCGGCGGGACTGCAGCGACTGCTGCTTGGCGGGCCTGACGAAGCTCTGCCGGATCTGGCCGACCAGGGGCACCGCCGTCGCCGGCTCGCGCGCCAGCCGGAACGAGACGGGCAGCAGCAGCACCGCGACCAGGCCGGTCGCCACCAGCGGCAGGGCCGCCTGGCGCGCCCTCGGCAGCCGCCGCTGGCGCCGCAGCACCAGCAGGCCGCTCGCGACCGCCACGCTGATGGCCCCGCCGATCAGGGCCGCACGCTGCTGCGCGACCAGCGGGGCGGCGGTCAGCACCAGGGCGGCGGCGGCGTCGAGGGGACGCCGCCGCGCCGGGGCGACCAGGAGCAGCCCGACCAGGCCGAGGGCGCCGAAGATGGTGGCCGCGTCCGCGCCCATCGCGCCGAAGCCCCGCAGCGGCAGCAGCGGCAGGTCCGCGGTCACCCGCACGCCCGCCTCGTCGAGCACGACCAGCAGGCCGGCGACCGGCGCGGCCCACCGGATCAGGCGCCAGAGCCCCTCGGCGCGGAGCTCCCCGCCGGCCGCCAGCGCGAAGGAGCCACCGACGTAGATGAGCGCCTTGCTCTCGAACAGGACCAGGTTCGGCGGGTGCCCGGCGAGGATGCCGAGCGCGGCCGCGGCGAGCATCCACAGGAAGAAGGCCGCCCACCAGAGCATGTCGGCCGACCACCGGGTGGCGGGCCGGCGGGTGGTGAGGCGCGCGGCGAGCGCCAGGCTGATGACGATCTCCGGGAGGAACACGCTGTACGGGCCGACCTGCAGCTTGAACAGGCCGGTCGGGGTGGCGAAGCTGAGCGGGTTGAGCGCCGCGTCGACCACGATCACCGCCAGCACCGCCTGCAGGGTGCGGTCGCCCCGCCCGCTGCGCTCGAACCGCACGAAGAGGTTCACCAGCAGCAGGAGCGCCGCGGCGGCGCAGCTCAGCTCGAGCGCCGTCATGGCGTGCCGGCCAGCTGGTCGAGCAGCGGCGACAGGGTCCGGTCCCAGGAGTAGCGCGCCGCGACCGCGGCGCTCCCCCGCCGGCCCAGCTCGGTGGCGCGCGCCGGGTCGCGCAGCAGGGCCGCGATCCGCTCGGCCATGCCGTCGGGGTCGTCGACGATCGTCAGCCCGTTGCCGACCAGGCACTCGAGCCCTTCGGCGCCGACGGTGGTGGCGACCACCGGCCGGCCCGCGTCCAGCGCTTCGAGGATCTTCAGGCGGGTCCCCCCGCCGGAGCGCAGCGGCGCCAGCGCGACCCGGGCGCGGGCGAGGTGGGGCCGCACCTGTTCCACCGACCCGGTCACCTCGACCGCCGGACCGGCGAGCCGGCGCAGGGCGGGCCCGGGATCGCGCCCGACCAGCAGCAGCCGCGCGTCCGGGACGCGCCGCAGCACCCCCGGCCAGACCCGCTCGACGAGCCAGAGCGCGGCGTCCTGGTTGGGTCGCCAGCCCATCAGCGCGACGAACGCCGCGACCGGGCCGGACGCCGGCGGCAGCGGCGCCCCCGGCTCCCAGCCGTTGGGGCAGACGAGCAGCCGCCGCGGCGAGCGGGGCAGGCGGTCGCGGTCGCGCTCGCTGACGACCGAGACGACGTCGGCGACGCCGAGGGCCCAGCGCTCCAGCCGCCGCAACGCCGCCGACTCCACCCGGGCCACCGTCGCGCGCACCGGGTCCGCGCCACGGGCGTAGCTGGCGGCCAGGGACGACTCGACGTTGTGCAGGTCGAGCACCCGCAGGTGGGCGCGGCCGAGCGACAGGTACGGCGCGAGCTGCGCGTACTCCACCTGGAGCAGCCGCGCCTCGCCGTCGGCCATGGCGGCCCGTACCTGCCCGGCCAGCCGGCGCTCCCAGAACCGCCCGGCGCTGAGCGTCCCGGTGCGGACGACCCCCCCGAGCTGGCGCGTGCGGGCCGGGGCCCACGGGACCGACCGCACCTGGACGCCGAGCGCCCGCAGGCCCTCGCGGTCGGCGGTGCCGTCGTCGAACGCGCACAGGGTGACCTCACCCCGCGCCGCCAGCCGTCGCAGGATGGCGAGCGACCGCTGCTTCCCCCCCGAGTTGGCGGGCAGGGGAAGGAACTTGGTCACCATCACGCTCCTCACGGCCCGGGCCCTCCGGGACGCCGGTACTGCGCGACGCAGACCTGCCGCAGGCAGCGCCCGCCGAGCGCGGCCAGGCCGGCGTCCGTGAGGCCCGAACGGACCTCCTGTTCACCGGCTGACGGGCCCGCCCGGTCCCGCCGGACCACCAGCCAGAGGCGGGACGACCGCCGCGCCGCGGCGGCGACCGAGGAGCGGCCGATCGGGATGGGGCCGAGGGCCGCCAGCTCACCGCGGACCCCGCCGGCGCGCTCCGGGTCCACCGGCTCCAGCACGGCGGCGCCGGGCGTCCGCGCCCGGTAGTAGTCGAACGGCACCCTGCTGTCCGCGGGGTAGAACAGGATCCCGTCGGAGGCGCCCGCCCGGGCGGTGACCTCCGCGACCGCCGCCCGCCAGTCCTCCCTGGGGCCGGCGCGGTACCAGCCGACGTCGAGCGCGAGGCTGAGCAGCAGGGCGAGGGTCACCCCGGCGGCAACAGCCGCGTGGTGGCGGGGGCGGAGCAGCGCCGCCGCCACCAGGACGACCAGGGGCGGGAGGCAGAAGACCAGGTAGCGCGGGACCAGCAGGGGCCGGTAGGCCAGCGACAGGGCGAGCACCCCGACCGGCGGCGTGACCAGCCAGCTCAGCAGCAGGACGCGGGCGGACCACGGCGACCACAGGGTCGTGGGGCGGCGGCGCCGGACGACCACGGCGAGCACCGTGGCGACCGCGACGGCCAGCAGCGACAGCGACACCGGCGCCGGGACCAGCCGGTCGATGCGCTGGACGAGCCGGCCGCCAGCGGCGCCGGCGATCCAGTCCACGCCGCCCGCGTTCACCTGGTGGACGCGGAGCAGCAGCGGGGCTACGAGCAGCAACGGCGGGACCGCGCTCCCGGCCAGGTCGCGCCGCCTGACCAGCGAGCCGGGCAGGGCCACCAGGGCGAGGAGGTTGGCGACCGGCAGGAGGACGGCCAGGGCGTTGGTGGCGACGGCGCACGCGGTGACGGCGGCGTAGCCGATCCAGGCCCGGCGGGAGTGGCGCCGCAGCGCGTCGACCAGCAGCAGCTCGGCGACGACGACCAGCAGCAGGCAGAGCGCGTAGCCGCGGGCGGTCTGCGCGAACGCCAGCACGACCGGGTCGAGCCCGAACAACAGGCCGCTGAGCAGGCCCACCGCGCGCCCGAGCAGGCGCCCGGCGAGCGCGGTGACCGCGCAGGCCGCCACGGCGGCGCACAGGACCGAGAAGCTCCGGACCGCCACCTCGCCGACGCCGAAGGCTCCGGTCCAGCCCTTGAGCGCCAGGTGGTACAGCGCCATGTTGGTCTCGCGCCCGACCAGCACGCGGGCGAGGTCGCGCCAGCCGAGCTGCGCCAAGGTCGCGCTCACCGACTCGTCGAGCCACAGGCTCTTGCGCCCGAGCAGCACGGAGCCGACCACGGCGCAGGCGAGCCCTGGGAGGAGCACGAGCGCGGCCCGCCCGGGGATGGCCCGCGGGCGCAGCCGCACCCAAGGCACCTGGTCCAAGAGGCCGGCGACCGTCATCGGACGGCGCCGAAGTGGGTGCGGAAGCTGCTGGCGGCGCTGTCGAAATGGCCGGCGGTCAGCTGGTGCTCGCCGTCGCGCGCGTCGTACTCGAAGTAGATGAACCAGGCGACCCGGTTGGCCGGGTCCCGCACGAAGCGGTCCACCTGCTCGACGAAGTAGGGGTTGTCGCCACCGCCGTGGCCGTCGCTCCTGCGGGTCAAGCCCCACTCGGGGATCGCCAGGGGCTTGCCGTGGGCGCGCGCGAAGCCGCTCCAGAACTCGAGCCCGAGCTCGCCGTGCAGCATCTCCGCCCAGGCGCGCTGGCGGCGTTCCCGCACCTCGTCGGCGCTCGCGTCCGCGGGGATCGGGTAGGTGCCCGCCGCCCAGGACTGGTCGTAGACGTCGACCCCGACCGTGTCCACGTAGGCGTCGCCCGGGTAGGCCCTGGGCGGGTCTGCCCGCAGGCGGCCGAGGGCGGGGTTCCAGACGAACTCGAACCCGCTTCCCGGTACCGCGCGCATGGTCCGCACGACCTGGCGGAAGCAGCCGGCGAAGTCGCCTTCCGCACCCGCCGCGCGCCAGGCGTACCAGCCGCCGTTGAACTCGTGGCCGAGGCGCAGGACGCTGCCGCCGAGCCGGTGCTCGACCAGGTTGCGGGCGAGGCGGGACCAGTGCGCGTCGTACGCGCCGGTGCTGCAGGCCCGGAGCGAGGCGCCGCCGCCGCCGCGGTCACCCCGAGCCGGTAGCAGGGGGACGGTGAGCACCAGGGTCCCGCCGGCCTGGCTCCAGCGCCGCAGCTGCCAGGCCGGGTTCTCGATCTCGCTCCAGCTCCCGCCCGGGAGGAAGTCCAGCCGCACGCCGACCCCGCGCCCGAGCCAGCGCTCGAAGCCGGCAACCCCGGCAAGGTTGCTGGCTCCTCGGTAGACCCCGAGGTCGGGCGCCTCCCGGCGGGGAGCCCCCCGGTCTCCGCGGTCGATCGCGGCGCTGCCGCCGAGCACCAGCAACAGCAGCGACGCGGCGGCGACCAGAACCACCTGGACCCTCATGCCGTTCCATCACCAGCCGTTTTGGTATGACATGTTCAAGTGTTTTAAGTTCTAAGAGAGGCTATCGCACTTCGTCTGGATCAACGAACCGACCCGAGGACCGATGCCGGAGCCGACGCAGACGCGCACCACCTCCGCGGGCCTCCCGTCCGTCTCGGTGGTCATCCCCGTCCGCAACGAGCGCCGCCGGGTCCCGGAGCTGCTCGCCGCCATCGAAGCCCAGACCCTGCCACCGATCGAGGTGCTGGTCGCGGACGGATGCTCCGACGACGGGACGCTCGAATGGCTGCGCGCCGCCGCGCGGCGGCGTCCCTGGCTGCGGGTGGTCGAGAACCCGGCCCGGGTGATCCCCAGCGGCCTCAACCTCGCGATCGCGCAGGCGCGGGGGGAGGTCGTGGCGCGCATGGACGCGCACGCCTACTACGCGCCCGACTACCTGCTTCAGCTCGCCACCGTGCTGGCGGGCCGTCCCGAGGTGGTCGGCGCCGGCGGTGCCATGACGACCGACGGGAGGGGCGCCTGGGGTCGCGCGATCGCCGCCGTGCTGCGCCGCCGCATCGGGCTCGGCGGGGCACGCCACCGCACCGGCGGCAGCGGCGGCCCGATCGACCACGTCTTCAGCGGCGCCTACCGCCGCCACGCGCTGCTCGCGATCGGCGGGTACGACCCGACGCTCCACGCCAACGAGGACTTCGAGGTCGACCATCGGCTGCGGCGGGCCGGCGGGACCATCTGGCTCGAGCCGCGGGCGCGGGTGACCTGGTACACGCGGGAGAGCGCCACCGCCCTCGCCCGCCAGATGTGGCGCTACGGCTTCTTCAAGGCGCGCACGCTGCGCCTGCACCCGCGGTCGCTGCGGCCGCGCCAGCTCGCCCCGCCGGCGCTGGTGCTGTGCCTGACGGCACTGACCATCGGCCGGCCACGGCTGGGCATCGTCACCTGGCTGTGCTACCTGGGCACCGCGGTCGGCCTGGGAGCCTTGGCGGGGCGGGCCGACCGGGCGTCGCCTTTGCGGGCCGGGCTGGCGACGCCCACCGTCCACCTCTGCTGGGGGCTCGGGCTCCTGGTCGGGCTCCTGCGCCACCGGGAGGCGGCACGGCGGGCCATCCTCCCCGTGCCGGGGGCTGGCTCGCTGCAGCCAACCAGCCCCGGCAGCGACGAGCCGGTGGGGTGACGGCGATCACCGCGACGCGGCTGCGGCCGGGCGGGGAGGGCGGCGCACGGGACGGGCTGCCCCGGCGCATCGCCCCCACCCTGCTCGCCAACTACACCGCCGAGCTCCTCAACGCCGTGGCGGCGCTGGTCGCGACGCCGATCCTCCTCGGCCGCCTGGGGACCACCGCCTTCGGCCTGTGGGCCCTGGCCGGCAGCGTGGTCGTCTACCTGGAGCTGTTCGAGTTCGGCTTCGGAGCCGCCACCACCAGGCTGGTCGCCGGGGACGCCGGCGTCGACCCCGACGCGGTCAACCGGACGGTCAACACGACCGTCGCCGTCCTGGTCCTTCCCGGCCTGGCCGCGCTCCTGGTGGGGCTCGCGGTCTCGCGGTTCGCGCCCGCCTGGTTCTCGATCCCGCCGCCGCTCGACCACCAGGCCGTGGTGGTGTTCGGCCTCCTCGCGGTCACGCTGGCGATCTCGATCCCCCTGGACACCTTCGGCGGCGCGCTCCTCGGCCACCAGCGCAGCGACCTGCTGAGCATGACCAACCTCGCGCTGAACCTGCTCACCAACCTGGCGGCGGTGACCGTGGTGCTGCTCGGCGGCGGCCTGGTGCCGCTCGCGCTGGCCGCCGCCGCGGTCTCGGTCGCGATGCACCCGCTGCGCTGGCGGCTGCTCAAGCACGTCGTGCCCTCGATCCGCCTGAGCCGCCGGCTGGTCGACCGCTCCCTGATCCGGCCGGCGGCCGGCGCCTCGGGCTGGTTCCTCCTGCGCGACCTGGCCAGCGTCGCGATCTACCGGCTCGACCTCCTGGTGGTCGGCGCCGCGCTCGGGGTCAGGGAGGTCGCGCTCTACGCCATCGGGCTGAAGCTCGCCCAGCTCGGCCCCAAGGCGCTCACCCCCCTGGCGGCGCTGTTCTTCCCGCACGCGTCCTCGATCTCCCGGCGCGGCGACCGCTCCGAGATCGCCGCGCTGCTGCTCGACGGCACCCGCATCGCGATGCTGGCCGGCATGCCGGTCATGCTGACCCTCGTGTGGCTGTCAGACCTGGTCGTGCGGGCCTGGGTCGGACCGGGCCACGAGCCCGCCGCGGTGGTCGCGCTCTGCCTCGCCCTCGGCAGCGGGCTCATGTCGATCAGCGAGACGCCGCGCGGGCTGCTCGCCGGCGCCGGGCACATCAAGGCCGTCGCGCTGCTGACCGCCGCCGAGGGGATCGCCAACCTGGCGCTCTCGCTCGTGCTGGTGCGGCCGCTCGGCGTCGCCGGCGTCGCCCTCGGCACCACCCTCGCCGCGGTGCTGGTGAGCCTGCCGACCTTCGTCCTGCTGGCCGGGCGCGTGACCGGGGTGTCGGTCGGGTCGCTCGCCACCGTGGCGCTCGTTCCGCACCTCCTGCCCGTCTGCCTCACCAGCGGCCTGCTGCTGCTCGCCCGGCTGCTGCTGCCCGCGACCGCGACGGCGGTGCTGCCCGCCGCTGGCCTGGCCGTGGTGGTCTACCTCGCCGCCTACGGCGCGGTGGGCGCGACCCCGTCCGAACGCGAGCGCCTGCGCGGTGGCGCGCGGACCCTGCTCCGCCTCGTCGCGCGGAAGCCCGCCTGAGACCATGCCACCCCGGACGCCGGCGACCGTGCCCGCCGCCCCCGCGGTCGCCATCTGCGTCTGCACCATGCGCCGGGAACCGGCCCTGACCGCGCTGCTGCAGGCGCTGTGCCACCTGGACCTGGAGGGGCTCGACCCCGGGCGCCTGCGGGTGGTGGTGCTCGACAACGACGCCGCCGCCTCCGCCGAGCCGGTGGCGCAACGCTTCAGGGCGTCGCTGCCGGGCGAGCTCCGCTACCGGGTCGAACCGCGCAGGGGATACCCGTTCGCGCGCAACGCCGCGCTCCGGGAGGCCGGCCGGGTCGACTTCGTCGCGTTCATCGACGACGACGAGGTCCCCGAGCCGCGCTGGCTGGCGGAGCTGGTGCGCGCGCAGCGCCGCAGCGGCGCGGCGATCGTCACCGGCCCGGTCCTGCCGCTGCTGCCGCCGGCCGCGCCGGGCTGGGCGCGCAAGGGGGGCTTCTACGAGCGGCCCCGCCACCGCAGCGGGCAGCGCCTCGACTACGCGCGCACCAGCAACGTGCTGATCGCCGCGCGGGTGTTCGAGGGCCGCGCCGAGCCGTTCAACGCGCGCTACCGGCGCGGCGGTGAGGACACGCACTTCTTCATGCGCGCCCACCTGGAGGGCCACGCGATCGTCTGGGCGGACGACGCCCGGGTGGTGGAGTCGTTCCCCGACGACCGGGTGCGGGTGGGGTGGCTGCTGCGGCGGGCGCACCGGCGCGGCTACGTCCTCAGCCAGTGCCTGCGGGACCTGGCCTGGTCCCCGGCGCGGGTCCTCAAGCGCGTCACGCACGCGGCGGTACGCCTGGCCTACGGCGCCGCGCTCCTGCCCGGCACGCTCCTGCGGGGCCCCGTCCCCGCCGTCAAGGGGCTGCGCGAGATCGCCTTCGGGCTCGGCCTGCTGCACGGCCTGCTCAGCCGATGAGGGCGAGCGAGCTGCGCAGCCCACCGGCGCGGCGCGCACGGCGGACCGTGCCGCGCGTGCTGGTCCTCAACGACCACGCGCTGCGCTCGGGGCTGTCGCGCCACCGTCGCGGCGACTACCCGGCACACCTGCTGCACGGGCTGGTCCAGCTGCAGGCACGCTTCGACGTCGCCCTGCTGCGCGAGGACGGCTGGGCGGCACGGCTGCCGCGGCGCCGCCTGCCGCGCAACCTCTCCAGCCAGCTGCGGGCGCTGCTGCTGGCCCGGCGCCACGACGTGCTCGTCTCCGGCAGCGGCTACGAGACCGTCCTGGCCGCCGTGGCGCGCCGGCTGCTCGGGCTGCGCCGGCCCGGCCTGGTCGCGATCGTGCACCGGCCGCCTCCCCCGGGTGCCGCCGGCCGGCTGCTCCGCTTCGCCTACGCCGCGCACGACGCGCTGCTGTGCATCAGCCCGCTCGCCTACGCCGAGCTCTCGGCCGGCCCGCGCGCGGGCAACCTCCGGCGCGTCGACTGGGGCGTCGACCTCGACTTCTACCGGCCGACGCCGGTACCGGCCGGCGCGCCGGTCCGCCTGCTCAGCGTCGGCAAGACCAAGCGCGACCACGACGTCCTGGTCCGCGCGATGGCCGGCCTGCCCGCGCTGCTCGAGCTGTACTGCGACGCGGCCTCGGCACCGACGGTCCCGCCGCCGCCGAACGTCACGGTGCACGTCGCGCCGCCAGGCGGCGAGTCGTTGTCCTACGCCGCGCTGCGGCGGGAGTACGCGCGCTGCCACCTGGTCGCGGTGGCGCTGCGCCGCTCCGACGACCTCTGCGGGCTCTCCTCGGTCGTCGAGGCGATGGCCTGCGGCCGTGGCGTGCTCTGCACCCGGACCCGCGGGGCCGCCGTCGACCCCGAGGCGCTCGGCTTCGGGCGCTCCGCGCCGGTCGGCGACGCCGCCGCCTGGCGCGACCTGATCGCCGGGGCCGTCCGCGACCCGGCGCTGCTCGCCGCGTGGGGCGCCCGCGCCCGCGAGGTCGCCGAGTCGCGCTACGACCTCGAGCGGTTCGCGGCCGAGCTCGCCGCGAGCATCGAGGCGGCGGCGCGGTGAGCGGCAACCGCCGCCGAGCCGGCCGGACCGTCGCCCGGCATCTGCTGCTGCTCGGCGTCGGCGCGCTGTCGTCGCACCTCGTCTACCCGGTCGCGCTCGCGGCCGCCGCACGGGGCCGCCGGACGGCGCCACCGCCCGAGCCCCAGAAGTGGCCAGAGGTCACCGTGGTGATCGCGGCCTACCGCGAGGCCGGCGCGATCGGCCGGAAGATCCGGTCGGTGCTCGCCGACGGCTACCCGGGAACGCTCCGGGTCCTGGTCGTCGCGGACGGCGACCCCGCCACCGCCGCGGCCGCGCGCCGCGAGGGCGCCGAGGTCCTCACCCCGCCGGAGCGGCTCGGCAAGTCCGCCGCGCTCAACCTCGCGCTGGCCGAGTGCCTGAGCGAGGTGGCCGTCCTCACCGACGGCAACAACCCGCTGCGCCCGGGATCGATCGCGGCGATGGTCCGCTGGTTCGACGACCCCACCGTCGGCGCCGTCGCCGGCGCCAAGGCGGACCGGGCCGACGCCGCGGAAGGGCTGTACTACCGCTACGAGAACCACCTGAAGGTGCTCGAGTCGCGGCTCGGCTCGACCATCGGCCTGGTCGGCGAGCTGGCCGCGATCCGCACCTCGTTGTGGCGGCCGATCCCCGACCACGTCGCCAACGACGACATGTGGGTCGCGCTCTGCCTGCTCGCCCGCCACTACCGCATCCAGTACGAGGGCGGGGCGCTCAGCTACGAGGAGGAGCGGCTGCCGCTGCGGTCGCTGTGGCGGCGGCGCTCGCGCATCGTGACCAGCCAGCTGCAGGTGCTGTGGGAGTGGCGGCGCCTGGCCGGGCCCGCCCGGCCCGAGATCGCCCTGCAGGTGTGGGGCCACCGCCTGTGGCGCACCACCTTCGGCCCGCTCTTCCACCTCCTGCTGCTCGGCTCGCTGATCCGCAACGCGCCGCGCAGCCGCCTCGCCGCCGCGGGGCTCGCCGCCCACGTCGTCGCGGCCGGCGCGGTGGTCCGCCCGCCCCGCGGGTCGGGACCGCTCGCCGCCCTGCTCCGCGTCGCCCGCCAGGTGCTGTTGCTGCACGCGGTCTCGGTCCACGCCTGGCTACGGGTGGCGCGCGGCGACCGCGCCACCAAGTGGCGCAAGCCGGACCGGTAGCGGTTGGCCACTACGGTCAACGCAGGACGCCACCTCGACCCGCTCCCCGAGGTACTTGCTCAGGACGCCGGCAGTCCAGCGAGATCATTGAACCCAACAAGTCGAACGTTGCCGGAGGCCAGCGCCTGTCGCACCGCTGACTCGCACAGCACGCGTGCTTCGACTTCCCGCTCGAGCCGGTAGACCGACTCCAGGTCGTCGATGAAGCCTGGGTGACAACCGAGTTCTGTGACGCCGCCGGGGAGGCCGGCGACGAGGGCGCAGAGCGCCGCGATCGTGAGCGCCTCGTGGTAAGGGGCGCCCTTGCCGGTCTGCCCATAGAAGTCACCTCGGTACCTGACGAGCGGGGATTGGTCGCGCACGGGGACTCCGAGTTCCTCGCCGGCTGCCATCAGGATGGAGGACACCGGCTCGCCGCGATGGACGTGCTGGTGCGAATCGAGGTGCGTGGGGGATCTGCCGACCAGTGCCTCGAACCTGCGGAGTTGCCGGGCCACTTCTAATTCCACGAGGCCAAAGTCGTCGGTGTCGACGTACTGGTATCGAAGCGCCCATTCTTCTTCGTACACCCACTCGGCGAGGTCTAGGTGTAACCCCACTGACAGCTTCGGATGATCGCGTGCGTAGCCAGCAGCCTCCCCGGCGGCCGCTCCATGGACCATGAGGCTGGCACTCGTCACGATCCCATGCTCGTGCGCATGGACGATGCCGCGATTGACACTGCGGCACATGCCGAAGTCGTCGGCGTTCACGATGAGCAGCCGTGTCCCGGTCATATCGCCATGCGTTCGACACATTCAGCGGCTTCCGCGCGCCAGTCCGTGGGTGATCCGGTCGCCGAGGCGGCCCGCTGCGGCCACCCGAGCCACTGCACCGCCATCGCCAGACGCGCCGCATCGACCAGCGTGGGATCGGCGCCATACGCCGCAACGATCCGTGCGGTGGTTGTCTCGTCCCACCCGGCGACGAGCGCCGCCACGTCGAGCACCCCCGGGCCACCACCGGCGACCTCCC
>DASUZB010000315.1:0-70191 GCA_036377075.1 Actinomycetes bacterium | reverse complement strand
CCGCCGGGCCCGCCGCCGTCACGACCGCGGTCACGGCCCTGGTCGCCCCGCGGGGCGACCACCGCCTTGAACACCCCGCCGAGGTAGGGCCGTGGCCCGGCCAGGCCCGAGCTGGCAGAATCCCACCTGCCGATCGGGTTGGCCGGCCAACCCGAACGCTGTCACTGGAAGGGGCGGTGCCATGCGCCTGACATCCTCGGTCACGTCCGTCTCGTGGATACCGCTCGGCGCCGTCGAAGGCCTCAACCGGCTGGCCTTCGACATGGGCATCGCCCACTACGACCAGCCGCCGCCCGAGACGGTCGAGAACGTCGAGGAGCTGGTCGCCACGGACGCCGCCCGCTTCGTCAACGACCTCCGCGCCTGGACCGAGGTCGAGGACGGCCGCATCGTCCGCTACGGCCACGCCGGCGGCGGCCACATCGGGGCGACCACCGTGCGGCTCGGCCCCACCGGCATGGTCTTCGCCGGCGTGCCCTTCCCCGACCTGCGCCCCGACCCTGAGGTCCGCGAGGACTCGGTGCGCTTCGTGCAGACCGTCGGGGGCCGGACCGGGGTCCCGATGCCCCGCCCGGTCTCCGCCAAGCCGTACGTCCGCATCGCCGCGCCGACCGCCTGGTCGACCCTGGCGCTGACGATCTACGCCGACGGGTCGTCCGACTTCGAGGTCGTCGGCGCGAGCCCGTTCCCCAGGCACTGGATCTACGACCACGACGGCAAGCTGGTCGCCAAGACCGGCTTCATCGACTTCGAGACCTGGTTCCGCGAGGCCTTCGCGCGCAAGACGCCCTGGGGCGACGAGGAGTCCCCGGCGATCGTGACCGCGGTGGAGTCCGCGCTGGAACGGGAGCTGTCGCGCACCATCATCGGCGCCAAGCCGCCGTTCCGCCGCCTCGCCCGCGGCGAGCACCTGGTCGAGCAGGGGCAGCCTGGCGACGAGCTGTTCCTGCTGTTCGACGGCGTGCTCGAGGTGGTGACCGACGGCGAGGTCGTCGCCGAGGTCGGCCCCGGCGCCATCCTCGGCGAGATGGCCCTGCTCGACCACGGCCGCCGCACCGCGACGCTGCGCGCCGTCACCCCCTGCAGGGTCGCCGTCGTCCCCGGCGACCAGGTCGACCACGCCGCGCTCCACGAGGTCGCCAGGGGCCGCCGCACGCCAAACGTCCAAGGTGGACCCGTGACCGAGTGAGCGCCGTGCCGACCTGCACCAACTGCGGCGCCCAGAACCCACAGGGCTTCCGGTTCTGCGGCGCCTGCGGCGCGGCCCTCCCCGAGGTGCGGCGACCGTCGGGTGAGGAACGCAAGGTCATCACGGTGCTCTTCTGCGACCTGGTCGGCTTCACCGCACGTTCCGACCGGGCCGACCCGGAGGACGTCGGCGCCATGCTGCGCCCCTACCACGTCCGCCTGCGCCGCGAGATCGAACGGCTCGGCGGCACGCTCGACAAGTTCATCGGCGACGCGGTGATGGCCGTGTTCGGCGCACCCGTTGCCCACGAGGACGACCCCGAGCGTGCCGTGCGCTGCGCCCTGCGCATGCTGCAGGCCATCACCGAGCTGAACCATGCCAACCCGGCGCTTGCGCTGCAGGTCCGGATCGGCGTGAACACCGGGGAGGCGCTGGTCACCGTCGGACGCGACCACCAGACCGAGACGGTCGTCGGCGACGTCGTCAACACCGCCTCGCGCCTCCAGGGTGTCGCACCGGTCGGCGGGGTGGTGGTCGGCGAGCCCACCTGGCGGGCGACCAGGACCCTGTTCGACTACCAGCAGCTCGACGCCGTCCGCGTCAAGGGCAAGGCCGAGCCCCTGCCGATCTGGCGTGCGACCGGCACACGCAGCCGCCTCGGCGTCGACCTCGACCCCCAGCCCGTCACCCCGTTCGTCGGCCGCGAGGAGGAGCTCGAGCTGCTGCGCCGGCACTACCGGCAGGTCCTCGGCGAGCACGCGGTCCAGCTCGTCACCGTCACCGGCGAACCCGGCGTCGGCAAGAGCCGCCTGGTCCACGAGCTGCTGCGCCACGTCGACGCGGACGAGCGGCTGGTCTGGTGGCGCCAGGCCCACTGCCCGCCCTACGGGGAGGGCGTCACCTTCTGGGCGCTCGGCGAGATCATCAAGGACCAGGCCGGCATCCTCGAATCCGACCTCCCTGAGGAGGTCGCCGCCAAGATCGCCGCGGCGGTCGAGGCGGTCGTCGACGACCCGGCCGAGCGCGAGTGGCTCAAGGCCCGCCTGGCCCCCTTGGTCGGGCTTGCCACCGACGAGGCCGCAAGGGCCGACCGCAACGAGTCGTTCACGGCATGGCGGCGCTTCCTCGAGGCGGTCGCCGCCACCAGCCCACTCGTCTGCGTGGTCGAGGACCTGCAGTGGGCCGACCCGGCGCTGATCGACTTCCTCCAGGACCTGGTCGCCACGTCGACCGGTGTCGACCTGCTGGTCGTGACCACGGCACGCCCCGAGGTCTTCGAGCGGCACGCAGGCTGGGGCAAGGAGCAGCCCAACGCCACCACGGTCACCCTGCCGCCGCTCAACGACGAGGAGACCGCCGGACTGGTGGCCGCCATGCTCGGCCAGCCGGTGCTCCCGGCCGAGGTCCAGTCGCTGCTGCTCGAACGCGCCGAAGGCAACCCGCTGTACGCCGAGGAGTTCGTGCGGCTGCTCACCGAGCAGCGGCTGCTGGTGCAACGCGGCCACACCCTGCACCTGGCCCCTGAAGCGGAGATGGCCGTCCCCGAGACGCTCCACGCCGTGATCGCCGCGCGCATCGACACCCTGGCGCCCAACCGCAAGGCGCTGGTCCAGGACGCCTCCGTCTTCGGCAAGGTCTTCTGGTCGGGGGCGCTCGCCGCCATGGGCGGGTGCGACGAGCACACCATCAAGGCCGAGCTGCGCGAGCTGGAGCGCACCCACCTGGTCCGGCCGGTCCGCCCCTCGACAGTCGCCGACCAGGCCGAGTACGCCTTCGGGCACGCGTTGTTCAAGGACGTGGCCTACCGGCAGGTCCCACGGGCCGGCCGCGCCCGCAGGCACCGGGCGGCCGCCGAATGGCTCCAGGACGTCGCCCCCGAGCGCGTCGCCGACCACGCCGAGGTCATCGCCCACCACTACCGCCAGGCCCTGGTCCTGACCCGCGCCACCGGGGGGTCGAGCGAGCAGCTCGGTGAGCTCGAGCAACCCGCGCGCCGCTTCCTCACCCTCGCCGGCGACCGCGCCCTCGCCCTCGACGTCGCCAGCGCCCAGGCCTACTACCAACAAGCCCTCGAGCTGTGCCCACCCGACCACCGCGAACGCGCCGGCCTGCTCGCCAAGGCCGCCAGGGCGACCTTCCAGTCCGGCAGGTTGGCCGAGGCCGCGCTTGGCTACGAGGCCGCGATCACCGCCTTCGCCCGGAACGGTGACCACCTCGGCCAAGGTGCGGCCCTCGACAGGCTCTGCGCCGTGCTCTGGAACCAGGGCGAGACCCAGCGCGCCAGGGAAGCGCTGACCATGGGCATCGAGCTGCTGGAACGGCACCAGCCGGGCAAGGACCTCTGCTCCGCCTACGCCCAGATGGCCGCCGGCCAGGTCATGTCCGGACACCCACAGGACGCGCTCGCCTGGGCCGACAAGGCGCTCGCCCTCGCCGACCGGCTCGGCGGCGTCCCCGAGCAGAGGCTGCGCGCCCTCGACGCGCGCGGCATGGCGCGCTGTGACCTCGGCGACCGCGACGCCCTCGACGACCTCCGCGAAGCCCTCCAGATCGGCCTGGAGACCGGCGCCGGCTTCGACACCGCCGTGGTCCACAACAACATGGTCGAGCCGGTCTGGTTGACCGAGGGCCCGGCGGCCGCGGTCGAGGCCGTCCGTGCCGGCACCGAGTTCGCCGACCACCGCGGGCTCGGCGAGGCCACCATGTGGCTGCGGACCACCAGCCTCGGACCCCTGTTCGACCTCGGCCAATGGGACCAGGTCATGCACCTCGCCGACCAGGTGGTCGCGCACGACCGCGCCGACGGCGGCCGCTACGTCGCCGTCTGGGCTCAGGTCCAGCAGGGCCACGTCCTGCTGTTCCGGGGCCAGCTCGCCGCCGCCCGCACCCTCATCCGGGAGGTCCTGCCCGCCGCCCGCAAGATCGACGACCTCCAGGTTCTGGTCCCCGCCCTCGCCGCCGCCGCGCTGGTCGAGCAGGCCGCCGGCAGGCCGGCAGCCACCCTGCGCCTGGTCGCCGAACTACAGTCGCTGACCCGCGACCGCGGCGGCGGCCACTGGTACCGCGCGCAGCACCTCGCCGACCTGACCCGGCTGTGCGTGACCGCCGGCAAGCCGACCCTGGCCCAGGAACTTGTCGAACACACCCGCGCCGCCCCGGCGCGCCACCGCCACGCCACCCTTACCTCCGCCGCGGTCCTTGCCGAAGCCCGCGGCGCACTGCAGGAAGCCGTCCGGCTCTACCACCAGGCCGAGCACCGCTGGGCGGAGTACGGGCACGCCCTGGAGCACGGCCAAGCCCTGCTCGGCGGCGCGCGCTGCCTGCTGCGCCTCGACCGGCCAGCGGCACCGTCCAAGCTCCGCGCCGCCCAGGCGATCTTCGCCAGCCTCGGCGCCCGGCCACTGGCCACCGAAGCCGACACCTGGCTGGCCGACGCCACCGCCTGAGGTCCTGACCTGGAGGCCGGCACATGACGTTCGACCGACCGTGTTCACCGACATCGTCGGCTCCACCGAGCAGGCCACCAGGAGCGGCGACCGCCGCTGGCTCGACCCGATCCACCACCCACCGACTCTTGGCGGGCGGGGTCAGCGGAGGGCGGCGATGACCTCGCCGGCGGCACGCTGGCCCGTCTCGACCGCACCGTTCAGGAAGCCCTGGAAGTCGATCGAGGTGTGCTCGCCGGCGAAGTGGCAGTTCAGCGCGCGGCCCTCCGGCTCGCGCTCCACCCCGGCGAACCTCGTGTACTGCCCCAGCTTCCAGTACGAGTAGGAACCCTTCGTCCACGGGTACGCCGGCCAGAAGTCGACGGTCGCCCTGCCGTTCCACTTCGCGGTGACGCCGGGCAGCACCGGCTCCAGCTGGGCGAGGAACTGCCGCGCCCGGTCCTGCGGGGTCCCGGTGCCGAACGACGCCGCGACCTTGCCCCCGGTGTAGTCGACCAGGATCCCCGAGGCACCCGCCTGCGTCCGGGTCACCTCCCAGCTGTTCTGGTAGCCGGTGTCGGCAAAGGTCTCGCCGTTGCAGCCCAGCAGGTTCCACGGCCGGTTGGTGAACTGGACGTGGAGCTTGGAATTCGCCCCCATCCCCAGCTCCTTGATCGCGGTCTGCTTCAGCGCCTTGAACCCGGCGTTGCGGTAGTCCACCGACGCCCGCAGGATGGAGAACGGCAGCGCCAGCACCACCCGGTCGGCAACCTCCTGCGTGCTGGCCCCGTTCGACCCCTTGAAGGTGAGGGTGTAGCTGTCGTCGCCGTTCTGCTTGATGGCGACCAGGGCGCTGTCCAGCACGATCTGGCCAGGCAGGAGCCCGGCCAGCCGCTCGGTGACCAGGTCGTTGCCGCCACGGACGTGGTACTTCTCGTTGGACGGCCCGAAGATCCGCAGCTGCCCCGGCCCGGAGTAGCCGAGCAGGTACAGCATGTTGAGGGAGCTCTGCACGCTGCTCTCCGCGCCGTACTCGATGGTGTAGGCCACGTCCAGCAGCCGCCCGAGCCGTGAGCCGGCCCCGCCGGGCACGTTCTGGTTGATCCAGTCGCGCACCGACAGGTGGTCCAGCTCGTAGCCCCGTGGGGTGTAGGAGTTGTACAGGGTGGGGTAGCCCGCCGCCGACACGTCGCCGTGCAGCGCCTGGTAGACCTGCTTGAGGTCGTCGGTCGCCTCGGCGAACGAGTAGGCCGCGCCGCCGAAGTAGTAGGACGGCTCGGTGCCGTTGGCCTCGCCGGCGAGCAGGTTGTCGAGCGGCAGGCCCAGCTCCTGGACGAGCTGACGAACCTCGGTGTGCCCCTGGTCGATCAACTCCCCGCCGCGCTCGGCGACCTGCCCGTCGGCGAACGCCCCGCGGAGCGTCCAGCACCGCCCCCCGACCCGCTGCGGGGAGGCCTCGTGGACCGTCGCGGCGTAGCCCGCCTGCCTCAACCGGTACGCGCAGGTCAACCCGGCAAGCCCGGCACCCACCACCACGATCCGGGGACCAGCGGCCGCGCCAGCCCGCCGCCCGCCGAGCGCGGCCAGGCCGGCGGCCAGCCCGCCCGCCCCGGCCAGCTTCAGCACCTCCCGGCGGCCCGGCCGGCGTTCGGCGGCCACCGGCCCGCCAGGCACCTGGCGGGCGGCCGGCTCGGCCGCCACCGACGCGGCCTGCTGCAACCAATCCAACAACCGGGTTCGGGCCATGAACGTCACCCCCAACGCGCCAGGGCGACCCTAGCCGACGGTGAAATCGCGTCCGGCCGTGCGCCCCCGGCCTACCGAGCTGGGGGACCCTGGCGCGCGGCAGGCGGCCGCGGGACCGGACGGTTCTCCCCGATCCACTCGTCGATCCGCGCCCACCAGTCGTACAGCCAGCGGGTCTGCGCCTCCCGCCCCGCCGGCACCTCCGCCCTCGGCACCCGCCACCAGCGCGCCTTGATGCCCTGCTCCATCGGCAGCCCGTTCCAGATGTCGCCGACGGTGATCAGGTCCTCGAGGCCGGTGTGGGCGACGAAGATCACGTCGGCCGCCGGCGCGGCCGCGATCGCGGCCAGCGCGCCACCAGGCCGCGGAGGGAGCAGGTACCGCATCGCCCGGGCGCGCTGGGCCTCCTCGACCATCGCGCGGTGCTCCAGACGGTGGATCGCCCGCAGCCGCCGCCGCGGGGTGAAGTTGGCACCCTCGGGAAAGATCACCAGCGCGTCGGTCGGTCCCAGCCCCGCGGCCAGCCGCTCGATCGCCTGGATGACCAGGGTGTCGGCACCGCGCCTCGGCGTCACGAACACGCTCGGCAGCCGGTTGACCACCACGTCCAACCCCGGGTCGAACTGCAACGCCGCCTTCAGCACGATCCGCGGCCGCCGCCGGTAACGGTTCAGCAGGTGGTGGACGAGCAGGAACGAGTCGCCCGGACCAGCATGGCGGCTCAGCACGATCACCGGCCGGGTCAGCCGCGCCACCGCCTCCGCCCGCGTCAGCTCCGGCTCCTCCACCTCGATGCGAAGCTTGAACGCACGGGTCGCGACCCAGACCAGGACCGCCAGGAACCAGCGCATGACCGCGTAGTGCCGCTCCAGGTACGGCTCCGACCGCAACCGGCTGCCGAACCCACTGGCCACCCACAGCCCCAGGCAGACCGACAGGGCGACCGACTCCAACGCCAACCACACCAGCCCGAACCACAACAGCCGCAACGCCCGCCAGCGGCCAGGCAGCCACGGCGAGACCGCCGCGGCCGCGACCAGCAGCAGCGGCAGGTTCACCGCGACGGCCACCGTCACCACCAGCAGCAACGGCGCCAGCAGCAACCGCCGCACGATCCGGGGCGGAAGCACGCCGCTCACCTCGACGCCGACGGCACGCCGGCGAGGTACGCCACCGACGCCGCGTACGCCCGCTCGATGTGCTCGTCGATCCGGGACACGTCCCGGTAGCGCAGCTGCGACAGGTCCGCGCCACGGCCCTGCCCGTCGACCCCCGCCGGCAGCACGTGCACCGTCACCCCCGGCGGCAGCGAGGCCATCTCCTCGGCGAACCGGTGACGCCGCGCGATCTCGAACGCGACCAGGCCCACCTCCCACGGCCGCCGCGGCACCTCGAGCGGCCGCTCGATCCGGCCGACGTGGAGCACGTACACCGTCCCGGCGCCGAGGCTCACCGCACGCCCGACCGGGATCGAGTGCACCAGCCCACCGTCCAGGAAGTGCTCCCCGCCAACCCGCACCGGCGGCAGCAGGCCAGGCACCGCCGCGGACGCCAGCACCGCCGGGACGACCGGCCCGGCGGTGAACCAGTGCGCCGCCGCCCGCTCGATGCTCGCCGCCACGCACTGGAACGGCACCGCCAGCTCCTCGATCCGCGCCACCGGCAGCAACGCCTCCAGCATCCCGCGCAGCGGCTCGTTGGAATGCAGGTGCGTCCCCGAACGCGCCAGCGTCGCCACCCGCCCGAACAACGACCCCCCGAACGCCTCGCTGGCGACCCCGCCGCGCCACACCTGGTCCAGCCAGCCCAGCGCGGCGGCGGGATCAGCCGCCACGAACACCCCGTTGATCGCACCGACCGAAGTCCCCAGGACCAGGTCCGGCCGGATCCCAGCCTCGGCGAGCGCCCGCAGCATGCCGACCTCGTGGGCCCCCAGGACCCCGCCACCGCCGAGCACGAACGCGACCTCGCGCCGCCGCACCGGATCTCCCGCCACCGGTCCCTCCCTCGCTCCACCGACGATGATTCCACATCACGGCGCGACCACCCTCCCCACCGCCGTGGCGCCCCCCACCATCCGGGGCGGCACGACCCCAAGCAGCCGCAGCAACCCCACCGGCGTCCCCGCCTCCAGCTCCACCGCCACCACCGGCCCGGCCGGGCTCCCACGCACCACCACCGACGCCACCTCGACCCGCCGCACCCCGGAGTCGCCCGCCGCGGCGGCCACGAACTCCCCCACCGTCGCCTCCGCCCGCCGCTCGAGCAGCGCCACCTCCCGCCCCTCACTGGCGTAGTACGCCCGCGTGTCCAGCTCGCCCGCCGCCGCCACCGCCGCGCCGTCGGCCAGGTCGTCCAGGGCCCGGTGCCCGAGGAACCAGTTCGACGTGTCCCACCCCAGCGCCAGCACCATCAGCACCAGCACCACCAGCCCGACCAGGAACACCAGCATCTGCCCGTCCTGGCGCCCACCTCGACGATCCTCGCGCCACCGCGAACCTCCGCGGCGGCGCCCGGCCGGCCGCCCGCTCACGTCCCGAACCCCCGAAACCGGTCCGCCCGGGTCCGGTGCGTCGCCCCGACCGTCACGCTCGGCCCACCGACCGAACCGAGGAACGGCAGCCGCGCCACCGCCACCCGGTACGTCGCCACCACCCGCACCTCGGCGCCCGGCCCGAACCCGCCGGCGCACGCCGGCGCCGTCGCCGGACACTCCGCGGTCACCGCGAGCCGGTCACGCCCAGCACCCGGCCGCAGGCCGTAGTTGCCCAGCACCTCCGCGTACGCCCGCCCGGTCCGCACGCGCGCGTCATCCCGGTCGGCCGCGGTCACGTACACCCGCCCGACCTCCCGGGCCGCACTCGACGTCGCGAGCAACGCCCGCTGCACGTCCGCCATCACCGCGACCACGTACACCAGCGGCACCAGCAACGCCAGGAACACCACCACGAACTCCACCACCGCGGCACCCCGCTCCCCCACCGCGGACCTCACCCAGGGCAGCCGCCCCAGCACGCCGGTTCCCCGGCCACCAGCCAGGCACCGACGCCGCACGGCCGCGTCCATCACCCCGCCGGACGGGCCGGGCAGCCTCCCGTGCACAGCCGCTCCTCCCGGTGCATCGAGGCGGTCATCCGCACCGGCAGGCCAGGCACCCCAGGCACGAACGACGGCAGCTCCCCGACCGCGTGCAGCACGACCAGGTCGCCCTCCGCCCTGCCCTGGACGTGGACCGCACCGGCGACCCGACCGCCGACCGCCTGCCGAACCAGCGTCCCGGCGGCCCGCTCCCCCGCATCGGCGCCCCGGCCGTAGGCCGCCCCCACCCGCGCACCCTCCGCCAGCGCGCCCATCACCACGTTGCGCTCGTAGAGGAACAGCGCGAACTGCGCGGTCGCCAACGCCAGGGTGAGCGCCACCGCCGCCACCAGCACGAACTCCACCACCGCCGAGCCACGCTCACGCGACCGCGGCACCGCTACCCACCAAAGCTGACGCTCGAAAAGAACCCCGTGACAAGGTTCGCGAGCGCGTCGCTGGCCAGGCTCCAGATCAGCATCACCAGCGCCACGGTCATCCCGGTGACGAGCACCCAGCCAGGCACGTCGCCGCGCTCGGGATCGGCGGACGCGGCCAGCAGGCCGGCGGTCAGGCGCAACAGCATGGGAGCTCCTTTCAGCGGGCGATCCGCATCAGGCTGAAGTAGCCCGGGTACAGGGCGAACAGCACCACCACCGGCATGACGAGGAACACGACCGGCACCAGCATCAGCACCTCCTTGCGGCCGCCGGCCTCGATCAGCTGCCGCTTGCGCTGCTCCCGGACGTCGGCCGCCTGGGCACGCAGGACCTCGGCCAGGGGCGTGCCCCGCTCGGTCGCCACCACCAGCCCGTCGACGAACCGGGCGACCAGCGGCACCGGCACGCGCCCGGCGAGGCGCTCCATCGCGGCGGTGAACGGCAGCCCGCCGCGCATATCGGCGAGGACCACGGCGAGCTCGCGGCTCACCTCGCCGTGCGAACGGGCACACGCCCGCTCGATGGCCGCTCGCGGCCCCTCCCCGGCGGTCACCGCCAGGCAGACGAGGTCGGCAAGGGTCGGGAACTCCGCCAGCATGCGCTGGTGGCGGCGCTCGACCTCACGGGTCAGCCACCAGTCCCGGCCAAGCACGCCACCGAGCACCCCCAGCGCCGCCGCACCGACCAGGGTCAGCGCGGAAACCCGGCCGCCGGCCAGCCCGGGCACGACCAGGGCGGCAAGGACCGCGACGGCGAACCCCGCCAGGCCGCACAGCACCTGCTCGGCGCGGAAGCGGGCAACGCCGTCCTCGCGGCCGGCCTCGCGCAGCCGCCTCGCGACCCCCGCCGACCCACCGACCCAGCGGTCCACCAGGCGGGCACCCTCCTCCAGCAACGGCCAGAGCAGCCGCTCCAACGTCGGGAACGGGGTCAGCGGCCGCTCGTCGCCGGCCAGCAAGCGGGACCGTGGCGGCACCAAGCCACGCAGGTACGGGTCGAGCCGGTCCACCAGGCGGGGCCGGCGCAGCCTCGCGACCGCCGAGGCGACCAGCGCCCAGCCGGCGACGAAGACGAGGCTGATCGCCAGCGCGGCGCTCATCCGAGCACCCGCTGCTCGTCCGGGATGCGCCCCATGCGCAGCATCAGCCGGTACCCGGCCGTGGCCATCACCGCCCCGGCGGCGAGCACCGCCGCCCCGCCCGGGCCGCGGTAGGCGGCCACCGCCTCGCGCTTGCTCGACAACATCAACAGCACCAGCCAGGGCGTCGCGAAGGCGAGCCGGGCGGCGACCACGACCCACGCCTGCCTGGCCTCGAGCTCCTTGCGCACGCGGTACTCGTCGCGCAGGAAGTTGGCCAGGGTGCGCAGGATCCGCCCCAGCTCGGTGCCGCCGACCTCGCGGGCGATCCGCAGCGCCTCGACGACCCGGTCGGCGGTCGGGTCGGCGAGCTCGTCCTTCAGCCCGTCGAGGGCGGCGCCGAAGCGGCCGGTGGCGTGGTAGTCGGCGGCGAAGCGGGCGAACGCGGGACGCAGCGCCTGCGGCCCACGCTCGGCCAGCCCGGCGACCGCCTCCGGCAGCGCGAGCCCGGCCCGCACGCCCGAGGCGAGGTTGTCGATCGCGTCGGGCCACACCGCCTGCAGCTCGCGACCACGGCGCCGCTGCCTGGCGCGCAGCGCCAACACGGGCAGGTAGCCGCTGAGCAGCGCGAACGCAAGCGCGACCCAGGCCGAGCCGGTGAGCGCGAGCAGCAGCGCGGCGGCCAGCAGCGCGGGCGCGGCGCAGGCGACCGCGACCCGTTCGGGCCGGGCGCCGGCGATGCCGGCCTGGGCGAGCCACCCCGCCAGGCGGATCCCTGGGCGGCGCCGGCGTGGCGGGCGCCGCCGCCCGGCCATGCCGAGGCCGATCAGCACCAGCCCGGCGGCCAGCAGCGCGGGCAGCACCAGGACGGGCCAGTCCGTCATCCGCCGAGCACCTCCACCAGGTCGTAGCCGGCGGCCTGGTAGCGCTCCGCGTGCGGCGGGTACTGGCCGGTCCAGCCGAGGCGCCCGTCGCGCAGGCGGAACACCGGGCTCGCCTCGACCTGGTCGTGCTCGACCCGGCCGGACACGGCCAGCACCTCGTCGACCCGGCGGTGCCCGGCACCGTCGCTGGTCAGGTTGACGATCAGGTCGATGGTGCCGGCCACGGTCGGCAGGATGAAGCGGTGGGAGACGTTCTCGCCGGCGAGCAGCGGCAGGGTGGTCAGCTTGGCAAGCGCCTCGCGGGCGGAGTTGGCATGGATCGAGGTCATCCCAGGGAAGCCGCTGTTGAGCGCGATCAGCAGGTCGAGGCATTCCTCCTGGCGGACCTCCCCGACGATGATGCGGTTGGGGCGCATGCGGAGGGCCTCCTTGACCAGGCGGCGCTGCCGGATCTCGCCCTCCCCCTCGAGGTTGGGCTGGCGGGTCTGCATCGCCACCACGTCGGGCAGGTCGACCTGGAGCTCGAAGACCTCCTCGCAGGTGATCACGCGCTCGCGGGGTGGGATCGCGGCGGCGAGGCAGTTGAGCAAGGTGGTCTTGCCGGCTTGGGTGGCTCCGGCGACCACCAGGTTCAGGCCGGCGACGACCGAGGCCTCCAGGAACCGTGCGCACTGGATGCTGAGGGTGCCGAGCCGCACCAGCTCGTCGAGGGAATTCGCCCTGAGGACGAACCGGCGGATGTTGACCGCCCAGTGGCGCCGGGTGATGTCCGGGATGACCACGTGGAGACGGGAGCCGTCCGCGAGGGTCGCGTCCACGAACGGACTGGAGAGGTCCACGCGGCGGCCGCTGGAGCGCAGCATCAGCTCGACCAGGTCGTGGACCTGTTGCTCGTCGAGGACGGTGGTGGTCAGGCGGGGCTGGCCGGCCTTGGCGACGAAGACCTTGCCCGGCTCGTTGACCCAGACCTCCTCCACTTCCGGGTCGTCGAAGAAGGGCTGCAGCGGGCCCACGCCGACGACCCGGTCGGCCACGGACTTGGCCACCTGGGCGAGGTCGAGCAGCAGGGGGAGGTTGGCGGTGAGGCTGCGCTCCTGGTAGTCGGCGACGACCTCGTCGATCAGGCGGCGGACGGCGGCCGCGTCGCCGTCGGCCGGGTCGAGGCCACGGCGGCGGACCAGTTCGCGGACGTCGCGTTCGACGATCTGCTCGGCGCTGTCGTTGCCGGCCACGTCATGCCTCCCTGCCGCCGGGGACCGCCGCCGTTCGGCCGGCCAGGGTGAAGCCCCGGTGGCGCTTGGCGCGGCGGGGCTGCTGGGCGTGGCGCTCGCCGAAGATGGACGCCGCCAGGGCGGCCAGGGCCTGCTGGGCCGGCGAGCCGGGCCGTGCCTCGACGAGGGACTGGCCGGCCATCAGGGCGGCGTCGACCGCCGCGCGGTCGTAGGGGATGAAGGCGGCCGGCTCGATGCCGAGGTAGCGGGTCAGTGCCGCGCGGATCTGGGTGGCCGGGTCGCCGGCGAACAGGCCACCGCGGGCCTGGTTGACGACCAACCGGATGCGGTCGCCGGGGATGCCCAGCTCGCTGAGCTGCTGCCAGGCGCGGATGAAGTCGTGCAGGCCGACCGGGTCGGCGCGGGTGACGGCGACGACCAGGTCGGCGTGGGCGAGGGCGCTGCGGGCGACGGCGTTGCGGCGGAAGCGGACCTGGTCGTAGAGGAGCTCCTCGTCCTCCTCGAGGCAGAAGCCGAGGTCGACGACGGTGAGCGGGAAGGCCGTGCGGAACAGGTCGAGCAGGGATTCCCAGGTGCTGGGCCGTACCTCGGTCCAGAGCTCCGCGCGGGGCAGGCCGGCGAGGACCCGTGGACCCTCCCGGGCGGCCCGGCGCGTCGCCTGCCACAGCCGGGGACCGTCGAGCTCGCCGCGGCCGGCGAGCCGGGCCGCCCAGGCGAGGCCCGGGTAGTCCTGCAGGAAGCCGAGGGCCTGGGCGACCGAGCCGCCGTAGGTGTCCGCGTCCACCAGCAGGGTCTCGCCGGCGAGCGGGGCGGCTTCGAAGGCGAGGTTGAGGGCGACGGTGGTGCGGCCGGGCGCACCCTTGGGTCCCCAGACGGCGACCAGGGTGCGGCGGCGTTGGGCTGGGCCAGGGTCGGGCGGCGTCCCGGCGTCGCCGTCGGTGCCGCCCGCCGGGTCGGCGAGGGCGGCGGTGCCGGCCAGCTCGAGCAGGGTGCCGGGAGGGTCGAGGTTGCGGGCGACGTGGGCGATGCCGAGCTGTCGCAGGCGGCGTTCGGCGTCCTCGTCGCCGTCCGGCACGACGCCGACCACGGCGACGCCGGAGGCAGCGAGCCGGGTGACCGCCTCGCGGTCGAGCCAGCGGGTACCGGCGGCGACCACGGCGACCTGCGCGCGGCCGGCGGCCGCGGCGGCGAGCAGGTCGCCGACGTCGTAGCAGCGCTGGACGACCTCCGCCGCGCTGCCGCGATCCTGGCAGGCCTGCACGAGCGCGGCTTCCCAGGGGGCACCGGTGCCGGCGGTGACGATCCGCAGCCTCGCCATGGCGTCACCGTGGCGCGGAGCGGGGCGGCCGAGCCGGTTGGCGGCCGCCGAGGCCGGGCGGGTAGGTGGGGCCGGCCGTGCCGGTGGAGGTCGAGGTCGGCCCGGTCTGGCTGGCTTGGCGTGGGCCGGAGGTGGTGGTCTGGCCGGGGTCGCCGGTGGTGGACGTGCTGGGGTCGGTGGTGGTGGGGCCGACCTGGCCGGGAGCCTGGGCCGGGGTGGTGGGACGGGGTGGCGCCTTGACGACGAAGATGCGGGCGTTGGCGATGGCGGCGGTGACCAGGGCTGCGCGGTCGCTGGGCAGGCGCACCTGGACGCCGGTGTCGCGGTCGGGGCCGCCGAGGGCGTCGGCGTCCCGCAGGACGCGGACGACCTCGGCGCCAGGGAGCAGCACGAAAGCATGACCGCGGCGGGGGCCGTCGCTGTAGGCGGCGAGGACCTGGACCCGGTCGCCTGGTCGCAGGCCCTGGGCGAGGTCGCCGGGCTCGACCCTGACCGGCAGCTCGACCGTGTCGGCGTCGGCGCTGGAGCCGGCCGTGGCGGCGGCGGGGACGAGCGCGTCCTTGGGGACGGGGGCGATCAGCACGCGGCCGGTGAGCGACTCGGGACGGGTCGGCCGGAGGTAGAGGCGGAGCTCGGCGGCGGGTAGGCGCACCGAGGCGACGGCCAGGTCGCCGCCGGCCAGGATGGTGCCGGAGGGCAGGTCGCGGGCTGCCACGTAGACGGGTTCCAGCCGCTGCGCGCGCTGCAGGAAGAGGGCGCCGCCGAGCACGGCGACGAGCACCAGCAGCAGCCCGAGGGCGAGCCGGCCGTCGGGGCGGGAGGAGGTTCCCAGGCGCGTGGCGGCGGTGGCCTGGACGGGAACCAGCTGGGCCGGTTCGGGATTGGACAGGGGGAACACGACCTCTCGGTGTTTCGACGGATCCGGCCGAACATGCCTGACTTGGGCGTCTGAGATCAAGTGCGCAATAATGAAAAAAGGGTTATTTGCTTCTGACGGTAAACGGTTACAAGAGGATGGTGCGGAGCGCTATTGAATGCAAACAGGGCGGCTGATACTGTGGATGAAACGCCCGGCCCGGCCGGATGCCCTAGCCGTCGGTCAGCGCAGCCTTGGTGCGCAGGAGGCCTTCATGTCGACTCCCGGCGTCGAGCCACGCTTCTACACGCTCGAGGACGTGGCCACCATCCTCAACGTGAGGGTGGCGCAGGTGTACGCGCTGGTCCGTAGCGGCGACCTGCCCGCCGTCAAGCTGGGCGGCCGCGGGGTCTGGCGGGTGGACCGCAACCAGCTCGAGGAGTACATCGAGCGGATGCACGCCGAGACCCGCGAGTGGGCCAAGGCGCATCCGCTCATCGGCGCTCCGGAGGCAGAGTGACGAAGGCGACGGCGGCGAAGGCCGTGAGGCGCCGCGCCCTGACCACCGCCTCCCTGCGGGCCTCCCCGACGTCGTGCTCGGCCAGCTCAAGGTAGTCGCTGCCGACCGCTTCGATGGTGCCTTCGGCGGTGCTGCCGTCGGCCAGTTCGACCCTGACGGGTTCGCGTCGCCTGGCGAGCTCGCGCAGGGCGAGCGCGAAGTGGTAGCGGCGCTGGGTGGCGGCGGGCAGTGGCTGCAGGGTGGCCTTGCCGGGCGGTAGCGCCAGCGAGGCGGCTTCGGCGCGGACCAGGTGCTGCCCGCCGTCGGGTGCTTCCAGCACGAAGAAGTCGGGGTAGCTGGCCACCAGCGTGCCGCGCAGCAGGCGGGCGCCGGCGCGGACGACCCCCTCGGCGCCGACGCGGCGGGCCAGTTGCGCCCACAAGGGCGTCGCCCCCACCTCGGCGCGGATCGCCGCGACCGCCTCCCGCTCGGCCTCGTGGCGCAGCCCGGCCTCGAACTCCGCCTCGAGCTCCTCGAAGACTCGGCGCAGCGGGGGGTCCGGCTCCTCCGGCTCGACCATGGGCCCTCCTTGCCGGCCTCGCGGTGCCGGTTCGGTCACGATACGCCGCGGTGAGGCGGGTCGATCTGCTCACTTGGCTTTCGTTGCCGGTGGCTTCGATCCCGTGTGGGGCGGGCGAGTGGTCGGTCCTGTGGACGACGCGTTGACGGCCATCTGGAAGTGTTGATAGGAAAGTGGAGTCAAACTGTTGCCAACGAAAGCAGATGGTGGTTCGAGGTGCAGCGAGTTGGCCGTGGCGTCCGCCTGCTGGGTGGGCTTGCCTGCCTGGAGGTCGCGCTCGTCCGGGTGGCGGGGCCGGTGGCCGGGCAGGTGCGGGCGCTCGGCGGGCTCGGCGACCGGGTGGTCGACCCGGTGGCCGGGCTGCTCGCGGTGCTGGCGGTGGCGGCGGAGCTGCTGGCCGGGTACCTGGTCCTGGTCGTCGCCTTGCGGGTGGCGGCCTGGCTGCCGGGCGTACCGGGCTTGCTGGCGGGGCGGGGTGCCCGCCTGGTCGCGTTGCCGGTGCTGAGTCGGGCGCTCGACGGGCTGCTCGGCGGTGTCCTGCTTGCGCAGGCGGTGTTCGCGCCTGCGGTGGCGTGGGCGGATCCCGCCTCGGCACCGCCTGACCGCCCACCCGCTGCGGCTGCCTCGGCGCTCGCGGGTGGTGCCGCCGTCGCGGGCGCGAGGAACCATCCGGGGTTCGACCGTGGCGGCCACGGTTCGGCGTTGCCTGGGGCGGGTGCGCGGCAGCCGGGGCCGCCTGGAGTCCCTCCGACCGGCTCGACCGCGCCATCGCCGCCGTGGGTGCCGCTGCCGACGTGGCTGGGTGGGAGCCGGCCGCCCGGCGTGACCGCGACGACGGCGGGGACGACCACCACCGCGCCGGGCTCGCCGTCGGCGGCCGGCGTCCAGGGCCCAGGCGCGAGCCGGGCCGGGGACGCGGCAGCCGCTGCGGAAGAAGCGGGCCATGGGCCGGCAGCGGCGGGCGCGGGGGTGGGCGGTCGGTACGTGGTCCGGCCCGGGGACACGCTCTGGGACATCGCCGCGGCCCACCTTCCACGCGGCCGCCGATCCCCCGGCCGGATCGATCGCTACTGGCGGCGCGTCTACGCCGCCAACCGCGGCGTCCTCGGCGACGACCCCGGCCTCATCCATCCGGGCGCGCGGCTCGTCCTTCCTCCCGTCGACGCCGCCGCGCGCGGCCACCGGCGGCCCTAACCGGTCGTTTCGCTCCTGCTGGCTGGTTGGAGTTGGTGCTGGCCTTGGCCGGGTCTCGACCCGGTTGGCGTTGTGAGCTCAATTGGGAGGCGGGCGCCCGCACTCACCTGGCGGGAGCCCGCACGTTCCCGGCCGCATCGCCAGGGGAGGTGCCACTGGCCAGAGCCCGGCCGGGCTCCGTGATCGCGCGCTCGACCTGGCACGGTCCGGGTTCACCCTCCTGACCGGCTCCGGTGGCGGCCGGTGGGACGGGCCGCCCAGGGAGCGCCGACCGCCTCGGCGTGCGCTCGCGGCCCACCAGGTCGCCCCCGGGGCCGGCGTCACCGACCCCGAAGGACGCTGGCCCGGCTGCGCCGGGCTCGCCGCCAACGGCGCGCCGCTGGTCCGGCCCGACCACGTCGTCGCCTGGCGCGCCGCCACCATGCCCGGCCTCCCCAGCCGCCGACCTGACCAGGACGCTCACCCAGGTGCTCGCCCGCGAGGACGGGGCGCGGCTCAGCGGATGAGTCGGTCAGGGTCGAGCTGGGCCTCGCGCGGCGCCGACGACCGTGTCGCGAGCAGCGAGCCGGCGATGATCAGCGAGAAGCCCAGGACGATCGCCGGGGTGAGGGGTTCGCCGAGGACGGCCACCCCGAGGGCGACCGCGACGGCAGGGTTCAGGTAGGTGATCACCGCCGCGCGGCTCGGGCCCGCCTCCACGATCAGGGCGAAGTACGCCACCAGCGCGGCCGCGGTGCACAGTACGCCGAGCGCGAACAGCGCCAGCACGACGTGGACGCTCGGCAGGCGCGCCGGGGTGAGGACCGCTGCGGGCACCGCCAGCAGCAGCGTGGCGACCGTGGTCGTGGCGGCGGCGACGCCGAGCATGGGGACCTCGGAGAAGGCCCGCTTGACCACCAGCGTCGAGGCCGCGTAGCAGAGCGTGGCGAGCAGGACCAGCACGGCGCCCAGCAGCTGTCCGGCGTCGCCGCCGGCGTCCAGTCCCAGCAGGAGGGCGACGCCGCCGATCCCGATCAGCAGGCCGAGCAGGCGCAGCCCGCTCACCCGCTCGGTACGGTCGAAGCGCATGGCGAGCAGCGCGACGAACATCGGCAGGGCGGCGATCAGCAGCCCGGCCAGCGACGACGAGATGCGCTGCTCGCCCATGCTGATCAGCACGAACGGGATGGTGATCTCCGACAGCGAGAGGACCACCACCGCGGGCAGCCGCCCTGCCAGTCCGCGCAGCGCCCCCTGCCGCGCCGCGAACGGCAGCAGCAGGGAGGCGGCCAGCGCGACGCGGACGAGGACCACGGTCACCGGCGGAACTTCGCCGACCGCCACCTTGATGAACAGGTAGGGGACGCCCCACAGCAGCGAGACCGCAGCGAACAGCAGCCACGCGCGCCTCGTCATGCCCCGATGGTAGCGGGCGCGCGGTCTCCCCATCCCCGCCGGCTCCCGGCCGAACCAGGCCGGCGCCGGAATGCGCAGCGGCCCGTGCCGTGCCCGGCCCACCCTGTGCACAACCAACCTCGATCCGCCTCTCCCCAAGTTATACTCAGCCAATGAGAGGCAAATAGAAGCAAACTGTAGCAACCAGGGGAGTGGTGGGCATGACGGTGTCGAGCCTCCTGCCGGAACCCGGTCACCGTCGGGGCGTCGCCGCCGTCGTCGGCGTGCGCAGTCGCCGCGGCCCGCGGGTCGGCCTGCCACCCCCGGCGACGATCGCCGGCGGGATCGCCATGGCGCTGCTGGAGATCGAGGCTGGCTGCCGCAGCGTCGGCCAGCTCGAGCGGGTGTGCACGCCGGAGCTGTGGTCGGTGCTGGAGCGGACGGTCCGACGGCGGGGCGGGCCGTTCCCGACCGGCAACGCGCTGATCCGCGTGCACTGCCAGGAGAGCACGCCCGGGCTTGCCGACGCCGTCGCGGTCGTGCGGCGTGGTGACCGGGTGCAGGCGATGGCGATGCGCCTTGACGCCGGTGGGGGCCGCTGGGTGGTCACCACCTTGGAGGTGCTGCGCCACGGGGCGTAGCCGCGGTCCACGCGGGCCGGCGCCGAGCTGCTGCGTATCACTCGCGGGGATCCTCGCCACGTCCGGGTAGCCGTACTCGAAGACCTCGCGGAGCATGAACACCGCCCGCTCCACTGGCGAGAGGGCTTCCAGCAGGACGAGGAAGGCCATCGAGAGCGAGTCGGCCAGCTCGGCGTGCTCGGCCGGCCCCGGTCCGTCGGCGGGGACGACGACCGGTTCGGGGAGCCAGTCCCCCACGTACGTCTCCCGCCGTACCCGTGCCGAATGCAGGTGGGCGTCGGTGATCTCGATGAACGACCAGATCCCGGTCCCGCCGCCGATCACCGGCACCTGTCGCTTCCGCACGCTGTCCAGCAGGATCTCCGAGGCGCCTGGCCCGTAGAAGCTGCCGTAGCGCAGCACGATTCCCTCCGGTGCGGTGAGCGGCACGGCCTTCTCCACGTGCTTGATCGCCGCCAGTCCCCGAGCTGCGGACCGGACGGGCCGCGGGTCGAGGGGGTCCTCTTCGGTCTTCACCGGGCCGCCGGAACGCTCGTTCGCGGCGATGTTGCTTTGCGCGATGACCCGGCGGGTGCCCGCCCGTGCCGCGGCCGCCAGCAGGTTGTCGGTGCCGCGGGTCCGGAGTTCGTTGGTGGCGGCGAACTGGTGGTCGGGCTTGCGGAGGCTCCGCATGCCCGCCAGCGCGGTCATCTGGTGCACGATCACCTCTGGCCCGGCGGCGAGCACCGCCGCGATCACCGCCTCGCGGTCCAGCCCGTCGACGACCACCGGCTCCGCGCCTGCCTGGCGCAACTGCGCGACCTTGCCGGGCGTCCTGGTGGTGGCGGTGACCTCGTGGCCCGCCGCGACCAGCCCAGGAACGAGGTGCCGTCCCAGTGCCCCGGTCGCTCCCGCGACGAAGACTCGCATGGTTGTTCCCTCCGCGTGGTGCTTTTCCCTTGAAGACAAGGCACCACCGGAAGCTGTGACATGCTCGACGCCGCCTGCCGGTCCGTCTCCCCGGTCGGAGGCAGGCGCCTGGCAGGGTTCCGCCTGGTCCGGCAAGCGGCCGGGCCCGACGGTGGAGGTTGTCATGGGCAAGGTGATCGTCTCGACCCACGTGACCGTCGACGGCGTCGTCGGGCCCTCGCCCGGGGACTGGGCGAGCTTCGATGACGAGGGCGAACGCTTCAAGTTCGACCAGCTCCTGGCCGCCGACGCGTTCCTGCTCGGCCGCAAGGTCTACCAGGGCCTGGCCAGCGCCTGGCCCACCATCACCGACAGGCTCGCCGACGAGGTCCACTTCTGGGTCCAGCCGGTGGTCTGGGGCGACGGCGAGCGGGCGTTCGGCGGCCGCCGGGTCCGGCTGCGGCCGCTGCGCGCGACGGTGTTCGACTCCGGCGTCGCCCTGTTGTGCTACCGGCCTGCACCCGACCAGCACGCCAGCGCGGCAAGCTGACCGCGCGGGGCGCAGCGGTCGGCCACCGCTTGCCGACACGACGTCTGGGGCGTAGGGGCTCAGGTGCGGGCGGTCGGGGCGCCGTGGCAGTTCTTGAACTTCTTGCCTGACCCGCACCAGCAGGGCTGGTTGCGGCCGACCTTCTGCTGCTTGCGGCCTTGGCCTTGGGCGGCGCGGGCTTCCTGGTCGGTGGCCGCGGACGACAGGCGGGTCTGGCGTGGGGCCTGGCGTTGCTCCTCGGCCTCTTCAGCGACCTGGACGCTGGCGTTGAAGACGTAGGCGACCGCTTCGGCCTTGATGGCCTCCTGCATGGCCTGGAACATGTCGAAGCCTTCGCGCTGGTACTCGACCAGGGGGTCGCGTTGGCCGATGGCGCGCAGGCCGATGCCCTCGCGCAAGGAGTCCATCTCGTAGAGGTGCTCGCGCCAGCGGCGGTCGAGGACCGACAGGAGCACGGCGCGTTCCAGTTCGGCGAGGAGCTCGGTGCCGAGCTCTTCCTCGCGGGCGGCGTAGGCGCGCTCGGCGTCCTCGAGCATCATCGCCTCGAACTCGGCGCGGTCGAGGGTTTCGAGGTCGAGGGCGTCGGAGTCGACGGCGACGGGGTAGGTGGTGGACAGGGCGGTGAACAGGCCGTCGAGGTCCCATTCCTCGGGGTAGACGCCTTCGGGCGCGTACTCGGCGAGGAGGGTGGAGACGACGTCGCCGAGGAAGGCGAGGGTCTGCTCGCGGAGGTCGGCGCCTTCGAGCAGGCGGCGGCGGACTTCGTAGATGACCTCGCGCTGCTTGTTGAGGACCTCGTCGTACTTGAGGACGTCCTTGCGGATTTCGAAGTTCTGGGACTCGACCTGGCGTTGGGCGTTGGCGATGGCGCGGGTGACCAGGCGGTGGGTGATGGGGACGTCGTCGGGGAGGGAGAGGCGTTCCATGAGGTTGCCGACGGTGCGGGTGGCGAACCTGCGCATCAGGTCGTCCTCGAGGGACAGGTAGAAGCGGGATTCGCCGGGGTCGCCCTGGCGGCCGGAGCGGCCGCGGAGCTGGTTGTCGATGCGGCGGGATTCGTGGCGTTCGGTGCCGAGGACGGCGAGGCCGCCGAGTTCGACGACGCGGTCGTGCTCGGTGGCGGCCTGGCGGGTCTTGTCCTCGACGGCGGCCTGGAAGGCGGCGTTCCACTCCTCGGCTGGGGTTTCGGCGGGGTCCATGCCGGCGGAGCGGAGGGATTCCTCGGCGAGGTACTCGACGTTGCCGCCGAGCATGATGTCGACGCCGCGGCCGGCCATGTTGGTGGCGACGGTGACCGCGCCGATGCGGCCGGCCTGGGCGATGATGTGGGCCTCGCGTTCGTGGTTCTTGGCGTTGAGGACGGAGTGCTTGATGCCGCGCTTGTCGAGCTGGCGGGAGACCCGTTCGGACTTCTCGATCGAGACGGTGCCGACCAGGACGGGTTGGCCTTCCTGGTTGCGTTCGACGATCTCGTCGACGAGGGCTTCGTACTTGGCCTGCTCGGTCTTGTAGATGACGTCGCCGTGGTCGGCGCGGATCATGGGCTGGTGGGTGGGGACCTCGACGACGCCGAGCTTGTAGATGTGGTTGAACTCGGCGGCCTCGGTCTTGGCCGTGCCGGTCATGCCGGCGAGCTTGTCGTACATGCGGAAGTAGTTCTGCAGGGTGATGGTGGCGTAGGTCTGGTTCTCCTCCTTGATCCGCACGCCTTCCTTGGCCTCGATCGCCTGGTGGAGGCCGTCGGAGTAGCGGCGTCCCTCGAGCACGCGGCCGGTGAACTCGTCGACGATCAGGACCTCGCCGTCGCGGACCAGGTACTCGACGTCGCGCTTGTACAGCTCCTTGGCGCGGACGGCGTTCTGCAGGTGGTGGACCAGGGGGGTGTTGAGCGAGTCGTAGAGGTTCTCGATGCCGAGGATCTCCTCGACGGTGGCCACGCCCTCCTCGCTGATGGCCACGGTGTGCTTGCCCTCGTCGACCTCGTAGTGGTGGTCGCGTTGCAGGCGTGGCACGATGCGGGCGAACTGCTGGTACCAGCGGGCGCCCTGCTCGGTCGGGCCGGAGATGATCAGCGGGGTGCGGGCCTCGTCGACCAGGATGGAGTCGACCTCGTCGACGATGGCGTAGGCGTGGCCGCGCTGCACCAGCTCGTCGGTGGCCATGGCCATGTTGTCGCGCAGGTAGTCGAAGCCGAACTCGTTGTTGGTGCCGTGGGTGACGTCGGCGGCGTAGTTGGGGCGCCGCTCCCACGGGGTCATCTGGGCGAGGATGACGCCGACCTCGAGGCCGAGGAAGCGGTAGATGGCGCCCATCCACTCGGCGTCGCGCTTGGCGAGGTAGTCGTTGACGGTGACGATGTGGACGCCGTCGCCGGCCAGGGCGTTGAGGTAGGCGGGCAGGGTGGCGGTGAGGGTCTTGCCCTCACCGGTGCGCATCTCGGCGATGTAGCCGAAGTGCAGCGCCGCGCCGCCCATGAGCTGCACGTCGAAGTGGCGCTGGCCGCGGACGCGGCGGGCGGCCTCGCGGACGGCGGCGAACGCCTCGGGGAGCAGGTCGTCGAGCGTCTCGTCGGCGTCCAGCCGCTTGCGGAAGACGTCGGTCTGCTCGCGCAGCTCGGCGTCGGAGCGCGCCCGCATGTCGTCCTCGAACGCGTTGGTGGGGGCGACAACGGCCTCGCAGCGTCGACGGTCCTTCCCCTCGCCGAAGCTGAGGACCCTGTTCAGCACCACGACTGGGACGCCTCCTTGCGGCTGGCCGGAATCCGGCCCGACCGGCTTGCGTGTCTACAACTGAGTCAGTCTACCGGCCCGAGGGTCATGGGATGGCCCAGCCGTAGCGGTCGGGGAGCAGGATGAAGGCGGCGGCGCCGAGCAGGCCGGTGTCGGCGCCGAGGCGGGCGGGCACGACCCGGCAGGCGGCGGCGAACTCCATGCGGGCGTGGGTGGCGAAGGCTTCGTGCAGTGGCTCCCAGAAGGGGGGGCCGGACTGGGTGAGGCCGCCGCTGAGGGCGGCGACCTCGAGGTCGAGCAGGTGGGCGCAGGAGGCGAGGGCGCGGCCGACCGCGCGGCCGGAGCGGGCCAGGCTGGCGGCGGCGACCGGGTCGCCGGCGGTGGCCGCGGCGGCGAGGGCGCGGCCGTCGGCATGGTCGGGGTCGGGCGGCTGCCAGCCTTCGGCGAGGGCGCGGGCGACGGTGCGCGGGCCGGAGGCGATCGCTTCCAGGCAGCCGCGGCCGCCGCAGGCGCAGGGGGGGCCGTCCGGCTCCACCACCAGGTGGCCGACGTGGCCGCCGTTGCCGCTGGCGCCGTGGTGGAGGCGGCCGTGGAGGACCAGGCCGCCGCCGACGCCGGTGGAGACGGTCACGGCGAGCAGGTGGGCGCTGCCGGCCCCGGCGCCCTTCCAGTGCTCGCCGGCGGCGAGGGCGACGGCGTCGTTGTGGACCAGCACGGGGCGGTCGCCGAACTCGCCGGCGAGCCGGCGGCGCAGGGGGAAGTCGCGCCATGCGGGGATGTTCAGCGGCGAGACGCTCCCCTCCGGCCAGCGCATCGGGCCGCCGCAGGCGACGCCGACGCCGTCCAGCTCGTAGGGGGCCACGTCGGCGCCGCGCAGGGCGGCCGCAGCGCACGCGAGCAGGGCCTCGTAGAGCGCCTCGGCGTCGTGGGTGGTGGGGGTCGGCACGCGGCCGCGGCCGCGGACCCGGCCGGCGTCGTCGACCACGCCGGCGGCCAGCTTGGTGCCGCCGACGTCGAGGGCGAGGACGACCGGCAAGGCTGGCGGCGGTCGGGCCGGGCTACTTGATCTCGAGGAGCTTCTCGCGCACCGCGTAGACCACCGCTTCCATCCGCGAGTGCAGGTGCAGCTTCTCGAGGATGTTGCGGATGTGGTTCTTCACGGTGTTCTCGGAGATGTACAGCTCCTTGGCGATGTCGCGGTTGTTGTGGCCCTTGGCGACCAGCCGGAGCACCTCCATCTCCCGGTCGGTCAGCCGCGGGGTGGGGAGCTGCTGCTTCTCGTCGGCCCGCTTGACCATGCTGGCGAACTCGTTGAGCAGCTTGGAGGCCATCGACGGGGAGATCAGGGACTGGCCCTGGTAGACCGAGCGGATGGCGTTGGCGACCTCCTCGATGGAGATCTCCTTGAGCAGGTAGCCGTTGGCGCCGGCCTTGATGGCGTCGTAGAGGTCGGCCTCCTCGTCGGAGATCGTCAGCATGAGGATCTTGACGTGCGGGATGAGGTCCTTGATCGCCTGCGTGGCCTCGATGCCGCCACGGCGCGGCATGCGGACGTCCATCAGCACGACGTCGGGCATGACCTCCTGGGCCTTCTCGACGGCCTCCGCGCCGTCGCCCGCCTCGGCGACGACGTCGACGTCGTCCTCCTGCTCGAGGACCATCTCGAGCCCACGGCGGAACAGCGCGTGGTCGTCCACGATCAGCACACGGATGGCGTCCCCTGCGCTCCGTGGTCGCGCTTGCCGGTCGTCCGCCACGCTCTCCCCTCTCACGTCCTCGCCCCGGGCCCGCTCGCGGCCGGGGTGCTGTGTCGTTCCCCGCGAAGGGGACGCCTAACGCCTGGCTAGGCCTCTGGTTCGATGAGCCCGAAGCCGCCACCACGGCGACGGTACACGACATTGACCCGTTCGGTCTCGGCATTGGCGAACAGGTAGAAATCGTGCCCGAGGAGGTCCATCCGGTCGACCGCCTCGTCTGGGCTCATCGGTTTCACCTCGATCTTCTTGAAACGTACGATCTCGGTGGTGTCCGGCTGCTCGGTCTCCTCCGCCGGGCTGGGCGGCTCCACCAGCGGCAGCGCCTTGACGCCCTCGGCGTGCTGGCTGCGGTCGACCCGGCGGCCCTTGAGCTTCTTGACCTGGCGCTTCAGGCGGTCGATCACCTGGTCGACGGCGGCCGCCGGGTCGCGGGCGGTGGCACGGGCCCGGACCAGCCGGTTCTTGGTCGTAAGGGTGACCTCGACCCGGTGGGCGTCGGCGACCCGCGGGTTGCGTTCCTCGGAGAACTCCACGTCCATGGACAGGATCCGGTCGTCGAAGCGCTGCACCTTGGCGAGCTTGCGCTCGGCGAGCGCCCGCAGCTTGTCGGGCACCTCGGTGTTCTTGCCCTTCACCGTCACCTGCATAAGCAGCTCCCATCCTGCTCGTCGGCAGCCTGGGCCGATGCGGCTAGGTCCGTGCGGAGTTGGTCCTTCGATGTTGCCACGGCACGGGTGACACGCCAGTGGACGGGTCGGTCTGCACGATCAGTCGGCATCCGAGCACGTCCGCTTCATAGGACGGGGTCGTATTGGCCGGATTCTACACCGGGGCCGCCTGGCCACAACTACACAATATGCCGCATTGAGCTGGGAAAATACCGCTCCGTGGCGCACGTTGCGCTGGTCCGTTCGTCGCCGCGATGGCCGTACGGGTCCGCCCCGGGACGGCCACCGGAGCGGGCCCAGCGGAGCCGTGGCGAGGTCGACGGCGCTTGGGCGGCGCCGTCGAGCGCCCCGGGCGCGGCGGCGAGCACCGCCGCCTCGACGTCGCGGGCGCCGGCCTGGCGCAGCGCCGCGGCCGCGCCGGCAAGGGTCGCGCCGGTGGTGACGACGTCGTCGACCACCAGCACCCGGCCGCCGTCGAGCCGGCCGCGGGCGCGTGGCGGTGGCCGCGCCGGCGCCGCGTGGGGCCGCCCGCCGCCGCGGCCCCGGCCGAGGTCGGGTCCCGCGGCCGGTCCGAGCAGGGCGACGGCCGGCAGGTCGAGCGCGGCCGCGACCCCGGCGGCGATCCTGCGCGCGTGGTCGCGCGGCAGGCCGTTGGCACGGCCCGCCGCGATCCAGGTGACCAGGTCCGCGCCGGCGCCGGCGGCGGCGAGCGCGGCGCCGAGGCGCCGGCCCAGGACGGTCAGGGCCGCCGGCTGCGCGCCGAGCTTGCCGGCCAGCACCGCCTCGCGCAGGGCACCGCCGTACCCTCCCAGCGCCCAGACCACGAGGTCCGGAGCCGCGCCCAGCCGCCACGGCCCCGGCCCCCGCGGGTCGGGCGGCAGGCAGGCGGCGCAGCAGGGCCACGCCTCCGGCCGTCCGCACCCGAGGCAGACCGGCGGGCGCAGCAGCCCGGCGAGCAGCTCCAGCAGCGACATGGCCGCAGGCTAGCCCCCCCGCCCGCCGCCCACGCGGCGCCGTCCACACCCCTTCCTAGCCGCTCGCCAGGGTGGGGTCGGTGTCGAGGTTGGAGGGGTCGGCGGTGGTGAGGGCGCGCAGGCCGCGGCCGTCGACGTCGACCAGCCACAGGGAGCTGGCGAGGTCGGTGGACGACTTGAACACCAGGGTGTGGCCGCTGGGGTCGGCGGTGAGCTGGTCGGCGATGTCGATCCCGGCGTCGCTGGTGCGGTCGGAGGAGAGCACCTGGGTGGGGTCCCAGCCGTCGATCCGGGTCGTCCACAGGGCCTTCGAGCCCTTCGCCCCGGCCTCGCCGACGAACGCGATCGTGTCGGGCTCGGCCCACACCGGGCTGTGGACCTCCCCCAGCCCGGGGGCGAGGGGGCCGCCGACCCACTGGGTCACGCCCCTGTCGCCGAGGACGCCGAGGAAGAGCTGGTCGCTGTCGGCGCCGAAGGTGGCCGGCTCCTCGGCCTGCTCCTTGCTGCCCATCACGGCGAGCACCAGGCCGCCGTCCGCGCTGACCCGCAGCAGCGTCGGGTCCATCCCCCCGGGGAGCCGGCCGAGGCTGAGCTCGACCGGCCGGCCGTCGCCGTAGGGCACGACCGACCACAGCCGGGCCTTGCCGTGCTCGTGCTGGAGGGCGAGCAGGCGGGGCGGGGCGGACGGCACCCAGGTGGGCTCGGACAGGTTGCCGTGCAGGCCGGTCTTGACCGCGGCGGTGCCGCTGGCCGACGCGGTCCACAGCTCCAGGTCGCTGCCCGTCCCCCCGGCGGTCTCCAGGTAGGCGATGCGGTCGCCGTCGGGCGACCAGACCGGGTGGAGCTTCGTGCCACTGGGGGGCAGGGGGAGCACCTTCGGCGTGGCGTTGGGCACGTCGAGCGGGACGGTGTAGACCTCGCCGGCGCGCACGAACGCGACCACGTTGTCGCTCCCCGGGCGGTGCGGCATCAGGGCGTCGAGCTCGGGCTCGTTGCTGCGGTAGGGGTGGTCGGTGCGGAAGCGGTCCGACCCGACCGCGTCGACCTGGCGACCGTCGACCTGGATCTGCACCTGCGCGGTGCGGATCAGCTCGGTGAGCGTGCAGACCAGCTGGGCGACCCGCAAGCGGCCGGAGCCCGCCTCGCCGGGGGCGGTGAACTCGCTCGACAGGTTGACCGTGGCCAGGCCGGCGGAGGGGTCGTAGTCGAACGTCAGCAGCCGGGTGCCGGCCGGGATCTCGGTGGTCATGCCGGGCGCGAGCCGGCCGCGGGGCCCGTCGAGCAGCAGGCGCAGGACCTGCTCGGCGCGGGCCTCCACGCCGCGCTCGTCGGTCTGGGCGGCGGTGGCGTCCGGGGCGAAGAAGGTGGGCGCGGGAACCACGTGGCGGCGGTCGCGGGCGGCCATGTAGAGGGTGATGCGCCGGAACCGCTCCTTGAACTCGTCCTCGCTCATCAACGGCTCGTCGCCCGGGTTGGCGACGCGCCACTCGGTGCCGACCCGGCGCAGGTGGAACTCCAGCCGGCGCTCCTCGGCCAGCGGCGTCCAGTCGCGCCCGTCGAAGTGCCCGACCATGGAGACCTCGATGACGACGGTGACCTTGCCCTTGCCGGACGGGTCGGCCGACCTGGTGGTCGGGTTGGAGTAGACCAGGGCGGCGTGGCGTTGCGTCCATGCCCGGAGCTGGCGGGCGGCGTCCGGGTCGTTGGGCACCACCCAGGGCCTGGCCATCTCCGGGTCGCCGGAGGCGGCGGCGCGGAGGTAGTCCTGGACCAGCTCGGCCGGCTTGAGGCCGACGGTCGGCCGCCTGCCGACGCCGGAGTTGGTCACGTCCCGCTCGCTCGGTGACGCCACCCGCGAGACGGTGGTCACCTGGCCGGTGCGCGGCACCCCGGCGGAGCAGCCCGCCAGCAGCAGGCAGGCGAGCGCGCGGACCGCGAGCGAACCGGGCAGCACCCTTCCGTGGGGCCGCCGCTCAGCCACCCACCACCACCTCCGGCTCGGAGTCGCTCGGTGGCGTCGGCGGTCCCCCGTTGCCGCCCGCGACCGCCGCCTTGCCGGCCCGCTCCATCCCGGGCAGGACCACGGTGAACGCCGAGCCCCTGGAGACCTCCGAGGTCACCGTGACCGAGCCCTTGTGCAGGTTGACGTTCTCGAGCGCGATGGCGAGGCCGAGCCCGGTGCCGCCGAGGGTCCTGGCGCGGTGCACGTCGGCGCGGTAGAACCGCTCGAAGATGTGGGGCAGGTCCTCGGCGGGGATGCCCTCGCCCTCGTCCTCCACGCTGACCACGACCTCGCCGCCGCGCCGGGCGACCTCGACCTTGACGTGGCCGTCGTGGGTGTGCTCGATGGCGTTCTTGACCAGGTTGGAGAAGACCCGGTCGAGCCGGCGCGGGTCGGCGGCGACCAGCGGCGGCCCCTGGCTGCGGTCGACGTGCAGGGAGACCTTGACGCGGCGCCCGTGGGCGATCGCGTCGAGGGCGTCGACCACCTCGTCGAGCAGGGTGGCGAGGTCGACCTCGACCGGGTCGAGGGCGATCACGCCGGCGTCGAAGCGGCTGATCTCCAGCAGGTCCTCGAGCAGGTTCTCGAAGCGCTCCAGCTCGCGTTCGAGCAGCACCGCGGCGCGCTGGGCGTCGGGGGGCAGGCCGGAGCGGGCGGCGTGGATGTAGTCGGCCGCCATGCGCACCGTCGCCAGCGGGGTGCGCAGCTCGTGGCTGACGTCGGAGACGAAGCGGGCCTGCAGGCTGGAGACGTTCTCCAGCTCGCCGATCTTCTGGGCGAGGGCCTCGGTCATGCGGTTGAACGACTCGGCCAGCCGGCCGAAGTCGTCCTGGGTGGTGGCCTCGGGCAGCCGCGCGGTGAGGTTGCCCGCGGCGATCGCCTCGGCGACGTCGCGGGCGCGCTGGATCGGCTTGAGCACCCGGCCGATCGAGATGGCGGTCATGATCACGACCGCGGCCAGCAGGCCGACGCCGACGATCATCAGGAAGCTGGTGAGCAGCCCGAGGGTGTCCTCCTGGAACTTCGTCGGGTAGAAGAAGTAGGCCTCGTAGTCGCCCTGCGCCGAGCGGATCGGCGCGCCGAGCACCAGGGTGCGCCGGGAGTCGATGCCCGGCGGCGCGTCCATGTAGACGTAGGCGATCTCCGAGCGGGTGAAGACCGCGTTGATCAGCTGGGGCGGGATCGACTCGAGCGCGATGCGCTCGTCGGAACGCTGGGTGCTCTCGGGGCCGACCAGGATGACCGCGGTGAAGCCGGGCTTGGGCGCGGCGGTCCCGGAGCTGAGCTGGTCGAAGATGCGCTGGCGCACCTGCGTGGTGGAGGCGTTGGCCGAGCCCACCAGGGTGGTCGAGGCCTGGTCGCGGAGCCGCTCGACCTCGCCCTTGGCCTGCTCGAGCTGCTGGGTGTAGAGCGACTTGGCCAGCAGGGCGTGCAGGGCGGTGCCGAGCAGCAGCAGGGAGGCCACCACGAGCAGCGAGGTGAACAGCACCACCCTGGCCCGCAGGTCGAGGCGGGACGGGGTCAGCCGGCGGAGGATGGTCGAAGGGGTCAGCGGCTCACCTGACCTACTCGTCTGGCTTGGCGGCGTCGGCGGTGCCCGCCTCCGGCCCGATGCGGTAGCCGACCCCGCGGACCGTCTGCACGATGCGAGGGTTCTCGGGGTCGTCCTCGATCTTCGCGCGCAGGCGCTGCACGTGCACGTTGACCAGCCTGGTGTCGCCGGCGTAGCGGTAGCCCCAGACCTGCTCGAGCAGCACCTCGCGGGTGAACACCTGGCGCGGCCTGCGGGCCAGGGTGGCCAGCAGCTCGAACTCGAGCGGCGTCAGGTTGACCGGCTTGCCGCCCTTGGTGACCTGGTGGGCCATCACGTCCATTTCCATGTCGTGGAAGCGCAGCGTCTCGGCGCCTTCGGTGTCGCGCCGGCGCAGCCGGGCGCGGATCCGGGCGACCAGCTCCTTGGCGGAAAAAGGCTTGGTGATGTAGTCGTCGGCGCCCGATTCCAGACCGAGCACGATGTCGACCGTGTCGGTCTTGGCGGTGAGCATCACGATCGGTACGCCGGACTCCATCCGGAGCTCGCGGCAGATTTCCAGACCGTCCTTGCCGGGAAGCATCAAGTCAAGCAGCACGAGGTCGGGTTTTGCCTGGTGGAAGGCTGCGATCGCCTGGTCCCCGGAACGTACGAACACCGGCTCGAACCCTTCCTGGCGCAGGACGATTCCGAGCATCTCACCGAGCGACGGATCGTCGTCGACCACCAACACTCTGCCCTTCAAGCCGATGACCTCCCTTACTCGTTTCAACCGCGCAAGGATGTCACGTTGCAGGCCGGATCGGGAGCCCTTCAGGTCGCCGCCGAACGGTGCGACTACCTCGTTGACCGATTCCAGTGCCATGCTGACAATGCGCGGGCACGAAGGCCACGCGCAATTACCGCCAAGTAGCCGAACACGACGAACACGCGAAGCCGAAGGGGGGTCCGTGGGCAGCCAACCACCTCGGTGGGGGCAGGCCGAACCGCCGGCCGGGCAGCCCGGCTGGGGGCCGCCGCCGGGCTACGGTCCGCCGGCCCCGTACGGCTCCCCCGCGCCGGGGTGGGGCGATCCGGGCTACCAGGCGGCCGTGACCCTGCCCAAGGGCGGCGACCAGCGCACCGGCCCGCTGCCGCTGCACCCGATGACGCTCGGCGACATCGTGGACGGGGCGTTCAAGCTGCTGAAGGCGAACCTGGTGGTGTGCGTGCTGGTGACCGCGGCGATCCAGCTTCCCCTCGACGTGGTCGCCGCGTACCTGCAGCGCAACCTCCTCGGCGGGCTCGGCCTGCTGCAGGTCTTCCGCGACCCGTCCCTGGGCCAGGAGGTGAGCCCGATCCCGTTCGGCAGCTTCGGCCAGCTCGGCGGGGTCCTGTTCATCGAGGTGATCCTGCGCCAGTTCATGGTCCCCTTCCTGGTCGGCTGCACCCTGGCGCCGGTGGTGATGGCCAGCTACGCCGGCCAGGAGGTCAGCGCCGGGCAGGCGCTCGGCTGGACGCTGCGGCGGCTGCCCCTCGCCCTGGTCGCGTTCGTCTGCATCCACCTGCTCGAGCTCGTCGGGGTGGTGCTGTGCCTGGTGCCGGCGCTGATCCCGATGGCGTTCTTCGTGCTGACGGCGCCGGCGTTCGGCATCGAGCGGCTCGGCCCGATCAACGCGATGGCCCGCTCGGCCGGGCTGGCGGCTTCGCGGTTCTGGCCGGTGCTCGGCATCAGCCTGCTCGCCGGGCTGATCGCCTACTTCGTCGACAGCGCCTTCGGCTGGGTGTTCCAGCTGCCCGCCGAGCTCATCGGCCTGCGCACGGCCTGGCCGCTGCTGGCCATGGGCACCTTGCTCCCCGCGCTGGTCACCATGCCGTTCATCGCCCTGGTCGCCACGCTGCTGTACCTGGACGCGCGCATCCGGCTGGAAGGCCTGGACCTGCAGATGGCCGCGGCCAGCCTCAACCGTGAAGCCCGGCCGGCGTCCTAGCGTGGCCGCCCGCAGGGCGGCGGCCGCCCTGCTCCTGGCCGCGCTCGCCGGCCTGGCCGCCCCCGCCGGCCACGCGGCGGCGACCGCCGCCGTCCGGCCGCACGCCGCCGCGGTGACCGCCGCGGGGGCGGCGCGCCCGGGCGGCCAGGCGCGGCCCGCGCTGGACCCGCCGGTGCCGGAGCGGGACCCGGGGGAGGTGCGCGACACCGCCCGGCGGGTGCTGCGGCGGGCCGAGTTCCAGCCGGCGCAGCGCACCCCGCTGCAGGTGGCTTGGGAGTGGCTGCTCGAGCAGCTCGGCATCCTGATCGGCCAGCTGGCCTCCGGCGGCGCCGGGGCCTACGTCGTCCTGGCGCTGGTCCTGCTCGTCCTCGCCGCGGTCGCCTTGGTCGCGGTGCGGTTCTCGCTCAGCGTCACCAAGGACCCGGCGGCGGCCGCGGCCCTGCCCGCCGCCCCGGGCCGCTCCTCCGCCGAGTGGCGTGCCGAGGCCGAGGCCCACGAGCGCGCCGGCGAGTGGCGCCAGGCGGTGCGCTGCCGCTACCGGGCGCTGGTGGCCGACCTGGCCGCCCGCGGCCTGCTCGAGGAGGTCCCCGGCCGGACCGCCGGCGAGTACCGCGGCGAGGTGCGCCGCAACGCCCCCCTGGTGGCCGACGACTTCGCCGGCGCCACCGAGCTGTTCGAGCTCGCCTGGTACGCGCGCTGGCCGACCGGCCGCGACGACGCCGGCCACCTGCGGACGCTGGCCGACCGGGTGCTCGCCGGGGTGTCAGGGTGAGCGCGCGGCTGCGGCGCGCGCTGCCCTGGGTGCTGGTGCTCGCCGGGCTGGTCGCCGCCGCCCTGATCGGCGGGCGGCGACCGGACGAGGGCGTCCCCCTCGACCCTGCCTCGCCCGGCCCGCTCGGGACCAAGGCGCTGGTCGACGTGCTGCGCGAGCTGGGTGCCCAGGTCTCGGTCGGCGACGCACCGGACGGCCCGGGGGCTGGCTCGCTGCAGCCAGGCAGCCGCACCGCGCTGCTGCTCTCCGACAACCTGGACGCGGCGGCGCGCAACCAGTTGCTCGGCTGGGTCCACGGCGGCGGCACCCTGGTGGTGGCCGATCCCGGTTCCCCCATCTCCGACCTCGAGGTCGTCGGCCGCACCACCGTCGGGCTGGTCGAGGCCCAGCTGCAGCGGCGCTGCGACCTGCCGGCGCTGCAGGGGGCCGGGCGCGTGTCGGCCCCAGGTGGGGTGCTGTTCAAGCCGCCGCAGGGAAGCCAGGGGTGCTACCGCCGCGGCGACGGCGCCTGGCTGGTCGTCCAGCCGAGCGGGTTGGGCAACCTGGTGCGCCTCGGCGGCAGCAGCGCGCTGGTCAACCGGGAGCTCGGCAAGGCCGACAACGCCGTGGTCGCCGCCAGCCTGCTGGCCCCGAAGGCCGGCACGCGGGTGGTGGTGCTGCGGCCGCCGCCGCCGGGCGGCGGGTCGCGGAGCCTCACCGACCTGATCGCGCCGCGGGTCAAGCTGTTCGGCTGGCAGCTGGTGGTCGCGTTCGTGCTGCTCGCCCTGTGGCGCGGGCGCCGCCTGGGCCGTCCGGTGCGCGAGCCCCAGGCCGTCCAGCTCGAAGGCTCCGAATTGGTGGCAGCCGTCGGCCACCTGCTGCAGCGCGCCCGTGGCCGCGGCCAGGCGGCCGGGCTGCTCAGCGACGACCTGCGCCGGGTGCTGGCCGAGCGGCTCGGCCTGCCCGCCTCGGCACCGCCCGAGCAGGTCGCCGAGGCCGCCGCCGCCCGCAGCGGCATCCCGGTCGAGCGGCTGCGCACCGCGCTCGCCCCCACCACCCCGCCGCGCGACGAGGCCGAGCTCGTCGCGCTCGCCCACGCCGTCGACGCCGTCCGCCGGGAGGTCACCAGTGTCCGCTAGGGAAGCCGTGCTGCGAGTCCGCGAGGAGATCGCCAAGGCGGTGGTGGGCCAGGACGGGGCCGTCTCCGGCCTGGTCGCGGCGCTGCTCGTGCGCGGCCACGTGCTGCTCGAGGGGGTTCCCGGCACGGCCAAGACGCTGCTGGTCAAGACCCTGGCCGCGAGCCTGTCGCTGGACTTCAAGCGGGTCCAGTTCACCCCCGACCTGATGCCGTCGGACGTGACCGGCCAGGTGATCTTCGAGCAGCGCGACGGCTCCTTCCGCTTCCGGCAGGGGCCGGTGTTCACCAACCTGCTGCTGGCCGACGAGATCAACCGCACCCCGCCGAAGACCCAGGCCGCGCTGCTCGAGTCGATGGAGGAGCGGCAGGTCTCGGTGGAGGGACAGCCGCGCCAGCTCCCCGACCCGTTCCTGGTGGTCGCGACGCAGAACCCGGTGGAGTACGAGGGCACCTACCCGCTGCCGGAGGCGCAGCTCGACCGCTTCCTGTTCAAGCTGGTGATCGGCTACCCCACCGCCGAGCAGGAGCAGACCGTGCTCGCCAGGCACGACGCCGGGATGGACCCGCACGACCTCGCCACCCTCGGCGTGGTGGCGGTGGCCGGCGCCGACGACCTGGAGGAGGGGCGCAAGGAGGTCGGTGGCGTGCCGGTCGAGGCGCGGGTGCAGGCCTACATCGTGGCGATCGCGCGGGCGACCAGGGAGTCGCCGTCGCTGGCCCTGGGCGTCTCGCCGCGCGGCGCGACCATGCTGCTGCACGCGGCCAAGGCGTGGGCATGGCTGGCCGGCAAGCGCTACGTCACCCCGGACGAGGTCAAGGCGATCGCCAAGCCGACCCTGCGCCACCGCGTCCAGCTCCGCCCCGAGGTGGAGCTCGAGGGCGTGACCGCCGACGGGGTGCTGGAGGGCATCCTCGCCTCGGTGCCGGTGCCCCGGTGACCTCCTTCCCTTGGCTGCCGGTGCCGACCTGGCGGCTGGCGGTGCTGGCCGCCGTCGGGTCGCTGGCGGTGTTGCTCGTCCCGGTGCGGCCGCCGTACGGGCTGGTGGCCTTCGACGGGCTGCTGCTCGCGGTCGCGCTGGCCGACTGGTGGCTCGCCACCCTGCCGGTGGAGCTCGAGGTGGAGCGGGAGCTGCCGGGGATCGTGCCGCTCGGCGGCGAGAGCCGGGTGGTCTGGCGGGTCGCCAACCGGCGGGGCCGCCACGCCGGCCGCCGGGTCCACGTCGCCCTGGCCGACGAGCTGGCGCCGTCCCTGGCGGCCACGACCCGCAGGGCGCGGCTGACGGTGCCCGCCCACGGCAGGGCGGCGGCCGCGACCGCCATCCGACCCACCCGCCGCGGCCGCTTCACCCCCACCGAGCTGACCCTGCGGGTGGAGGGCCCGCTCGGCCTCGCCGCCCGCCAGGGCCGCAGGAGCCTGCCGGGCAGGCTGCGCGTGTACCCGCCGTTCAAGTCCCGCGACGAGGCGGAGCTGCGCATCGACAAGGCCCGCATCCTCGAGATCGGGCTGCGCTCGGCGCAGGGCAGGGGCGGCGGCACCGAGTTCGACTCGCTGCGCGAGTACGGCAGCGACGACGAGTTCCGGCGCATCGACTGGGCGGCCACCGCCCGCGCCGGCAAGGCGATCGTCCGCACCTACCGGGCGGAGCGCAACCAGACGGTGCTGCTGCTGCTGGACGCCGGCAGGACCATGGCCGGCCGGGTCGAGGGCGTGCCCCGACTCGACCACGCCATGGACGCGGTGATGATGCTCACCGCGGTCGCGACCCGCCTGGGCGACCGCGCCGGCCTGGTGGCGTTCGACAGCGAGGTACGCGCCGCCGTCAACCCGGGCCACGCCCGCGACCAGCTCTCCCGCGTCACCGAGGCGATGTACGCGCTCGAGCCCCAACTGGTCGAGAGCGACTACCGGGGCGCCTTCGCCGAGACGCTGGTGCGGTTCCGGCGCCGCGCCATGCTGGTGGTCCTCACCGAGCTGGCCGAGCAGGCCGTGGCCGAGACGCTGCTGCCCGCCCTGCCGCTGATCGCCCGCAACCACCTGGTGCTGGTCGCCAGCGTCACCGACCCGGAGGTGGAGACCTGGGCGCGCTCGACCCCGGCGGAGGCCGGCGCCGCGTACCGCAAGGCCGCCGCGACCGCCAGCCTGGAGGCGCGGCGGCGCACGGTCGCCCGCCTGCGCGGGCTCGGCGCCGTGGTGGTCGACGCCCGCCCCGGCCGGCTCGCCCCCGAGCTGGCCGACGCCTACCTGCGCGTCAAGGCCACCGGCCGCCTCTGACCTAGCTGGTCGAACGGGCGAGCCAGCTGCCTTCGTCCTGTTCGCCGAGGGCGCCGGTCAGGCCGCGCCGGGCGGCGGCGCGGCCCAGCACCCAGACGTAGGCGAAGAAGCCGGCCTCGGCCACCACGCCGATGCCGACGCGCAGCCAGGTCGGCCAGGGCCGGCCGGTGACGAAGCCCTCGATCGTGCCCGCGACGAAGAAGCACACGACGACGCCGAGCACGATCACCACCGCGCGCCTGCCCTCCTCGGCCAGCGCGGCGCCGCGGGGCCGGTCGCCCGGGTCGATCACGGTCCAGCCGAGCCGCAGGCCGGAGGCGCTGGCCACGAACACCGCGGTGAGCTCGAGCAGGCCGTGGGGCGTGACCAGCCCCCAGAACTTGGGGAGCTGGTGCGCGACGGCGAACAGCCCGGCGGCGACGCCGAGCGCGGCGCCGTTGACCGCCAGGACGTAGGCGGTGCCCACGCAGGTGACCCCGAGCGCGAACGCCTGGAAGGCGACCTGCACGTTGTTGGCGAAGACCTGCGAGGCGAACTGGGCGGCCGGCTCGGAGCTGTAGTAGGCGGCGAAGTCGTGGTTGACGTACGCCTCGCGGACCGCGGCCGAGCCGATGGCCTCGACGGCGGCGGTCGAGTTGGCGATCCAGATGGCGAGCGCCGCGGCGGGGATCAGCGACAGCGTGGTCGCGACGAGCACGAACCAGCGGGCGTGCCAGAGCGCGGCGGGGAAGGTGGTGGTGAAGAAGCGGCCGAATACCCGCAGGGTGCGCGGCCGGGTACCGTAGATCACGGCCGCGGACCGTGCCACCAGCGCCGACAGCTTGGCGACGAGGCCCGGATCGCGGTAGTAGGTTTGGGCGTAGGAGAGGTGGCCGGCGACCCGTTGGTAGAGCCGGACCAGCTCGTCCAGCTCGGCGGCTGACAGCCGGCCGACCCCCCGCTGGGACCGGGCGGTCAGCTCGGCCAGCCGGTTCCACACCGGCGTGTTGCTGGCGACGTAGCGGTCGATGTCCACCGGCCGATTCTAGAAGGGAGCGCGGGACGATGGCGCAGGGCTCCCCCACCCGGATGGTGACGCCGGAGGCGGTGGCGCTGGAGTTCCAGACCGCCAACGTCGGCTCGAGGATCCTCGCGTTCCTGATCGACGTGCTGGTGGTCGGCGCCGGCATCTTCGTGGGCGTGGTCGCGGTCGCCATCGCCGCCAGCGCCTCCGGCGCGGTGCTGCCCGACTGGCTGGTGATCGCCATGTTCCTGGTGCTCATCCCTGGCTGGTGGTTCGGCTACTTCGCCGCCATGGAGACGCTGTGGCGCGGGCGAACCCTCGGCAAGGCGGCGCTCGGCCTGCGGGTGGTGACCCGTGAGGGCGCCCCGGTGCGCTTCAGGCACGCGGCCATCCGGACCCTGCTCGGCCTGGCCGACTTCGGCCTGGGCGGCGGCTTCTTCGCGGTGGTGTTCGTCCTGTTCAGCCGCGACAACCAGCGGCTCGGCGACCTGGTCGCCGGCACCCTGGTGCTGCGCGAGCGCAGCGCCGCGACGCAGCTCGCCCCGGTGAGCTTCGACCCGCCGCCCGGCCTCGAGTCCTACACCGCCACCCTCGACGTCACCGGCATGGGCACCGAGGAGTACCAGGCGGTGCGCAGCTTCCTGCTGCGCGCCCGGCAGCTCGCCCCCGCCTCGCGGGCGTCGCTGGCCGTGCAGCTCGCCACGCCCCTGGCGGCGCGGCTGCGCCCCCCTCCCCCCGACGGGCTGCCGCCCGAGGGGTACCTGCGCGCGGTCGCGGCCGCCTACCAGCGGCGCCAGCGCGCCGCGGCCGGCGGGCCGGCCTTCCCGCCGCAGGCACCGCCGGGATCCTGGTCGCCACCACCCGGCGCCTGGTCGCCGCCGCCGGGCTCCTGGTCGCCGCCGCCGGGCTCCTGGTCGGCGCCACCACCGCCACCGTCTGGCTCCTGGTCACCACCACCACCGCCGCCGCGCCCCGGCCCGGCCGAGCCGCTGCCGCCCGCGGCCGCCGCCGAGGCGGGCGCGGACGCCCCCGGCGAGGAGCCCGAGCCGGGCGGGTTCGCGCCACCCGCCTGAGCGGGTCAGCGGGCGAAGGTGCCGGTCAGGCGGCCCCTTGCCGTGGCCGCCTTGGTGACGCCCTGCAGCGTCTCGTCGAGCTTGGCCCGGTCGGGCAGGTCGAGTCGGTCGCTGAGCGCGTACACCGTGAAGCGGTAGTGGTGGGCCGGCCCGCCCGGCGGGCAGGGGCCGGTGTAGCCGACCTCGCCGCCGCTGTTCTGCGCCTGGCGGGCGCCGGGCGGCACCTGGCCTTCCTGCAGGCCGGTCATGCCGGGGTCGAGGTGGAACAGGACCCAGTGGGTGTAGGTGCCGCCGGGCGCGTCCGGGTCGTCGACCACCAGCGCCAGCTCGGCGGCGTCCTTCGGCGCGCCCGACCACGCCAGCGGCGGGGCGAGGTCGGCACCGGCGCAGGTGAAGCGGGTGGGGATCTTCGCGCCGTTGGTGAACGCCGAGCTGGTCACGCTGATGGTGTCGGGCAGCTCGCGGTTGACCTCCGGCGCCCCGCCCCGCGAGCAGGCGGCCAGGCCGAGGCCGAGCAGGAGCACGATCGCGCGCCGCATCCGGCAACGGTAGTGCACCGGTCCCGCCCGCGAAAGCCGTGCGGGCGGTGCCGCGCCGGGTCCGGTCAGTGCCGCCGGGTGTCCAGGAAGGGGAACTGCCCGTGCTGTGGCTTGGCGTCCTGGTCGACCTTCCAGTTCCCGGGGCCGCCGAAGATCGGACCGCCCTGGACCGGCACCCCGGTGCGGGCGACGTGGGCGGCGATGACGAGGGCCGCGAGCATCACCAGCAGCGGCAGCAGGACGGTGGCGGCCCTCCGGAGGATTGCCATTGCCTGGGCGACCACCGTGACCTCCCCCCAGGCAGCCGCAGATCCACTGGTCACAATCCTAGCGGGACGGCTGGAACCGTCAATCCCGAACGTTGGCCTGCTTGGGGCGCATCCGGACGCACCGAGGCCCCCACCGTGGCGGTGGGGGCCTCGCGCCCAGTGGTCGCAGCCGGGCTCAGGTGCCCTCGGTCCAGGAGTGGAGGTAGGAGACCTGCGCCTCGGTGAGGGCGTCGATCTCGATGCCCATGGTGGCGAGCTTGACCCTGGCCACCTCGGCGTCGATCTCGGCGGGGACGTCGTGCACGCGCACGTCCAGGCTCGACTGGCGGGTCAGCCACTCGAGCGAGAGGGCCTGGTCGGCGAAGGACATGTCCATCACCGCCGCCGGGTGGCCCTCGGCCGCGCCGAGGTTGACCAGGCGCCCCTCGGCGACCAGGTTGAGGCGCCGGCCGTCGTCGAGCACGTACTGCTCGACGTTCTCCCGCACCCTGGTGACCGAGCCGGCGAGCTCGCCGAGGGCGACCTTGTCGATCTCGACGTCGAAGTGGCCGGAGTTGGCCAGGATGACGCCGTCCTTCATCACCTCGAAGTGCTCGCGGCGCAGGATGTCGCGGTCGCCGGTGACCGAGACGATCACGTCGGCCTCGCGGGCGGCCTCGAGCATCGGCGCCACCCGGTAGCCCTCCATCGCCGCCTCCAGGGCACGCACCGGCTCGACCTCGGTGACCACCACCTTGGCGCCCATGCCGCGGGCGCGCATCGCCAGGCCCTTGCCGCAGTAGCCGTAGCCGGCGACCACGAAGGTGGTCCCGGCGAGCAGGACGTTGGTCGCCCGCAGGATGCCGTCGATGCTCGACTGGCCGGTGCCGAAGCGGTTGTCGAACATGTGCTTGGTGGGCGTGTCGTTGACGGCGATGATCGGGTAGGCCAGGGCGCCCTCGCGCTCCATCTGGCGCAGGCGGATCACCCCGGTGGTGGTCTCCTCGGTGCCCACCCGCACCTCACCCAGCTGCTCCCTCCTCCTCGTGTGGAGCAGGGTGACCAGGTCGCAGCCGTCGTCCATGGTGACGCTGGGGTGGCTGTCGAGGGCCGCCTCGAGGTGCCGGTAGTAGCCGGCGTTGTCGATCCCGCGGCGGGCGTGGACGTCGATGCCGTAGTGCCGCACCAGCGCGGCGGCGGTGTCGTCCTGGGTCGACAGGGGGTTGGAGGCGCACAGGGTGGCCGACGCGCCGCCCGCCTTGAGGGCGCGCATCAGGTTGGCCGTCTCGGTGGTCACGTGCAGGCAGGCGGCCACCTTCAGGCCGGCGAGGGGCTGCTCCTTCTCGAAGCGGGCGCGGATGTCCCGCAGCACCGGCATGTGCCGGTCGGCCCACTCGATGCGCAGGCGGCCCTCGTCGGCGAGGGCGAGGTCAGCGACGTCGTACGGCAAGGGTCCTCCTTGGCGGCGGGCGCCCGGGGCGCACGCCGGGAACGGGTTGGGGCTGGCAGGTCGACGGCCCAGTCTGCCTGACGGGCGCGCGCCACTCAACCGGACCCGGCGGCGCCCGCCTCGTTCCCACCTGCACTTCCCATCACCCCGGCGCGGTGGCTGCCGATCAGGAGGCGTGGGCCGCCGCGGCGGTGGCCGGGACGCGGGAGTGGATTGGTGAGGCGACCAGGGCGGCGGGAGGGAGCGGCCGGCAACGCCCGGCTGGTCGAGCGGTTGCGCGCTTCGCTGCCACGGCTGCGGGAGTCCAACCGGCTCGAGGACGACTTCGTCGCGGCCGTCTCGCACGAGCTGCGCAGCCCGCTCACGGCGATCCAGGGGAGCCTCTCGACCCTGCTGCGCGACGACGTCGAGCTCGACGCGGCCACCGCACGCTCGCTGCTGGAGACGGCCGACCGGCAGAGCCGGCGCCTGCACCGGCTGGTCGAGGACCTGCTGGTGGTGACCATGCTGGAGTCGGGCGTGCAGCGCCCCCGGCTCGGCGACGTCCACCTGAGCGTCCTGCTCGGCCAGGTGCTCGAGGACCTGGGCGCCGACGGCCGGCACCTGGTCGAGGCCGACGTCCCGGCCGGCCTCGGGCCGGTCCGCGGCGACGCCGACCGGCTCCACCAGATCCTCGCCAACCTGATCGGCAACGCGCGCAAGTACGCGCCGGCCGGCACCACCATCACCGTGCGGGCGCGCCCCGGCCCGACCTCGGTCGACGTGCTCGTCGCCGACCAGGGACCAGGCGTCCCGCCCGAGGCCCGCGAGCGCATCTTCGAGCGTTTCTACCAGGTCGACCAGTCGCGCACCCGGCGGGCGGGCGGGGTCGGCCTCGGCCTGTACCTGTGCCGCCGCCTCGCCGCCAGCATCGGCGCCGAGGTGGTGCTGGAACGCAGCGGCCCGCACGGCTCGGTGTTCGCCGTGCGGGGCCTGGTCGTGGCCTCAGCCGGCGGCGGCGGGGAGCAGGGCGAGCACCAGCTCGCGCAGGCGGGGGCGGAGCCGCGCGCCCACCTCGAGGACCTCGGCGTGGCTGGTCGGGGTGCCGCCGGGGCGGTGCACGTTGGTGATCGCCGAGACCGCGGCGACGCGTAGGCCGTGGGCGCGGGCGGCGATCACCTCCGGCACGGTCGACATGCCGACCGCGTCGACGCCCCAGGAGCGGAAGATGGCGATCTCCGCGGGGGTCTCGTAGGAGGGGCCGGCGGCGGCCAGGTAGACGCCCTCGTGCAGGGGGGCGCCGGCCGCGGCCGCGTGGCGCGCGGCCACGGCGCGCAGCTCGGCGTCGTAGGCGCCGGCGAGGTCCACGAACGACGGCCCACCGCGCAGCGGGTTGTCGAACAGGAAGTTGACGTGGTCGCGCAGGACCATCAGGTCGCCCGGCGAGTAGTCGGGGTTGATGCCGCCGGCGGCGTTGGTGGCCACCAGCGCGCCGCAGCCGAGCTCGGCGGCGACCCTGGTGGCGAACGCGACCTCGGCGGCCGAGTAGCCCTCGTAGGTGTGGACCCTGCCGGCGAGGACCAGCACCGGCACGCCGCCGAGGCGCCCGGCGACCAGCGCGCCGGCGTGGCCGGGGACCCGCGGCACGGGCAGCCCGGGCACCTCCCCGGCGGGCACCACCACGGCGTCCTCGACCTCCTCGGCGAGCGCGCCGACCCCGGAGCCGAGCACCAGGGCGACCACCGGCCGCTGCGGCAGCCGCGGCGCCAGGGCGGCCGCGGCGGCACCGACCGCGTCGGGAACCGGAAAGCTCACGGCGAGACCTCGTTCATCCGGGGCTACCGCTTCGCTACTTGAGCCCCGGACCCCGCCATGGCCGCCTTGACCTGGTCGAGGGTGCGGATCGGGGTCGGGTCGACGCCCCTGGCCAGGCCGAGGTAGGTGGAGGTGAAGTCGGCGAACGCGGTGAGGCGGGCGAGGCGGGCGAGCGGCGCGCCCTCCCCCGCCAGCCGGGTCACCGGGTCGCCGATCCCGAGCGCCTGGCAGGCCAGCGCCAGGCGCCGCCCGTCGCGCTCGTGCTCGCCGGCCTGGTCGCGCAGGAGGACCAGCTCGCGGCCGCGGCCGAGCCCGCCCTCGAGCCCCATGACGTCGTTGTGGTTCGCCTCGGGGACCGCCGCGGAGACGGCCGTCACCTTGGCGTTCTCGTTGCACTGGGTGCGGAAGCGGGTGGCGGCCACGGCGCCGAGCTGGCCCGTGCCCCAGACCACAGCGAGCCGGTCGAACAGCCGCAGCGCCGCCTGCTTGGCGGGGTTGTCGGCGGTGAGCACGGCCGGGCCGAGCGCCTCCGCCTCGGCGTCCAGCGCGTCCGCCGCGGCGCCGACGTCGGCGGCGAGGGGCGGCAGCACCCCGCTGGCCTCGGCGGCGAGCAGCACGGGAACGACCAGCGACCAGAGCGCCGCCCGCGGCATGCGGCCGCCCTCCACCTCGACCAGCGGGCTGCCCCGCTCGTCGGCGAGCGCGGCCAGGCGCCCGCCGGAGGCGACCGCGACCAGCCGCGCCCCCGCCGCCAGCCCCTGCTCGACGGCGGAGAGGGTCTCGTCGGTGTTGCCCGAGTAGGAGACCGCGACCAGCAGGGTGCCTGGCCCCACGAAGGCGGGCAGGCGGTCGCCCTTGACGGTCACCACCGGCGCGGGCGAGGCGGCGAAGGCGAGCGCGGCGAGCACGTCTCCGGCCACGCCGGAGCCGCCCATGCCGGCGACCACGACCGTCTCCGGCCGCGGCCCGGCCAGGTCGGCCTTGCTGGTGGCCTCGACCGCCGCCCGTGCCTGGTCGCCGGCGCCGGCGACGGCGGCCAGCATGCCTCCCGGGTCGCCCGCCGCCAGCTCGGCGGGGTCGTCCAGGGCGACGCTCACTTGGCCGTTTCCGGCTTCTCGGCCTCGTCGACCAGCATCACCGGGATGTCGTCGCGGACCGGGTAGCGGTAGTGGCACTTGCGGCACTCGATGACCTGCTCGGCCTCCTTGTAGTCGACCTCGCCGTGGCAGTTGGGGCAGGCCAGGATGTTGAGCAGCTCGGCGTCAAGTGGCATGGGGCGCTCCTTCTCGCTTGCCGGGCGGGCCTCACTCGCTTCAGGCATTCTCGGCCTCGCGTGCTTCAGGCCTTATGGGCCGGTCAGGGTTGCCGCTAGGCCGGCTCGCCGCCGACGGCCTCGAGGACCTCGTCCCGCACGCGGGCCATCTCCTCCTCGGTGGCCGCCTCGACGTTGAGGCGCAGCAGCGGTTCGGTGTTGCTCGGGCGCAGGTTGAACCACCAGGTCGGGCCGTGGACGGTGAGCCCGTCGGTGCGGTCGGTGCTGGTCGCGGCCGGCCAGCGGCCGGCGTCGGCGAGGCTGGCGACCACCGCCCCCGGCTCGTCGACCCGCCGGTTGATCTCGCCGGAGGCGGCGTACTTGCGGTAGGGGGCGAGCACCTCGGACAGCGGCCGGGCGGCGCGGGACAGGACGTCGAGCACCACCAGGGCGGCGATCAGGCCGGAGTCGGCGCGGTAGTTGTCGCGGAAGTAGTAGTGGCCGGAGTGCTCGCCGCCGAAGACCGCGCCGGTGTCGGCCATCACCTGCTTGATGAAGGAGTGGCCGACGCGGGTGCGCACCGGCGTGCCGCCCGCCGCCCTGACGGTCTCGGGCACCACCCGCGAGCAGATCAGGTTGTAGAGCACGACCGAGCCCGGCTCGCGCTCGCACATCGTCTCGGCGACCAGCGCCACCACCAGGCTGGACGGCACGACGGCGCCCTGCTCGTCGACCAGGAACATGCGGTCGGCGTCGCCGTCGAAGGCCAGGCCGACGTCGGCGCCGGAGGCCACCACCTGCTTGCGGAGGTCGGCCAGGTTCTCCGGGTTGATCGGGTCGGCCGGGTGGTTGGGGAAGTTGCCGTCGAGCTCGAAGTACATCGGCTCGAGCTGGAAGGGCAGCCCCTCGAAGACCGCGGGCAGGACGTGACCGGCCATGCCGTTGCCGGCGTCGGCGACCACCTTCAGCGGGCGCAGGGCACGCCGGTCGACGAAGCCGCGGACGTGCTCGGCGTAGCGCCGCAGGAGGTCGTCGCGCTGGCTGACGGTGCCGGGGCGGTCGGCCAGGCTGACCGGTTCGCCGGCGGCCACCATGCGCTCGATCTCGGCGAGGCCCGACTCCTGGCCGACCGGCACCGCGCCTGGCCGGCACAGCTTGAAGCCGTTGTAGCGCGCCGGGTTGTGGGAGGCGGTGAGCATGACCCCGGCGACGCCGAGCGCGCCGGAGACGAAGTAGAGCATGTCGGTCGAGCAGAGCCCGACCTGGATCACGTCGGCGCCCTGGCTGGTGGCACCCTCGCTCAGCGCCGCGGCCATGGGCGTCGAGGACGGCCGCATGTCCTGCCCGATGGCGACGGCCGGCGCGCCGGTCACCGCGACGAACGCACGGCCGACCGCCCGGGCCAGGTCCTCGTCGATCTCATCGGGGTAGACCCCGCGGACGTCGTAGGCCTTGAACACCTTGGCGAGCTCGGCGGGCACGGTGACTCCTCGTCGACGGCGGACGAGGGCGCATTCTAGTCCCGATCAAAACCTTCGTTCCGACGCGAGCGAGAGGACGTGCTCGAGGGGAACCGCGCTGCCCTGCTTGAACCAGCCCTTCCACTCGCAGGCGTGGCAGGAGGCGAACAGGTGGTCCTCCGCCGGCGCGAGCCGGATCGCGATCGCGGTGAGCCTGGGCGAACTGCAGGTTGGGCACGTCATGTGGCACCTCGGCGGTGAGCCCCGCTGGGGTAGGGAAGCTGCCTCGGCCGTGCGCCGTGGCGCGCCGGCCAGCCTTCCATGACTCGGCACGCGCCGGCGGGTCCCACATGGCCCGATCGGACCCGTCGTACCACCCGGTAGGACTATGCCGCGTCACCCGCCAGGGTCGCCGGTGGCGCCCGCGACGACGATCGGGTCGACCCTACGGGTCGTGCGCGGGCGCCACCGCGACGCTACGGCCGCCGCCGTCACCGGTCAACGCCCCACGGCACCCCGCATCCGATTATCGTTTGGCCTGCGACCAGCAACCGGAGAGGAGGCTGCCCTGTCCCGCCAGCGCCACGGCCGCCGCGCGCCACGGCCGCGGCTGCCGGTGCCCGAGGTCCACCCGCCCGGGTCCGGCAGCGAGGCGTTCATGCGGCTGGTCGAGGACGCGGTCGCCACCATCCCGGCGCAGTTCCGCGACAAGCTGGACAACGTGGAGTTCGTGGTCGAGGAGACCTTCCGTGGCGACGAGGTGCCAGGCGGTGGCCTGCTGCTCGGGCTCTACCAGGGCGTGCCGCTACCCGAGCGCAGCGCGGGCTACTCGGCGGTGCTGCCAGACCGGATCGTGATCTTCCGCCGGCCCATCGAGGCGCACTCCAGCTCCGACGCCGACCTCGCCGAGCTGGTCCGCGAGGTGGTCATCCACGAGGTGGCCCACTACTTCGGCATCGACGACGACCGCCTCGAGGAGCTCGGCTGGTAGCTAGCCCTCCCCTTAGGGCGCGGCGGCGGGGCCGGCGGTCACCGCGCCTTCGAGCGGCACGCCGCCGACCTCGGACCCGGGCACGAGCTGGCCAGGCCCCACCGGAGCGGCCACCAGGCCGGGCGCGTCGGCCACCAGCAGCAGGCTCTGCACGCCCTTGGGGACGTCGGTGTAGCGCACCTGTCCGGGTCCGACCGTGACCGACCCGTCCTTGCCGGCCTCGGTCACCGCGGCGCCGCCCGCCGCGCCGCCGAGCGCCGACAGGGTCGCCGTGACCGGCTGCTCGGCGGTGTTCGACAGCACCAGGCGGCGCGAATCGGGCACCACCGGCGCCATCCAGCGGGCGTCCAGCCCGCTGCCGCCGAGGTCGAGGTGGGTGGTGTCGATCGGCCCGCCGCCGGCGCCGTAGCGCAGCGCGGCGACGAACTTGGAGCCGTCCTGCGAGCGCACCCGCAACCCGAACACCGCCGACTTGCCGACGTTCACCGGCACCAGCGCCTCGTTGATGGCGCCGTCCGCGATGGGCAGGTCGAAGCCGTCGACCTTGAACGGGCCCTGGTCGTTGACGCCGTCGACGACCAGCGACAGCGGCTCGGGGTTGGGGTTGGTGACCAGCAGCCACACCTGGCGCGCCTCGCCCCGCAGGCCACCGGAGAACGACCACGACGAGCGCATCGCCGGCTGCGCCGGCACGATCAGGTGCTCGCGGCGGTTGCCGATGCTGCTGTCGAGGCTCGCACCGACCACCACCCGGCCTTGGCTCGCCACCACCTCGGCCGTGTAGCTCAGGTTCTGTACCTCGGCGACGTTGATGACCTTGCTCACCGTCGCGCCGGCGCGCACGAACACGTTCTGCAGCGGCTCCGGGTGCACCGAGCCCTCGGTCAGGTGCGGGATGATGTTGACGCTGGCGTCGGCCGACTCCGGGTTCGCGATCACCAGGGTCACCTTGCTCTGGGCGCTGGAGGTGAGGCCGGGCAGCCACCAGCGGGTGCCCGGACCGGCGACGCACGGCGGCTGGTTGGCGGCGGTGGCGGCGACCGGCGCGCCGAACGCCTCGACCTGCACGAAACCACCGGCGGGGCCGCTGGGCGCGTGGAACGTGTGGGTCGCCCGCGCGGCGAGCTGCTGGGCGGGCTGCCCGCCGGCCTGCTGGCCGGCAGAGCCGGCCTCGATGGAGGCGGCGGTCCGGCCGACGTTGTTGGCCGTGACGGTGCCGACCGAGTTGGGCAGCAGTGGGCAGACCCAGCGGGCCGAGTAGGGCGCGCCGGCGTCGACCGGCTTGGGCGGGGCTGCCTTCGGCACGACGTTCATCAGGCTGACCAGGCCACCCGCGACCACGATCGCGATGCCGGCGAGGGCCAGGCTGGCCTGGGGGATGCGTGCCCGGCCGACCTTCGGCAGGCGCGGCCGCGTCCGGCTCCGCGTGCGGCCGTGCGCGCCGCGTCCCTGGCGGCCACGGGCCGCCGGCGCCTGGGCGCCGCCCCAGCGGCCGGCGCCATCGCCCGCCGGCGCCGCGCCGTCCTCGTCGGGGTCCGCCGGCTCGTCGTCCCACGCCTCCTGCTCCTGGGGCGGGAGGCCGCGGTAGCCGAACGCGCCGAGGGCGTGCTCACCGCCGCCGGCGGGGGCCTCCCGGTACGGCGCGTGGCCCCGGTCCTGCCCGTCGACGTACCCGGGCCGCTGCTCGGGCGCGGGCGCGACGAAGCGGGCCGGCTCCGCGAACCGCGGCGGTGCCGCCTCGGCGCCCCGCGCCCAGGCGTGCGGCGGCGTCGGCCGCGGCGGCTCCCCGCCGCGCTCGACCGTGGGGGTCTCCTGCGACCACGGCTGCCCGACGCTGGGCGGTCCGGTGGTCCAGGGGGCGGCCTGGGAACCCGTGTCCGGAGGAGCCTCGGGCGCCGGCGGCGTCCACGCCTGCCCGCCGGACCAGGCGGTCGTGGAGCCTGGCTCGGGAGGAGCCTGGGGCGCCGGCGGCGACCAGGCCTGCTCGCCGCCGGGCTGCTCGCCCGCCCAAGCGGGCGGGGAAGCCGGCTCGGGCGCCGCCTCGCGTGCCTCCGGCGGCGCCGGCGTGTCCCCGCCGGCGGCGCCGCGACGCCCGCGGAACAGGCTGCCGCGGTCGGTGCGCCTGGTCAGCCGTCCGGTGATCCGCCCGCTGTTGCGCTGCGCGCGGTCCGCGACCACTCGGCCACTGTCACTGCGGCCCGGCGGCGTTCCACCGGGCTGGTCCTGCGGCGGCCAGCCACCCGGCGCGTCCTGGCCGCCGGGCTCGGGCCGCGCGAACCCGCCGCGCGGGTCCGGCCACTCGCCGGAGGTCGGGCCCTGGCCCTCGGGGCCGCGCCAGCCGGGGTCGCCGGGCCGCTCGGCGGCGGGCTCGCCCCAGTCGCCGGCGGGGGCCGCCGGCGCGCCACGCCTGCCTTGCCCGGACGGGCCGCCGGCGCCTTCCTCTCCGGGGGGACCCTGGTCGGCCCAGGACCGCTCGCCGGCGTCGCGCCCTGCCGGCGCCTGCCACTCGCCGGAGTCGTGCCGGCCGCGCCGCTGGGCCTCGGCGGGGTCGTGCCACCCCGGCGTCGACCACTGGCCGGAGTCGTGCCGGCCGCCGCGCCGCTGGGCGGCGTCGCGCCGCCCCTGGGGCGGCGGTTGGTCACCGTGGGCGGGCCGCTCCGCGGCGTCCTGCCAGTCGCCGCGCCGCTGGGACTGGGCGGGGTCGGGCCACCCCTGGGCGGCTGCCGGCTCGCCGGTCGGCCAGCCGCCGCGCTGCTCGGGAACGGCGGGACCGCCCCACACCTCACCGGTCGCCGGTGGGGTGCCCTGGTCGGCCCAGCGCCGGCCGGGCTGGTCCGGCCGGTCCTGCCCTTGCCGCTCGCCGCCGGGCTGCGGCGGCGAGGCGGGCGCGCCGCGCCAGCCGGGGGCCGCCGGGCCGGCCCAGCGCCGGCCGCCCTGCTCGGGGCGGTCCTCGTCCAAGGGCTGGCCCGCCGGTCGGGTGCCGTAGGGCCAGTCCGGCGCGGTGGGCGGTGGCGGCTGGCCGCGCCCGTGCTTGCCGTGGCGGCCGTTGCCCTCCTGGTCGGCGTCGGCCTCGCCCTGGTAGTCGGGCCAGTCCCGGTAGTCAGGTTGCTCGCGCCATTCGGGGTGGCGGTCGCTCACCGCGCTGCTCCTTGCCTCGTCAGCTCCGCCACGGGGAGGTCCGTGACGGTGTCGTCGAGGGAGATCGGCGCCGCCGGTGGCGCCGCCCTCGTCGGGCGGAACAGGGTAGCGACGACGGCGAGGACCAGCAGCCCCTCGATCAGCAGGAGGGTCTTGCGCTCGCCCTGGCCGGTCTCCTGGACCCGCAGGGTCCCGCGCACCCCCTGCGGCACGACGAAGCCCTGCTCCCAGCCGAGGACGGTGGTCGGCTCGAGGCGGGTGTCGCCCACCCAGGCGCTCCAGGTGCGCCCGACGGGCACCGGCAGCACCACCGTCGCCTGGCCGTCGACCTGTCCGACGCCGTCGCCGAGGCGGCCGTGCAGCGGCACCGGCGCCGGCGCGACGAGCAGGTCCGGCAGCCGCTGCGGCAGCCGGCCGGGCAGCACCCAGCCGCTCGGGGCGACGTCGGGTCCCTGGAACAGGGCGGCCTGGGTCGACGGCCGCCAGACCAGGTCCTGCTGGCGCGCCACCAGGTCGGTGAGCCGGTCGGCGTCGGGCCCTGGCCGGACCGCCACGAAGCCGATGTCGAACAGGCGCAGCATCGACCCGGCGCGGTGGGTGCGGGCCTGGGCGATGTCGGTCACCAGCGAGCCGACCGCCGCCGCCGCGGCGGCGGGCGCCGGCCGGCCGGAGTCGAGCACGGTACGGCCGTTGGGGCCGGTCACGGCGAAGTCGAGCTCGTGGTCGGGCCGGCCGGCGAGCCACAGCACCCGGGACTGGCTGTCGGTGACGGTGGCGGGCAGCGCGCGGACGCGGACCGGCTGCAGCTGCCCCCACGAGCCGGTGGCGAGGTGGGCGAAGACCACCACGCTGGAGGCGACCGTGAGCAGGGCGAGGACGGTGGCGCCCAGGCGGCGAACGTCCAGGTCGAGCTTGAGCTTGAACGAGCCGATCCCGGCGAGCGCCAGCGCCGCCGCCGCCGCCCAGGCGACCGCCCCGGCGACCATCACCCCGCCGGGCCAGTTGGTGAACTCCGGCGGCAGCCCCTTGGCCTGCCAGGTGGCCAGCGCCGCGGCGGCGACGAAGCCGAGCACCAGCCAGAACGCCTGCAGGCGGCGGCTGGCGGGGACGAACAGCAGCGCGGCGACGGCGAGGAGCGGGTAGACGGGCCCGACCAGCACGCTCGGCAGCCCCGGCCCGCCGGGCCGCAGTTGCAGCAGGTCCACCATGGTGGGCGAGACCAGCGGCCGGTCGAAGGCGCGCAGCGGCGAGCTGCCGGTGAACAGCAGCCCGCTCCACGGCGCCAGCAGGGCGAGCACGCCGGCGAAGCCGGCGCCGAGGAAGATCGCCTGGCGCACCGTGTTCGACGGGCCCTGGGCGCGGAAGATCGCCAGGCCGCATGCGCCGAACACCACCAGCCCGAGGATCACCAGGGCGGGCGGGTACATGGCGACCGCCACCGCCGCCAGCAGGGTGAAGCGCAGCGCCGGCCGCCACGGCTCGCGCGGCTGGTCGGCGCGGAAGGCGAGCACCACCTGGGCGAAGGCCAGCGGGGCGAGCACCAGGAAGACCAGCTCGCCGAGGCGGCCCTGGGCGAGCGCGCCGATCGCCAGCGGCGAGGTGGCGTAGATGAGGGCGGCGACCGCCCGCGGCGCCCGCTCGGCCACCACCACCCGCAGGGCGCGGGTGCAGGTCGCCGCCGCCAGCGGCAGGGCGAGCCAGAGCAGCAGCTTCTGGGCCGCCAGGGCCTTGCCGGCGGTGAGCAGGCTGGCGAAGCCGAGCAGGGCCAGCGAGGGCGACGCGGCCAGGGTCGAGCCGAGCCCGCCGAGGTGCAGGGAGGCGCGGTACTCCGAGAACAGGTCGAAGGCGCTGGCCGGGAACGGCGCCATGGCGCCGCCGCTGATCGCGGCGGCGACCAGCACCGAGCGCAGCGAGACCGCCATCAGCACGGCGAACGCGGCCACGGCGAAGCCGACCGGGTGGCGGGCGAGCACCCGCCCGAGCGACGCGCCCAGCGCCGGCGAGTCCTCCTCCTCGCGGAAGCGCACCTCGGCGACGTGCTCGCCGACCTCGCCCTCGACCAGGTCGAGCCAGTCGCGCAGCAGCGCCCTGACGCGCTGGCCACCTGGCGCCTGGAACGCCGAGAGGCGCTTGTCGTCGAGCCGGCGGGTCTTCTGGATGCGGCGCCGGTGGACCAGGGTGATGGGCAGCTCCTTGGCGTTCCAGCCCCAGGCCCACAGCACCTGGGCGGCGTCGCCCGGGCGCCCGGTGAGGGTCAGCCCCAGCGCCCTGACCAGCCCGCCGAGGAAGGACAGCAGCAGCACCAGCGGCAGGCGCCGCAGCGAGGTCGCCTTGAGCATCGCCAGCATGGTGTGCCGCTCGATCAGGTAGCGCGGCAGGTTGGTGGCGCGGGTGCGGCGCGCCCGGGAGGCGGCCGCGGCGAAGTGGCGCACCCGCGCCTGCGGCACGATCAGCACCCGGTCGCCGGCCAGGTGGGTGCGCCAGCACAGGTCCAGGTCGTCGCGGAAGGCGGAGATGCGCTCGTCGAAGCCGCCCACCGCCAGCAGCGCCTCGCGGCGGACGAGCATGCCGGCGGTCGAGACGTAGAAGACGTCCTTGATCAGGTCGTGCTGGCCCTGGTCGATCTCGTCGTCCTCGATCGCCGAGACCGCCCGGCCGGTGCGGTCGACCGACCAGCCGACCTCCTGCAGCCGCTGGGTGTCGTTCCATCCCACCAGCTTGGGACCCAGGACGCTGGCCCCCGGCCGTGCCTCCGCCTCGGCCAGCAGCCGCTCCAGCGCCTCCGGCTCCGGCGCCGAGTCGTCGTGCAGCAGCCAGAGCCACTCCATGTCGGCCGAGCGCGGGTCGCGCAGGGCCGACATCACGGCCCGGCCGAACTGCCCGCGGACGGCGAGGATGGCGTCGGTGCCCAGGCGCGTGCGCGCCCAGTCGGAGCTGCCGTCGGTCGAGCCGGTGTCGACGATCAGCACGTCGTCGATGGCGCGGGTCTGGCCGGCGAGGCCCCTGAACGTGTCCCTCAGGAACGGTCGACCGTTGTGGACCACGACCACGGCGAGGACGCGCTGAGGACTGACTGCCACTGACAATGCGTCTCCTGAGCAGGGGATGCTTGCGTAGGGGCGAGGTCGGGGGCCGCGGGGGGCTGGCCTGCGTATTCTGCCACCATGACAAATACCCGTGGGGCTAGGTGACCTCCCCCACGGGCGGGCCGACATACTAACACGCTTGCACTGCTGCTACGCCAACCGACCGGTCGCGCCGGCCGCGAGCGGCGCTCGGCCAGGGGCGAAGGCGCCGTGCGGGCACGCGGTACCATCGCGGGCGCGCCGGGCCTCTCAAGCCGGGCACACCTGCGAAAGATACAGAGAACTGCCGAAGCGGCGTCCGCCCCCCTAGGCAGGGCGAGCCGGGCGTCAGGAGGCCAGGCGCTTCAGGCGGCGACGTTCGCGCTCGCTGAGGCCGCCCCAGATCCCGAAGCGCTCGTCGTTCGCCAGGGCGTACTGGAGGCATTCGAGGCGGACGTCACAGGTGCTGCAGATGCGCTTGGCCTCGCGGGTGGAGCCGCCCTTCTCCGGGAAGAAGCAGTCGGCGTTGGCCTGCAGGCAGGCGGCCCGCTCGTACCAGGCTTGGGTTTCGACCAGAGGGAGCCGGTTCATCGCTGCCCTCTCAAGGAATGCGCGGCGGCCATGTCGTGCTCGGGGCGGCGGGGCTCGGCCCGCCCCCGGCCCCCCTTTCGTGCTCGCTGCGGCTCGTTACGTAGCGCCATGGCCGTAATTACATCGGTGGGATTCTCGGTCATCTTGAGGGGCAGAATCAAGCAGTTTGGTACTCGCACGCCACCAAGATGTGATCTGTTGGAGGCGTGGAAGACTCGTCCTCCTCCCTGTCCATCGGATAGCCTCTACGCCGCTCGACACCAGCCCGAGAGGCGTTCGTGTTCAAGACCACCCGCGCACAGGAGACGCCCGGTACCCCCGGAGTCTTGACCGCTGGTGGGATCGAACTCGGACCGGCCGATCTGGTCGCCGCCCGACGCAGGGACCCACAGGCGGTAACCCGCATCTACCAGGCGTTCGCACCATCCCTGCTGCGCTTCTTCGTCGCCGCCGTCGGCGACCGCCACGCCGCCGAGGACCTCACCGGCACCGTCTTCGCCGCCGCCATCGAGGGCCTGCCCGGCTTCCGCGGCGAGATCACCAAGCTGGGCGGCTGGCTGTTCCGCATCGCCCGCCACGACCTGTACGACTACCGGCGGCGGGTGGCGCGGGCGCGCACCGAGAGCCTCGACGACGTGCTCGACGAGGCCGCCCTGGCCGAGGACGCACCCGACCCGCAGGACCTGGCGGTGGACCGCCTCGAGGGCAGCAGGGTGATGGCGGCGCTCCACCAGCTCTCGCAGGACCAGCGCGAGGTGCTGCTGCTGCGGCTGGCCGCCGGCCTGACCGCTCCCGAGGTCGCCGCGACCCTGGGCAAGACCACCGGCGCGGTCAAGGCGCTGCAGCACCGCGGCCTCGCCAGCCTCGCCCGGGTGCTCGGCCTGCGCAGCGAGCGCGACCAGCAGAACCTCGACCAGGAAAGCAAGCAAGACGGCGAAGACCCGTATCCATCCGACCCCATCGATCGCCTCAACTCTCAGGAGGAGGGTTGACGATGGGGAGGCCCTTGAGCCTCGACGACGAGCTGGACGCGCTGCTGGACGCGCCCCCCAGCGACAGCGGCCGCGTCTCGGCGGAGCTCCGCCCGCTGGTCGCCGTGGCGACGGCCCTTCGGGCCGAGCTAGCCACCGTGGTGGTCGATCCCGGCGTCGCGCGCCGGCATCTGAGCCACGCCATCGGCATGCCCCGGCTCGGCCCGCTGCAGCTCGCCGGCGCCGGCCACAGCGGCAACGGCTCCGGCCTGCGCATCGGCACCGACGTCCCGGTGCGGCCGAGGTTGCGGCCGACCCCGAGGCGGGAACCGTCGCCGCTGCGCCGGCGCGTCGCCGCGATCGCGCTCGCCGCCGCCCTGCTGCTGATCCCGGCGACGATGCTGTCGGGCCGCTCGCTGCCCGGCCAGCCGCTCTACCCGTTGAAGCTCTCGGTCGAGGACGTCCGGCTCGCCGCGCTGGGCTGGTCGCCGGCGGGCACCGCCCGCGAGCGCCTGCGCATCGCCGACGTCCGCCTCGCCGAGCTGACTCAGCTCACCGACAGCGGCCAGCTCAAGCGCGTGCCCGACGCCGTCCTGAGCCTGCGGGCCGCGGTCGACTCCGCCGCGCAGGCGGTCGACCAGGCGTGGCTGCAGGAGGTCGACTCCGGCCGCGCGGTCGCCCTGCGCCAGGACCTGGACGCAGTGCAGCAGCGGCAGATCGTCCACCTCACCGCCGTGGCCCAGCGCCTGCCGAACGCCTCGCCGGCCGCCCAGGAGGCCCGCGAGGCCGCCCAGAACGCCCTGGTCAGCGCGAAGCAGCAACGCCGCAGCACGCAGTCGACCACGACCACCACCCCGCCACCATCGAGCGGCTAGCGACACGCGGTTCGCGGCGGCCGGGCCGGTAGGGTTTCGGGGGGTGTGCGGGGGGCGGAGCCCACCGCAGTCATGGCAGACTGCGCCGGAGAAGCTGGCCCGCCGACGAAAGGCTCCCTTGTGCTGGTCGCCCTCGCGGGTGGGGTCGGGGCGGGACGGTTCCTGCGAGGCCTGGTCCGCATCCACCCGCCGGAGCAGCTCGTGGTGGTCGTCAACACCGGCGACGACCTGCGCATGCACGGACTGGCGATCTCGCCCGACCTGGACTCGGTGAGCTACACCCTGGCCGGCTTGGCCGACGAGGAGCGCGGCTGGGGCCTTGCCGGCGAGAGCTGGAACGTGCGCGACGCGCTGGTGCGGCTCGGCGAGCCAGGCTGGTTCGGCCTCGGCGACCGGGACATCGCCACCCACCTGTACCGCACCCGCCGGCTGGCCGAGGGCGCCACCCTCGGCGAGGTCACCGCCGAGCTGTGCGAGCGCCTCGGGGTCCCCGCGCGCCTGGTGCCGATGAGCGACGACCGGGTCGAGACCAGGGTCGAGGTCGACGGCCCCGACGGCCCTGAGGACCTGGGCTTCCAGGAGTGGTGGGTGGGCCGCCAGGCACGCGACCCGGTGCGCCGGGTCCGCTTCGAGGGGGTGGACCGCGCCCGCCCGGCGGCGGGCGTGCTCGAGGCGCTCGCCGCCGCCGACGGCATCGTGGTCTGCCCCTCCAACCCGGTGGTCTCGATCGCCCCGATCCTGGCGGTGCCCGGCGTGGTCGAGGCGCTGCAGGCCGCCCGCTGCCGCAAGGTCGCGGTCACGCCGATCGTCGCCGGCGCGCCCGTGCGCGGCATGGCCGACAAGCTGCTGCCCGCCTGGGAGGTGGAGGTGTCGGCGCGCGGCGTCGCCGGCCTCTACGCCGACCTGGTCGACGCGTTCGTGCTCGACGCGGTCGACGCCGACCAGGCCGACGACGTGGCCGCGCTCGGGCTGCGGCCGCTGGTGACGCCGACGGTGATGCGCACCGTCGAGGACGCGGCCGCGCTGGCCAAGACCGCCCTGTCGGCGCTGTGAGCGGATCGCTGACCGGCCCACCGCCTGACGGCCCGCGGCCGGGCGACCAGCGCGCCGGGGTGGTCAGCGTGGTGCCGCTGCCCGGGTTGCCCGAGGTGCGCCCCGGCGACGACCTGGCCCGGCTGCTGCTCGACGGGGTCGCGGCCGCCGGCGAGCGGCTGCGCGACGGCGACGTCGTCGCGGTCACCTCCAAGGTGGTCGCGAAGGCGGAGGGCCGCCTGGTCCCACTGCCGCCCGACCCGGCCGGGCGCGAGCGGGTGCGGCGCGAGACGGTCGCGGCCGAGACCGTCCGGGTGGTGGCGCGCCGCGGCCCGCTGGTGATCGCGGAGACCAGGCACGGCCTGGTCGGCGCGAACGCCCTGATCGACGCGTCCAACGCCGGCGGCGACGCGCTGGTGCCGCTGCCCGCCGACCCCGACGCCTCGGCCGCGCGGATCCGCGCGGCGCTGGCCGAGGCGACCGGCGCGGACGTGGCGGTGGTGGTCACCGACACCCTCGGCCGGCCCTGGCGCCTCGGCCAGACCGACGTGGCCGTCGGCCTGGCCGGCATGGGCGCGCTGGCCGACTACCGCGGCCTCGAGGACGGCGACGGCCGCGTCCTCGAGGTCACCGAGATGGCCGTGCCCGACGAGGTCGCGGCAGCCGCCGACCTGGTCAAGGGCAAGCTCGCCAGGGTCCCGGCGGCGCTGCTGCGGGGGGTGGCGCGCCCGCCAGGGGACGGCCGGGCGAGCGACCTGGTGCGTCCGGCGGCCGACGACCTGTTCCGCGGCGCCGGCGCCCCGGAGGAGCTGCTCGCCTTCCTCGAGGCCGCCGCGCCCGTGGCCCTGCTCCCCGATCCGGTCGACCCGGCCCTGGTCGAGCGTGCCGTCGAGGCCGCCGCGAAGGCGACGCCCGGAGCGCCGCCCGCGCTCGTCCGGGTCGGCTCCGCCGCCGCCCGCGAGCGCTGGCTGGCCGCCGACCGGCCCGGCGACGGCCGCGACGCCCTCCTGGCGCTGGCGCCCGTGCTGCTGGTGCCGTGCCTGGAAGGCAGGGGGTCCGGGGGGCTCGAGAGCGAGGCCGCAACCGACGTGGCGGGCGGCTACCCGCAGCCGAGCGGTAGCCCCCCGGTGGACAAAGGGTCCGGGGGGCTCGAGAGCGAGGCCGCAACCGACGTGCCGGGCGGCCGCCTGGAGCCGAGCGGTAGCCCCCCGGTGGACAAGGACGCCACCGGCGGGCCGCGCTGGCTCGACGCGGGCGCGTTCGCCCATGCGCTGGCGCTGGCGCTGCGTGCCCAGGGCCTGGCGGCCGCCTGGGTTCCGACCGCGCCCTCCCGGCGCCGAGCCGCCGCCGGCTCGCTCGACCTGCCCGCCGGCTGGCTCCCCCTCGGCGCCCTCGCCGCCGGGCACCCCGACCCGGCCGCCACTCCCCCGCCGCGGGCCGGGCAGCCCCCGGCCGTGGTGGACCGGTAGGGGTCAGCGCGCCCGGCGGCCGGGGGCGACCGACTCCGGCGCCCGCTCGGCGACCAGCCGGCTGTGGCGATGGCCGTAGAAGGTGTAGGCGCTGCCAGCCACCGGCACGGTGCTGGCCAGCTCGGCGTAGCAGAGCGCGGCGAGGCCGCAGGCGACGGCGGCGACCACGAACGACAGCGCGATCGCCGGACCGGCCTTGGTCGCGGCGGCGACGCCGGTGAGCACGAAGATGCCGGTGCCGATGGTCACCCCGACCCCGAGGACGGGCACCGGAGCGACCGCCCGCCGAGCGCATAGAATTCACCCTGGCAACCCGTCACCGGCGTCCGCCGGCCGCCCACCTTCCGGAGACAGTCGTTCATGGCCGATCAGCAGAAGCCTGGCAAGGCGACGAGCACCAAGCCGGAGTCGAAGGGGTCCGGCGGCCCATCCCAGAAGCAGCAGGGGGGCCAGTCGAGGAAGCAGCAGAAGGCCCAGCCCGGCAAGGGCAGGCCAGGGGCGGCCGCCAAGGGCAAGCTGGCCAAGGGCGCGGCCGCCCGCCGGGAGGCCGAGCGCCGCCGCCGCAACCGCGCCATGGCCTGGACGGCCGGCGTGGTCGTGGTGGTGCTCGTGCTGGTGGGCCTGATCGCGTTGCAGGGCAGGGACCGCTCCACCAAGCTGACCCACCCCAGCGCCACGGCCCTGGCCGACGCGACCCGCACGGCCAGCTGCGGCCAGGTGCAGCACTTCAAGCAGGCGGGCCGCAACCACATCGGCCCCGACCAGCAGCCCAAGAACTGGAACTCGCAGCCGCCAACCTCAGGGGACCACCTCGGCACCCCGCTGCCCCCCGGCGTCTACCGGGACCAGCAGGACGAGCGGGCGCTGGTGCACAACCTCGAGCACGGCTACGTGGTGGTGCAGTACAAGAACCTGCCCAAGAACCAGGTCGACCTGCTGACGAGGATCGGCGACGGCCTCAAGGGCCAGAAGTTCGTGCTCTCGCCCTGGGACGGCCTGCCGTCCGACGGCGTCGCCATGACCGCCTGGCAGAACCTGCAGACCTGCAAGGCGGCCAACCTCGACGTGGTCTCCGCGTTCGTCAACGACTTCATGGTCCCCGGCGGCAACAGGTCGGTGGCGCCAGAGCCTGGGGCCGCCTGACCGGCCGCCGCTGGAGGTCTAGACGCGGATCGCGCCGGGGCCGAGGTGGACGCCGGGGGCGACCCGCAGGCCGCCGGCCAGCACGTTGCCGTCCTCGATCACCACCCGGTCGCCGAGGATGGTGCCGTCGCCGACCACCGCGCCGGACCCGACCACCACCTCGCTGCCGACGATCGAGTCGGAGACCTTGGCGCCCGGCTCCAGGCGGGCGTTCTCCAGCAGCACCGAGCGCTCCAGCCGGGCGCCGCCGCTGACCACCGAGCCGGGGCCGAGCACCGAGGGGCCGAACACGCGCGCCTCGTCCTCGATGCGGACGCCGGCGCCGACCATCACCGGGCCACGCAGCACCGCGCCATCGGCGATCTCGGCGTTGTCGGCGACGTACTGGTTGCGGCGCCGCTCGGTGGCGTTGATGGGCAGGTGCAGTCGCCCCTCCAGCAGGTCGGCCTGGGCCTGCAGGTAGGCGATCGGGGTGCCGAGGTCGCGCCAGTAGCCGTGCAGCTCGTAGCCGTACACCGGCGCGCCCGAGGCGAGCAGCCTGGGGAACAGGTCGCGCTCGAAGGAGGACGGGCGGCCGGGAGGCACGTGGTCGAGCACCGACGGCTCCAGCACGTACACGCCCGCGTTGATCAGGTCGGTGACCCAGCGGTCCTCGTCCGCGCCCGGCTTCTCGAGGAACGCCGCCACGCGGCCGTCGCCGTCGACCGGGACCAGGCCGAAGGCGCTCGGGTCGGGCACCCGCACCAGCGCGAGCGTGGCGGACGCCTTGCGCTCGGCGTGCTGCTCCACCAGCCGCTGGAAGTCCAGGTCGACCAGGATGTCGCCGTTCAGCACCAGGAAGGTCGAGCCGAGCAGGTGCGACAGGCGCTTGACCGCGCCCGAGGTGCCCATCGGGGTGTCCTCGGACGACAGCGTCACCTCCACCCCGGCCTTGCGGGCCGCGGGCAGCAGCTCGTCGAACGCCTCCGGCAGGTACATGGTGGACAGGACCACCTCGGTGAACCCGGCGGCGGCGAGCTGGCGCAGGTTGTGCAGCAGGAACGGCTCGTTGGCGAAGGGGATCAGCGGTTTCGGCCGGGTCGAGGTGAGCGGGCGCAGGCGGGTGCCGAAGCCCCCGGCGAGGATGACGGCTTGCACTGGGATCATTTCTCCTTGGCCGTACGTGGGTCGCGGGGCCCGACCGGCCCGGTTCCCGCCCTTCGCGAAGCGTACGGCGCAGTCTACGGCGCCCGGGCGCCGCGGCGCGCCCCTCCTGCCGCCTTGCGGTAGGCGGCGGCGGTGAGGTCGGCGCAGCGCTCCCAGGTGAAGGCGGCGGCGCGGGCGCGGCCCCGGCGCGCCTGGTCGGCCCAGGCGGCCTGGTCGCCGAGGAGCTTGCGGACCGCGCCGGCGAGCTGCTCCGGGTCGCCCGGCGGGACCAGCAGGGCGGCATCTCCGGCGACCTCGGGCAGCGACCCCCCGGTGGTGGTCACCACCGGGGTGCCGCACGCCATCGCCTCGAGCACCGGCAGGCCGAAGCCCTCGTAGCGGCTTGGGTAGGCGAGCAGGTCGGCGCCGGTGAGCAGGGCCGCCTTGTCGTGCTCGGGGACGTAGCCGGTGAGGCGGATGCGCTCGGCGGCGCCGCTGCCGGCGACCGCCGCCGCCAGCTCGTCGGAGCCCCAGCCGGCCAGGCCGGCCAGCACCAGGGTGTGGGGCACCTCGGCGGCGATGGCGGCGAACGCCCGCACCAGGGTGGGGAGGTCCTTGCGGGGCTCGAGCGTTCCGAGCCCGACCAGGTAGGGGCCGTCCAGGCCGATGCGCGCGCGCAGCTGGGCGACCTCCTCGTCGGAGGCGGGGACCAGGTCGGTGCCGAGCGGGGTGACGTCCACCCGCTCGCCGGCGACGCCGAGGTGCTCGGCCAGGTCGCGGGCGGTGGTGGCCGAGACGCAGAGGACCCGGTCGGCGGTGGCGACGGCGCGGCGCAGCGCCCAGCCGAAGTAGCGGACCTTGGCGGCCTCGTGCCACTCGGGGTGGGTCACCAGGGTGAGGTCGTGCACCGTGACCACGGTCGGCAGGCCCGCGCGCAGCGGCAGCTCGTAGTGCAGGCCGTGGAGCAGGTGGACGCCGCTGCGGCGGGCGGCCGCGCCGGCGGCGAGCTGCGTCCAGCCGATGCGCGCGGGCCGGCCCAGCCCGGCGGCGCGCACCGCGCGCAGGCGCAGCCCGGGGGCGGCGAGCGCGGCGAACGAACCGAGCGCGGCGAAGACCTCCAGGTCGAGGTCGTCGCGCCGGGCGAAGCGCCCGAGCAGCTTGGCCGCGTACACCCCCGCGCCGGTCAGCCGCGGCGGGATCGCGGTGGCGTCCACCGCCACCCGCAGCGGCGCGCTCATCCAGCCCTCCGCCTGGCCATCATTTCAGCGCCTCCAGGTAGGCCTCCCAGGTCGCCGCGGCCGTCGCCGGCCAGGTGAACTGGGCCGCCCGGCGTGGCCCGGCGGCGGCGAGGCGGGCGCGCAGCTCCCGGTCACCGACCAGGCGCAGCAGGCCGGCGGCGATGGCGTCCTGGTCGGTCGGGTCGACCAGCAGCGCGGCCTCGCCGGCGACCTCGGGCAGGCTGGAGCGGTCGCCGGCGAGCGCCGGGGTGCCGTGCGCCATCGCCTCGAGCAGCGGTAGGCCGAAGCCCTCGTAGAGGCTGGGGTAGGCGAGGCCGTCGGCGGCGGCGTAGAGGCCGTGCAGGACCTCGTCGCCGACCGGGCCGGCGAGGCGGACCCGGGCGGTGGGGCGCAGCGCCGGCCCCCAGCCGACCGGGCCGGCCACCACCAGCTGGTGGTCGGGCAGCTCGCCGGACACGGCCGCGAACGCGGCCAGCAGCCGCGGCAGGTTCTTGCGCGGCTCCAGCGTCCCGACGGCGAGCAGGAACGGCCCGCGGACGCCGAGCTCGTCGAGCAGGCGCCGGGCGGGCGCGGGGTCGAGCGCCGGCAGCTCGACGCCGAGCGGGACCACCGCCACCCGTGCCGGCTCCAGCCCGTACAGGTCGGCGAGGTCGGCGGCGGTGGCCGCCGACGGCACCAGGACGCGGGCCGCCTCGGCGACGACGATGCGGGTGGCGCGCTCGTGGAAGCGGCGGCCGGCCGGCGGGTAGGTCTCGGGGTGGTGGTGGAAGCCGAGGTCGTGGACGGTGGCGACCAGGGCGCGGCCGGGCGCGGGCGGCACCGCCGCGCTGGTCGCGTGGACCAGGTCGAGCGCGGCGAGCAGGCGGCCGGGTAGGCGCGGCCGGCGCAGCCGCACCCAGGCGCGGGTCGCCACCCGGCCTGGCAGCGCCAACGCCGTGGTGGCCCCCGGATCCAGGCCGGCGCCGGCGAGCCGCTCGGGCGGGTGCCTGCCGGTGACCCAGCGCACGCTGCCCCCGGCCTCGCCGGCCACCGCCGGGAGGTGGCGGGCCAGGGCGCCGACGTAGCGGCCGATCCCGCCGGGCACGGGCCCGAAGAGCTGCTCGGCGACCACCCCGGCACGCGGCCAGGCGCCGGACGGGCTCATGCCAGGGCGCGGCGGTAGGCGGCCAGGGTCGCGCGGGCGCACCCCTCCCAGGTGAAGCCGGCGGCGCGGCGGCGCCTGGCGGCGCGGCCGTCCTCGCCGCCGTCGTCCTTCAGCACGGCGGCGAGCGCCCCGGCGAGCGTGGCGGGGTCGCCGACCGGCACGAAGTCGGCCTGGTCGCCGAGGACCTCCCGCAGCGCCGGCAGGTCCGAGGCGACCACCGGGGTGCCGCACGCGAGCGCCTGCAGCGGCGGCAGGCCGAAGCCCTCGTAGCGGGACGAGAAGACCAGTGCCGAGGCGCCGGCGACCAGCCGCATCAGGTCGCCCTCCGGCAGGTAGCCGGGCAGGCGCACGGCGTCGTCGGGAAGGCCGCTGAGGTCGAGGTCCTCGCCCCAGCCGGGCGGGCCGGCGAGCACCAGCGGCGGCGCTTCCGGCGCGCCCGCGAGCAGCTCGCGGTAGGCGTCGAGCAGCGTGTCGAGGCCCTTGCGCGGCTCGCGGCTGCCAACGAACAACAGGTAGTCACCTGGCAGCGCGTGGGCGTCGAGCCACGACCGCTCCGGCGGGCGCGCCTGGGACCAGGCGGCGCCGACGCCGAGCGGGGTGACCACCACCCGCTCGGGGGCGACCCCGTAGGCCTCCACCACCTCGGCGGCCACCGCCGCGGTCGGCGTGCAGACCGTCGCCCCCCGCTCCAGCCCGCGCGGCACCAGCGCGGTGTAGCGCGCCGTCGCGGCCGTGACCATCGACGGGAAGCGGAGGTAGGTGAGGTCGTGGACGGTGAGGACGCCGGCCGCGCGGCGGCTCGGCGGCAGCACGAAGTTGGTCGCGTGGAACACGTCGACCCGCCCGGACAGCCACTCGACCGGGGGCAGCGGGACGCGCGCCCAGGCCGCGCGCAGCACGCGGGCGGGCACGCGGCGGCGGCCGCAGCGGACCCGCGGCCCGGCCGGGACGACGCCGGGCAGGTCCCTGGTGCCGCGCCAGCTGAACGGCACCAGCACCAGCTCGTCGGGCTCGTCGAGCCGGGTGAGGCCCTCGACCAGCCCGTGCACGTACTGCCCGACGCCGGTACGCACGCCGAGCAGCGGGGTGGCGTCGAGCGCGACCTTCATGGACCAGGCCGGGGCGCCTCGGTCACGACCGCTTCCGGGGGGCTACCGCTCGGCTCCGAGTGGCCAGCCACCACCTGGGCTCCGGCCTCGCTCTCGAGCTCCCCGGACCCCCCGAGCAGCTCGGGCTCGAAGTCGACCAGCTGGAAGCCGTGGGTGGCGGGGCCGAAGACGCGGATGCGCTCGGAGAAGCGGCGGGCGTCGAGCACGTCCTTGGCGCCGGCGCGGATCAGCGCCACCGACAGCGAGAACAGCCCCTGCAGGTAGGGGAAGGCGGGCACGAAGAAGCGCACGGTGCGGGCCTCGCCGCCGGCGGGCACGATGCCAGGGGCCTCCATCAGGAACATCGGGTAGTCGGCCGGGCCGGTCACCACCAGGCGCACGTCGGCGGCGGGCGCCTCCGCCCTGCCGCGGACGGCGACGTCGATCGCCAGCTTGTCGCCCACGTCGAAGTCGAGCTGCTCGGCGCCGTTGGCGGGGTTGACCACCCGCGCGTCCAGGATCTCCAGCAGGCCGTCGCTGCCGAGCCCGGCGGCCGGGTCCTCCGAGGTGCCGAGGAAGGCGCGCAGCTTGGAGACGGCGTCGGCGGGCTCGCCGTCGAACAGCATGCGGCCCTGGTTGAGCACCACCGCCCGGTTGCAGACCTGGCCGACCTGGTCGAGGCCGTGGGTGACGAACAGGATGGTGCGCCCCTGGGCCTGGAACTCCGCCACCTTGGCGAGGCACTTGGCCGCGAACGCCTCGTCGCCGACCGCCAGCACCTCGTCGACCAGGAGCACGTCGGGGTCGACGTGGGCGGCGACGGCGAACCCCAGGCGCACGTACATGCCCGACGAGTAGTGCTTGACCTGGTTGTCGATGAACGGCTCCAGCTCGGCGAAGTCGACGATGCTGTCGAACTGCCGGTCGATCTCCCGCCGGCTGAGCCCCAGGATCGAGGCGTTCAGGTAGACGTTCTCGCGGCCGGTCAGCTCGCTGTTGAAGCCGGCGCCGAGCTCCAGCAGCGAGGCGATGCGCCCGCGGACCTCGACCTTCCCGGTGGTGGGGATGAGGATCCCAGCCAGCACCTTCAGCAGGGTCGACTTGCCCGAGCCGTTGGGGCCGATCAGGCCGACGGTCTCGCCGTGGCCGACTTCGAGGGTCACGTCGCGCAGCGCCCAGAAGTCTTCCGACGAGGACGTCCGTGCCAGCAGCAGCCGCTCCTTGAGGCTGGTCGCCCGCTTGTGGTGGAGCTGGAAGCGCTTGCCGACCCCGGCGGCCGTGATCGCCGCGCCCACCTAGAGCTCCTCCGCGAAGTCGGCCTCCAGCCGCCGGAAGGTGACCAGCCCGGCGGCGATCAGCACCAGCGAGACGGCCCCGGCGATGCCGAGCCAGCGGAGGTAGAAGGCGTAGCCCCCGTCGGCGAGCACGGGCACGGGAGTGCCCTTCACCAACGGGTTGGCGTAGCGGTAGACGGCGCGCTGCATCGCCGCCACGACGCTGGCCATGGGGTTGGCCATGAAGACCCAGAAGAGGCCCCTGGGGTCCAGCCGGCTGCGCACCAGCGCGAGCGGGTACACGATCGGGGTGAGCCAGAACCAGGCCAGGAGGGCGACCTCCAGCAGGTGCTCGACGTCGCGGTAGCGGACGTTGAGGCTGGAGGCGAGCAGGCTCATGCCGACGGTGAAGGCCACCACCACCGCCAGGGCGGGCAGCAGCAGCCAGAGCTGCGGGCCGAAGGCGTCGCGGTAGATCAGGGGCAGGACGGCGAACAGCACCCCGAGCTGCAGCACGAAGTGCACCGCAGCGAAGCCGACCGAGGCCAGCGGCAGCACGATGCGCGGGAAGCGGACCTTCTTGACCAGGTTGGAGCTGCCGGTGACCGCGCCGGTCGCGCCCATGACCCCGGTGGCGAAGAAGTTCCAGACCAGCAGGCCGGACATCAGGTAGACGGCGAAGTGGGGGACGCCGCCGCGCAGCAGGAACGCGCTGAACACGATCGAGAACACCGCCAGGTACAGCAGCGGGTTGGCAAGCGACCAGGCGAAGCCGAGCGCCGAGTTCTTGTACTTGACCTTGAGGTCCTTGCGCACCAGGTTCGCCAGCAGCTCCCAGCGGACCCTGGTCTGGGCAAGGGCGCGGGCGTCGGCCGCACTCGCCATCGCGTGCCTCTCCTCACTCGCCCTGCTGGCGGGCAGCGTGACCAGCGGGAACGAAATCCGCAAACCTTCATCCCGGCGCGACGGGCCGGGAAGTCGGGAGTATACCGGCGCGCGCACCTGCGAATGGCGCGCGTGGCGACTGTGCCACAATTCGCGCGTCATGACCGACAGGCACGCGGCCGTGGAGCGCCAGGAACCGACGGTCGAGGAGCGGCCCGCTCCGCCCCCGCACTCCCCCGCCGAGCCTCCCGGCGCGCGGCGCCGGCTGGCCCGTGGCCGCACGGCCGACCCCGCGCTGGTCGCGGCCCTGCTGGTCGTCGCGACCCTGAGCCGGCGGCTGGGCTACCTGTTCTCGCACTCGTTCTGGCTGGACGAGGGCTGGGTCGCCGACTCGGTCCGCGCCCCACTCCACCAGCTGCGGCTGCTCACCTCGTCGACCCCGATCGGCTGGACGCTGCTGCTGCGCCTGGTCCCACCGGTCGGCCCGCCCGAGCGCCTGCGAGCCCTGCCGATCGCCTTCGCGGTCGCCGCGGTGGTCCCCGCCTACCTGCTCGGGCGGCGGCTGGGACGGGTGCAGGCGATCGCCGCCGGGCTGGCCGCCGCGGTCGCGCCGAGCGCGCTGGCCAACGACGACCTCAAGCAGTACACCGCCGACGTGCTCGTGACCCTGCTGCTGCTGTCCCTCGCCGCCTGGGTCGAGTCGAGCTGGGAGGTCGATCCATCCGGGGCTACCGCTCCGCTCCATGAGCCCCGGACCCCACGCCGGCTCGCGGTCCTGTGCGCCGCCTGCGTGCCGGCGGTGCTGGTCAGCCACGTGACCGTGTTCGTGTCGGCGGCCGTGATCGGGGCGCTCGCGTTGCGCTGCCTGGCCGAGCGGCGCTGGGAGCGGCTGCGCTGGGTGGTCGGGCTCGGGCTCGCCGTGGCGGCGGTGGAGGGCGTCGTCTACCTGGTCTTCCTGTCGGTCGGTGACAACGCGGGGATGCAGCGCTACTGGGCGCCGTTCTTCGTGCCGCTGTCCTCGGGGCCGCGCCGGGCCATCGCCTTCCTCGGCTCCCACCTGGCCGCGACGCTGGGCCGGGCCGGGTTCGGGCCCTGGGCGCTGGCCGCGCTCCTGGCCCTGGTCGGCCTCGCGGCGCTGTGGCGCGGGCGGCTGCCGGCGACCGCGCTGGCCGTGCCGCTGCTCCTGGCCGAGCTGGTGGCGGCGGGCGCGGCCCGCCGCTACCCGTTCCTCGATGAGCGCACCAGCCTGTTCTTCACCGTGCTGGTGACCGTCTGCGGCGGGCTCGGGGTGGGCGCGCTGCTGGCGCTGGCGCTGCGGCGGCCGCTGACGGTCCCGCTCGGCCTGGCCGTCGCCGGCCTGGCGGCCGCGCTGCTGCTGCCGGCCAGCCGCGCGGCGGTGCGCACCCCGATGCCAGGCAGCAGCCTGCGGCAGCAGGTCGCCTTCGTGCTGGCCAAGCGGCAGCCCGGCGACGTGGTGGTGGTCGGCCGCGGCGCCTCCTTCGCGTTCGCCTACTACTGGCCGCAGCGGCCCACCTTCGTGCGCACCCACACCGGGTCGGCGGTGCTGTTCCAGGTGGAGTACCCGGACCGGCCCGACCTGGTGGTCACCCACGTGCGCAGCCAGGCCGACGCCGACGCGGCGGTCCGCCAGGCCAGGGCACGGACGCGGTCGGGCCGGATCTGGCTGGTGCTCGCCGAGGCCGGCGACGGTGGCCCCATCTGGCCGACCGCCGCCCCCGGCGCCCACCGCGCCGACGGCAGCCGGCTGCCGCTGCTCCTGGAGGTCCCACGGGGCTGACCGGGCGGCCTTGACATGTCACACGCCCTCGCTATCCTCAACCGCGCGGTTGATCAACCCAGAGGTTGACCAACCGAAGGAGGTGAGCGACCGTGGCAGCCGACCAGCTCAGCACGACCTTCGCGGCCCTCGCCGACCCGACGCGCCGGGCGATCCTCGCGCGACTCGCCGACGGCGAGGCCACCGTCAACGAGCTCGCCGAGCCCTTCCACGTCAGCCTGCAGGCGATCTCCAAGCACCTCAAGGTGCTCGAGCACGCCGGGCTCGTCACGCGCGGTCGCATGGCGCAGTCGCGGCCCTCGCGGCTGCACGCAGCGCCGCTGAAGGACGCCGTCGACTGGCTGGAGCGCTACCGGCTGTTCTGGGAGGAGAGCTTCGACCGCCTCAACGAGCACCTGCAAGAGATCCAGGGAAAGGGACCGGCGCATGCCTGACGAGATCCCGCCGGGTACGGACCCCGCGGCCGAGGGGATCACCATCACCCGCGTCTTCGACGCGCCGCGCGAGCTCGTGTTCAGGGCATGGACCGAGCCCGAGCGCTTCGTCTGCTGGTTCGGCCCGGCCGACTCGGAGGTGCCGCCGTCGACGGTCTCCATGGACGTCAGGCCGGGCGGCGTGTGGCGGGCGACCATGTTCGCCGGCCCCGACCGCTACGAGATCCACTGGAAGGGCGTCTACCGTGAGGTGGTGGCGCCCGCGCGGCTGGTCTTCACCATCTCCGACCAGCCCGGCGACGAGGCGGAGGTGGTGACCGTCGTCCTCAGCGAGCTCGGCGACGGCAAGACCGAGATGGTCTTCCACCAGGGCGGCGGGCACCTCTCGCCCGAGGAGTACCAGCGCACCGAGCAGGGATGGTCGGGCTTCTTCGAGCGCATGGCCGAGCACCTCGCCGGGGGCTGAGAACGTCAGCCCGGACAACCAACCACCAGGAGGAGCAGCATGGGCAAGGTCGTCGTGACGGAGTTCGTGAGCCTGGACGGCGTGATGGAGGACCCGGGCGGAGCCGAGTCCTTCGAGCACGGAGGCTGGACCTTCAAGTTCGAGCAGGGGGCCGACGGAGCCCAGTTCAAGCTCGACGAGACCCTGGCGGCCGATGCCCTCCTCCTGGGACGCGTGACCTACGAGGAGTTCGCGGCGGCCTGGCCCTCGATGCCCGCCGACGAGGCCGGCTTCGCCGACAAGATGAACGGCATGCCCAAGTACGTCGTGTCGACCACCCTGGACAAGGCGGAGTGGAACAACTCGACCGTGATCAGGGACAACGTCGCCGACGAGGTCTCCGGGCTCAAGCAGCGGCTGGGCGGTGACATCCTGGTGGCCGGCAGCCGCAAGCTCATCCAGACGCTGATGGAGGACGACCTGGTCGACGAGTACCGGCTGATGACCTTCCCCATCGTCCTGGGCAGCGGGAAGCGCCTGTTCGAGCCGGGAAGCAAGACCACCACCCTGCGCCTGGTGGGGACGAAGCCGGTGGGCCCGGACGGCGTCGTCATCCTGACCTACGAGCCGGCACGAGCCTAGGAGCCGCCAACCTCCCAGACCTCGACGGTGGCGGCGAGGCCGACGTCGTGCGACGGGCGGGTGGTGTCGGACTCCTGCCAGAACGGCATCAGGACGCGGAAGCCGTCCACCTTGCGCAAGCCGGCGGTGCGCAGCTGGGGTGGCAGGCCGAGCGCGCCGGTGACCAGGAAGACCGGCTGGCCGGGGAAGGCGCGCTGGATCCGCTCCAGGTCGGCGCGGGTGCCGCCGGGCGGCAGGATCACCGAGAGCTGGTCGCGCTGCAGCCACACCGGCGCGGCGAACAGCGGCATGGTGTCGAAGTAGGTCCGGCGCGGGCCCCACACGAACACGCCCTGGCGGCCCCCGGCCGCGGCGGCGATCCGGGCCGACGCCGCGAACGACCCGTCGAACTCGCGGTGCCTGGCCAGCGGCAGGCTCTGCGCCAGCCCGGTGCCGACGACCACGGCCGCGACCGCCAGCGCGACCGCCCGGACGAGCAGCCGGCCGCGCCGCGGCCAGGCCCACGCGGCCGCGAACGCGATGCCGGTGAGCAGCGCGAACACCAGCAGGCCGCTGGGCACGTAGCGCCGGCTCCACCACATCAGCCTGGTCGAGTTCACCGCCTGGTAGACGTACAGGACCAGCAGCAGCACCGCCGGGCCGACCGCGATCCACGCCGCCGCGCGCCAGCGGCGCAGCGCCACCACGGCGAAGCCGGCCAGGGTCGCGGCGATCCCCGGCACGGTGACGAACCAGGCGAGCCGGTGCAGGTTCTGCTCGTCGTAGCTGCGGATCAGGCGGCCGTTGTAGTCGAAGTAGTCGACGCCGAACAGCTGGGGCCGGAACCAGGCGACCAGGGCGAGCAGCGTGAGCCCGGCGGGGAGCAGCGCCTTGAGCGCGAGCCGGCGACGGGGCTGGCTCGCTGCAGCGTTCCAGCCCGGCGCCGCCAGCCGGCCGGCGAGGCGCTCGATCCGCCGGCCGAGCGGGCCCACCCAGAGCACCCGCCCAACGACGGTGCCGAGCGCCAGCCCCACCCCGGCGAGGGCCAGCCGGACCGCGGTGATGCCGCCGGCCGCCTCGCTGTAGCGGCCTGCCGGGCCGAGGGCCTGCCACAGGGCGTGCGGGGCGACCACGGCGAGCCCGAGCGCGAACGCGGCGTGCAGCCGCCCGAAGCGGCCGACCACGGCCGCGGCGGCCAGCAGGCCGAGGGCGATCAGGACCGGCAGCAGCGTGTCCGGCCGGTCCAGCCAGGCGATCCCGAGCGCCGCCCCGGCCAGCGCC
>DASUZB010000314.1:0-15441 GCA_036377075.1 Actinomycetes bacterium | reverse complement strand
CAGGGGCAGCCCCCGCTCGAGCACCTCCGCGCTGAACGGCCCGACCACGTCGGCGTGGAGCTCGTGGATGGCCCGCTCGCCGGCGCCCTGCCGCCAGCACTCCCGCTGGAACGCGTCGAGCGTGCGCGTGTGCAGGTGGGTGGCGAGCAGGGAGGGGTCGAAGCGGCCGCGGAGCCCCGCCTTCTGGCAGCGCAGCCCGAGGTCGCGGTCGCCGAAGTACACCGCCCCGAACCTGGGCGACCCTGGCGGGAGCGCGAGGTAGTCGTCGCGCCGGATCGAGAAGTTGCCCGCCCAGAGGTGCTGCAGGATCTCTTCCGGACGGGCCGCGTAGGCGCGGCAGCGGTGCTCGTAGCTGCGCACGTACAGGCGCGTGGCCACCAGGTGGCCGCGGCCGGACGGCGGCGGCGCGACCGGCATGTAGCCGAGCACCACGATGCCGCGCTCCCTGGCGTGGTGGCGCGCGTGGCCCGCGGCGAGCCCGGGCGCGGCGACCACGTCGTCGTCGACGAACAGCAGCACCTCGCCGGAGGCGGCCCTGGCACCGGCCGTGCGGGCGGCGTTGTCGCTGCCGTTCTCGGTCCACAGCGGCTCGAGGCGAGGGTCGTCCCGTGCCATCTCCTGGAGGAGCTCGAAGGAGCCGTCGCGCGCGCCGTCCACGACCACCAGCAGCTCCGTGGCGGCCGGGTCGCCGAGGATGGCCGCGACCACCCGCGGGAGCAGCGCCCTGCGCCGGTAGGTCGGCACCACCACCGAGACGGCGGGCAGGCGGCCCGCCGCCGCGCCGGCCGCCATCAGCCGCCCGAAGGCGCGTAGCGGCGCAGCCAGGGCGCGACCTCCGCGAGCCACGCCCGCGGCACGCGCCGGCCCGCCCGCCGGTCGACCAGCCTGATGGCACCCGGCCAGAGCAGCACTGCCGGCATGCGCTTGAACGCCGCCACGTCGCGGTACCGCAGCAGGGCCAGATACCTGCGCACCGCCGGCCAGCGCTGGCCGGCGCGCGCGTGACCCTCGGCGACCCAGTGGAGGGCGGCGGGGACGCAGAGCTCCACACCCAGCCGGCGCCGCTCGTCGGCGAACTTGTCGCGCAGGTAGCGGTACTCGGCGTCGAACGTCGCCCCCCCTGCGGACGTCTGGCTCCTGCTGTGCCTGAGGTAGGCGAGCAGCGGCCGGTCGCAGCTCGCCAGCGGCGACACCAGCGCGAGGCGGATCCACAGGTCCCAGTCGGGCATGATCGGCAGCGCGGGATCGAACCCGCCCACCTCTCGAAGGAGGTCGGTTGCAGCCACGACCCCGGACGGGCACGAGATCACGTTGCCGGCCAGCAGCGTCCGGGCGACCTCGGGGCCGGCTGGCGCCAGGCGGTGGCCGATGACGCGCAGGTACTCGTCGATCACGACGATGCCGACCGCGGACCAGCGTGCCTCTGGTTGCCGCCGCAACGCGTCGAGCTGCACGGCGAGCTTGTCGGGTGCCCACAGGTCGTCGTCGTCGCAGAACGCCACGTAGCTGCCGGCGGCCAGGTCGATGCCGGCGTTCCGCGCTCGCGCGGTGCCCTTCGGCCGCTCGTGGCGCACCACCCGGACGCGGTCGTCGTCGAGCTCACGGAGGTAGGCCGCCGTGCCGTCCCGCGAGGCCTCGTCCACGACGATGACCTCGAGGTCGACGCCGACCTGGCCGAGGACCGACGAGAGCGTGCGGGGCAGGAGGTGGCGGCGGTTGTGGGTCGGCACCACGACCGAGACGCTCGGCCGGCCGGTCCCACCCCGTTCCCGTTCACCATCCGGACTGCGCTGCAACGTGGTGCCGGATTCGGCATGCGCTCCTGAAGGCTCGGACACGCGGCATTCCCCCTCGGCGGTGGCCAGTCGATCGCCGTCATGGCGACCTTTCGAGCTGTACATCTGTATCAGGATATACGCTCTGATCGTCCGACCCTGTCGCCCGACCGCGGCGCACCGCGAGCCTCAGGTAGCCGGCGTAGGCGAGCGCCTGACGACGGGCGCTCGGTAGCAGGGCGACCGCGGCGGCTGGTGCCAGCAGCAGCAGCCGCCATGGCAGCGGCGTCGCGAGCGCGAGCAGCAGCGGGCCGCAGGCCACCGCCCATGGCAGGACGCCGCGGTAGCCGACGCCGACGCGCCGGCGGACGCCGGCGTGCAGGACGGCGTAGCTGGCCAGCGAGACGAGCTCGGCCCAGCCGTAACCCGCCAGGCCGAGGCGCGGCACGAGCACCACCGCGGCGGCGGCGAGCAGGGCGAGGTGGAGGACCGCCCAGAGCGCCACGTCGGCGGTGCCGCGCAGCACGTACAGCAGCGACTGGTGCAGGGAGAAGACGGCGTAGACCAGCGAGCCGGCGGCCAGGAACCCGTACACCGCCAGCGACCGCGACCACGCCGGCCCGAGCAGGAGCGGCACCAGCCAGTTGGCCACCATCGCGAACCCACCGAGCAGCGCTCCGAGCACCAGGAGCTGTAGGGCCATGGCCTCCTCGAGCGCCCGGCGCGCGCGGGCGAGATCCTGCTGCACGTTGGCGAGGGCGACCACCGAGACCCGGCTGGTGATCCGGGTGACGAAGCCGAGGTTCTCGACCATCCGGATGGCGAGGGCGACGTGGCCGACCGCCTGCGGCCCGAGGTCGTGGCCGACCACCAGCGGCGCGACCAGCAGCCGCAGGCGCGCGACCCAGTTCGACATCGAGTAGGAGAAGCCGTAGCCGAGCAGCTCGCGCACGAACGCGCCCGACCAGGCGAGGCGCGGGCGGTAGCGGGCGAGCGCGCAGCCGGCGAGCAGCATCCAGACCTGCATGCAGCAGTAGCCCGCCACCGGGCTCCACGCACCGGCACCGCGCCACGCCAGGAGCAGCGCGCCGCCGTAGAAGGTGGCGTCGGAGCCGACCTCGATGCGGGCCAGCCGGCGGTAGTCGAAGCGCCGCTCCAGCATGGCCTGGGCCGGGATCCAGGTGACGTTGACCGGCAGCGTCAGCAGCATCACGCGCAGCAGCTCCCGGTAGCGCGGGTCGAGCAGGCCCGGGCCGGCCAGGACGGTGGCGGCGAGGCCGAGCGCGGCGACCAGCGTCCCGCTCACCAGCAGGAAGCTGAACGCCTGGTCGTAGGCGCGCCGTGGCGGCTCGTCGGGCTGCCGGATGAGGAACACGTCGGCGCCCATCCAGCCGACCGTGGCGAGCACCGTGGTGACCGCGAGGGGCACGGCGTAGAGCCCGTAGCCGGTCGGGCCGATCAGCCGGCTCAGCACCAGGATGCCGCCGACCCGCAGTGCCAGGCCGACGGCCTCGCGCACCAACAGGTAGGCGCCGCCCCGCAGGGTCAGGGCGCGCAGTCCGGCCGCTCGGCCGCTGGCCACGCGTCAGGGCCACGCCGGCGCCCGCGCGGCGGCGAGGCGGGCGCGGCCGCCGGCCGGGCGCCGGCCGGGTGCCGGCTCCGGACCGGTCGCGAGCATGGCGGGGAGCAACCAGAACAGCTGCGGCAGGCCGCTGTTGGTGAAGTAGGGGAAGACGAGCTGCATCGGCAGCAGCACGATCACCGTCGCTGTCGTCACCCGGGCGAGCACCCGCTGCTCCACGTCCTGGTGGTGCAGCAGGCCGCGCGCCCGCACGAGCAACCCCCACAGCAGCGCGCCGTACAGCGCCAGCAGCGGCAGGCCGCCGCGGAGCACCAGGGTGACGTACTGCGACTCGGTTGACTTCCAGTGGACCTCCGGTGGGGGCAGGGGGCCGTACCCCGCCAACCACCAGCCGGACAGCGCCGGAAGGTAGTCGTGGGTCCAGACGTCGACCCGGAAGGCGATGCTCTCCGCGACCAGGTGGTTGCGGCCGCCGCCGAACTGGAACTCGAAGCGCTTGGCCAGGAACGGCCAGAACAGCGCGGCGGCGAGGACCGCGCCGGCCAGGAGGCACGCGAGCACCTGCCCGAGCCGGCCCGCCCAGCGGCCGAGCAGCAACGCACCGGCGACCACCCCGAAGAACCCGGCCAGGGTGAGCGAGAGCACCATCGCGCCGGCGGCCACGGCCAGCACGGCCGCGAGCAGCGGCCGCCCGAGCACGCGCCCGCCCTCCAGGTCGAGCAGCAGGCAGGTGGCGAGCAGCACGACCACCAGCAGGTAGCCGGCCAGCGTGAGCCAGTGCGGGAACGGGCCGGTCGCCCGCGGGAAGTTGCGGTACCCCCAGCTCGTGAACACCTGGCTGCCGGTGAGGATCGCGACCAGCTTCCTGGCCGGGCCGACGTCGAGCTGCTGCGCGGCGGCGAGCAGCGACACCGGCACGCTGCCGCAGAGCGCCAGCCGCAGCGCCTGGCGGCGCCGGTGGGGGGTCGCCAGGGCGGTGCGGACGGTCCGGTACAGCAGCAGGAACTGCACGGGGCCGGCGACGGCGCCGAGGCTCTCCGGGGTGAACGGCTGCCGGTTGCGGACCATGCCGAGCAGGCCGAGCGCGACCGCCGCGCCGACGAAGGCGAGCGCCAGCCAGTCGAGCGCCAGCCAGGGGACCGTCTGCCCGCGGCCGGCCGGGACGAGCACGAGGGCGGCCACCACCACGATCAGCACCTCGGACAGGCGCATGCCTGGCAGGGGCAGCCCGCGCCGCAGGCCCGAGGTGACCGGCACGAGCGCGACCAGGACGAGCCCGCCGAGCGCCGGCCGCCACAGCACCACCAGGCCGAACGCGACCGACGCCACCACGGCCAGGCCCAGCAACGGTCCCAGCGCGGCGGCCACGCCGACCGCCACGGCGGCCCCCACCGCCAGCGCGGCCAGCGGCAGCGGCGCGGGCGAGCGGGCCAGCCAGCCCCGCTCGGCGGCAGCGTCGCCCCGCTCGCGTGGGGCCGCCGCTGCCAGGCTCACTGGGTCTGGCTCCCCACCTCGGTCGGGAGCGGGGCAGGGTCGCCGGCCTGCTCGGCGGAGCGGCCCTCCCCGCGCGGCGGGAGGGCGCCGTGCGGGACGAGCAGGGCCCAGGCCGGCAAGACGCCGTGGTGCTCCAGGGCCCTGAGCGCGGCGCGCAGCTCCCGCTGGCGCGCGCCGGCCGGCACGACCAGCACCGTCAGGTCGCAGGCGAGCGCGACCGCCTCGCCGGCGTCCTCGTCGCCGGGGACGCCACCGATGACCAGGGTGACCGCCGGGCCGCCGACCCACGGCTCCTGGGAGATGCCGACCTCCACCCCGAGCGGCCTTCCGAGCCAGACCGACGTCGCCGCGAAGTGCTGCGCCAGGCCCCACAGCTGCGCCTCCAGCCGCGGCATCGCCGGGAGCAGCGCGATCCGGAGGGCCTGCTCCTCGGAATCCGCCGTCGCCCGCCAGTGGTGCAGCAGGGCGACGGCCACGCCGCGAACGCGCCCGTCGACCAGGGAGACGGGGCAGCTGGTCAGGTCGCGGAGGACGGCGCGGTCGTCGACCCGGGCGTCGGCCCGGTCCCAGGCGACCGCGAGCACGATGCCGACGATCAGCCCGAGCAGCGCGCCGACCGGGACCGCGCCGCGGGGGCCGGGCGAGGACGGGGCGGCCACGGTCGGGTAGGCGACCAGCACGACCGACCCGGGCGCGATCGCGGGCGTGACCCGGCGCACGCCGGCCACCGCGTAGGCCAGCTCCCGGGCTCCGAGCACCGCCGTGTGGGGCTCCGCGTCGGAGAAGCGCACCCGCAGCAGGGAGGTGTCCGGATCGGTGAGGGCGGTGATGCGCTGCTGCACCCGCTCGGGTGGCTGGCGCAGCACCCCGGCCAGGTAGCCGATGATGCGGGTGTCGTGGGGGATCAGGCGCGCGTAGGTGACCGCCAGGGTGGCGGCCTCGTTGGCGTTGCCAGGGTCGTTGCGGGTGGCGCCCGACTGCACGATCAGGGTGGCCTCGGCCGTGTGGGTGGCCGGCCGGTTGTCGGAGACGGCGAACGCGCTCAGCGCGGCCAGGACGGTGGTGGCCAGCGGCACCCAGCCGCGCCGGCGCAGCCAGGCCGAACGCGCCTGGACGCGCCGGCGGCGGAGCCTGTTCGCCCTGGTGGTCACGGTCAGCTCCCCGTCCCGAGGCGTCGGCGCCGGCCTGGCCAGCCACGTACGGGCCGACGGCGCGCCGGCGTGGCGGTGCCGGTCAGGTCGCGGAGCGCCGCCAGCTGCCCCTGCCAGCGGGCGCGCTGGGCGGCGGCCGCCGCCGGGCAGGCGGCCGACAGCTCGGCGTGGCGCCGCAGCGCCTCTGCCAGGCCGGCGGCGATCGCTTCGGCGTGGTTGGCGACGTGGACGGCGTGCGGGAACAGCTCGGTGAGGACCGGCCAGTCGCTGGTCACCAGCGGCCGCCCCGCGTAGACCGCCTCGTACGCCACCCGCATCACCGAGGTGGGCTCGGTCGTCAGCGCGAGGACCAGGTCGGCCTGCCGCAGCGCCTGCCGGTACTCGGGCTCGGCCAGGAGGCCGACGAAGGTGACGTTCGCCGGCGCCGCCGCCAACACCGATCGCGGGCAGCGGCCGGGATCCCCGGTGACGTGGACCTCGACGGCGGGGAGCAGGCGGGCCGCCTCGACCACCTCGGCCACCGGCTCGTCGGCGGCGAAGACGCCGGCGAACAGCACCACCGGGCGGTCCGGCAACGGGCGCGGCCGGCTCTCGTCCCAGCCGGCCGGGGCCTCGTGGACGATCTCCCCCCTGCCGCCCCAGGCCGCGACCTGGCGCACCCATTCCTCCGCGGTCACCAGGGTGGCGGTCACCCGCCGGGCGAGCCAGGCGTGCACGGGCAGGAGCCGGGCCGAGAGCCGGTCGCCCTTGGTCCCGAAGGACGACGGATGGCTGTCGAGCAGGACCGGCGCGCCCGCGAGCCGGCCGTAGGCGAGCGCCAGCAGGCCCGGGAAGACGGGCGGGTTGGTGGCGATCACCGCCCGCGGCCGGTGGCGCGCCAGGTAGGCGGCGGTGGCGAGCGCGCTGACCGCGTAGCGCAGCGGCGCCAGCGTTCGGCCGGCGAGCCGCCGCGGGTAGACGCAGCGGGCCTGCCCCTCGAGCGCCTCGGCGATCTCCGCCTCACGCCCGGAGAGCTGGCTCCAGGCGACGAAGCCGACGGCCGGACGGCCCATGCGTCACCCCCCATGCCGCGCCGCATAAAATGGTAAATATTCTCAATCCTGTCGCGCGCGGAGGGCATTCTACCCGGACTCCTGCCGCGCGACCGCTCAGTCATTCGGCAGGTAGCCGGGCGAGTGGTAGCCCAGGCCGGCCTCGCCGGCGCCCACGAAGTCGCCAGCGGGTGGGTCCCCCTGGACGGCCGTGTCCCAGCGGCCGTCGTCGGGCCAGACCACCTCGGACCTGCCGGGGCTCGGCCGGAGCCAGACGTCGGAGAGCCGCAGCGCCGCGTCCCCCACCTGCCAGAGCAGGTAGCGGGCGCTCGGCCTGGTCTCGATGTTCACCCGGCGCAGGTCGAGCCGGCGCGGTTGGGAGCGCTCGCCCATCTCCTGCGGGGCGAGGTAGATCCCCTGGTAGTCGGTGGTGCCGGTGAAGCGGTCGACGCGCAGCTCCGCCGGGCCTGCCCAGGACTGGATCAGGTCGGGGTGGTTGTCGCTGAAGTTGGCCTCGTCGCGGGCGTGGACGTCCTGGACGCGGACGTTCTCGAGCTGCACGGTGGCCTTGGGGGCGTTGACGTTGATGCCCTCGGACAGCGCGCCGCCGGAGTCGTCGATCAGCAGGCCCTCGATATGAACCGTGCCCGTCTGGTTCTTCAGGTACAGGCCGCGGTTGTCGGTAGGGTGGGCCTGGCCCCAGGCGGGGATGGTGATGGCGCCGCCGACCAGGACGACGTCGTGGCCGCCGACGATGACCAGGCCGCCGAGGACCGACAGCTTGGTGGCGGGCATGCGGATCAGGTAGTTGCGGGTGGGGTCGAGCTTGAGGACGTGGTGGCTGTTGCTGACGTTGACGATGGTCGGCGAGTCCAGGTGCGGCGGTGCCCAGGAGAGTCGTTGATCGGGGTCGGACGCGGACGCGGAAGTGGACGAGAGGACCAGCAGGGCTAACACGGTGGCCAAGCGCAGGATGGTCATAGGACTCCTGTTCCGCTCTATCCGGTGGGATAGCGAGACGCCGTGCTCCCCGGTATTCTCGGTCGCCCACGCAGGCATCCTGACCACCGGTCGCTGATCCCTTGCGCCGTCGCCGGCATCGAGGAGGGCGCCATGCGCGAGTACCGCAGCTACCGTCCCGGGACCTACGAGCAGATGACCGCGGCGTTCAGGTGGGAGGTGCCCGCCAGCTACAACATCGCCGACGACGTGCTCGACAAGCACGAGCCGGAGCAGCCGGCGATGCGTTACCTCTCCGACGACGGCCGCGACGAGCGCTGGACCTTCGGCGACCTGCAGCGGCTCACCAACCGGACCGCCAACGCCCTGCGCGGGCTCGGGGTCGGGCGCGGCGACCGGGTGGCGGTGATGGCGCCGGCCTCGCCCGAGGTCGCCGCCACCTTCCTCGCCACCTACAAGAGCGAGGCGATCCTGCTCTCGATGAGCGTGCTCTACGGTGACGAGGGCATCGCCCACCGCCTCAACGACTCGGGCGCCAAGGTCCTGGTCACCTCCGCCGAGCACCGCGACCGGGTGGGCGCCCTGGTGGAGCGGGCGCCCTCGGTCGAGCACGTCGTGGTGATCGGTGGCCAGGGAGCCGAGGGCTTCGAGGAGCTCACCAGGGCCGCCTCCGACCGGTTCCCCGCCCCGGTCACCGACCCGGACACCCCCGCCCAGCTCTACTACAGCTCGGGCACGACCGGCCCGGCCAAGGGGATCCTGCACGCCCACCGCTACCTGCTCGGCCACGAGGAGTTCCAGTTCTGCCACGACGTCCAGGTGGGCGAGCTGTTCCACTCGACCGGCGAGTGGGCCTGGATCGCCGGGATCGTGCCCGGCCTGCTCGGGCCCTGGCGCTTCGGCGTCGAGACGCTGGTGCACGGCCGCAAGGGCGGTTTCGACCCTGGCAAGGCGCTGCGCCTGCTGGCCGACAACGGCGTCGGCAACGTGTTCGCCACCCCGACCGCGATCCGCGCCATGATGGGCGTCGGGGACGCCGGCAAGCTGCAGTTCCGCGTCCGGCTGGCCTGCTCGGCCGGGGAGCCCCTCAACCCCGAGGCGATCGCCTGGTGGGAGCGGACGGTCCGCTGCCCGGTGCTCGACTTCTACGGCCTCACCGAGAGCTACCCGCTGTGCGGCAACTTCCCCACCGTCCCGGTGCGGCCCGGCTCCATGGGCCTGCCGCTGCCCGGCTGGGACGTCGCCCTGCTCGACGAGGACGAGCAGCCGGTGCGGCGCGGCGAGCCGGGCGAGATCTGCCTGCGCGCCCGCTCGAACCCGCACTACCCGCTCGGCTACTGGAACCGGCCCGACGACTCCCAGGAGGTCTTCGGCGGGGAGTGGTTCCACACCAAGGACACCGCCAGGCAGGACGAGGACGGCTACGTCTGGTACCAGGGCAGGGCCGACGACGTGATCATCGCCGCCGGCTACCGCATCGGCCCGTTCGAGGTGGAGAGCTGCCTGCTCGAGCACCCCGCCGTCGCCGAGTCGGCCGTGGTGGCCAGCCCGGACGAGCTGCGCGGCAACGTGGTCAAGGCGTTCGTCCGCCTCACCCCCGGTCACCAGCCGGGTGAGGCCCTGACCGCCGAGCTGCAGCAGCACGTGCGCACGCGCCTGTCCGCGTACGCCTACCCGCGCCGGGTCGAGTTCGTCGACGACCTGCCCAAGACCCTGACCGGCAAGATCCGCCGCGCCGAGCTGCGCAGCCGGGAGCAGGCAGGCAGCACGGGCACCTAGCCCTTCAGGCCGGTCAGGCGATTTGAGGTCGTCGACCGGCGGGCGGTAGCGTCACTGACATGTATGACACCCGCTGGCCTCGGCCAGGACCGGCGATGCTGGCCGTGGCCGTGCTGTTCGGCCTGGTGGTCGGCGGGGCCTTCGGGCTCAGCAGCCGCAAGGCCGGCGCGAACGCGAACGCCGGCGCGCAGCCCCCCGGCGCGGGCGAGACCACCTCCTCCACCGAGCCGCCGCAGACCTTCTGGACGGTGATCATGTCCAGCCCGACCTCGGAGGCGAAGCGGGACCGGGACGAGGCGGCGGTGCGGGCAAAGGGCGTCCAGGACGTGTGGGTCGCCTCGCAGGACCAGTACACGCCGTTGCGGACCCCGTTCGCGGTCTGCAGCGGGCACTTCCAGACCGAGGCGGAGGCGAAGGCTCGCGCGCAGGAGCTGCTGCCGTCCAAGATCGCCGGCCCCCCCTACACGAAGAAGCTCACCCGCGTGTAGGCACGCCCGCTGCTAGCCGGGGTTGCTGGCCAGCCAGTCGGCGATGATCGCGCCCACCTCGGCGCCCTTGTCCTCCTGCAGGTAGTGGCTCGCGCCGGCGACCCGGCGCGGCGGCTCGCGCCCGAGGGTGCGCGCGAACGCCTCGCCGAGGGCGACCGGCAGGGCCGGGTCCTCTTCGCCCCAGAGCAGCAGCATCGGGCGGCGGTCCTCGCGGAGGGCGGCGAGCACGCGCCTGCCGGTCTCGGCGCCGGGCGCGTCCGGCGCCTGCGGCACCAGCCGGGGGAAGGCACGCGCGCCGGCCTTGGCGGCCGGCTCGGCGAAGGGCGCGTCGTACGCCGCCGCGACCTCGTCGCCCGGGTCGGTCGCGCAGCCACGGCGGACCAGCAGGCTGACCGGGAGGTCCTCGGTGCGCTCCACGAAGGCGGCGAAGGTGCGCCAGGCGTCGCTCATGCGCTGCTGGCCGGTCGCCACGCCGGTGTTCATCGCGACCACGCGCCCGACCCGCTCCGGCTGCTCGACCGCCAGGCGCAGGCCGATGGGGCCGCCCCAGTCGTGCACCACCAGGGTGGCGGCGCGCAGCTCGAGGTCGTCGAGCAGCGCCCCGACCAGCTCGGTGTGGCGGTCGTAGGAGTACCAGCCGAGCTCGACCGGCTTGTCGGAGCGGCCGAAGCCGGCCAGGTCGGGGGCGATGCAGCGGTAGCCGGCGTCGCGCAGCGGCGGGATCACCCGCCGCCACAGGAACGACCAGGTCGGCTCGCCGTGCAGGAACACCACCGGCGCGCCGTCGCCCTCGTCGACGTGGGCGAGGCGCAGCCCGCCGGCCTCGCGGTAGTGGGGCGCGAAGCCGAAATCGGGCAGCGCCTCGAAGCGCTCCTCGGGCGTGCGCAGCGCCCGCGTCACCGCCGCTCCTCGGCGCCCGAGGCGCCCTTGGTCTCGGACGCCACCTCGGCGTAGAGCCGCGCGGTCTGGCCGGCGATCGCCGGCCAGCTGAACTCGTCGAGGGCGCGCTGCCGGCCTGCCTTGCCCATGCGCTCGGCCTCCGCCGGGTCGGCGAGCAGCCGGTTGACCCGCTCGGCGAAGTCGGCGGCGAAGCGGGCCGGGTCGCTCGGCGCGCCGCCGCTGCCCTCGAACGGCACCAGCAGGCCGGTGGTGCCGTCGGCCACCACCTCCGGGATGCCGCCGGTGGCGGTCGCCACCACCGCCGTCTCGCAGGCCATCGCCTCCAGGTTGACGATGCCGAGCGGCTCGTACACCGAGGGGCAGACGAACACGGTCGCGTGGGTGAGGAGCTGCACCACCTCGCTGCGTTCGAGCATCTTCTCGATCCAGATGATGTTGCCGCGCTCCTGCGCCACCTTGTCGACCTTCTCGGCCACCTCGCGCCCGATCTCGGGGGTGTCCGGCGCGCCCGCGCACAGCACCAGCTGTGCCGCCGGGTCGAACGCAAGCGCCGCGTCGAGCAGGTACGGCACGCCCTTCTGGCGGGTGATGCGGCCGACGAACACCACCGAGGGCTTGGCCGGGTCGACCCCGTAGCGCTTCAGCACGTCGGTGCCGCGGTCGGGCCGGTACTCGCCAGGGTCGATGCCGTTGTGCACCACCCGGATGCGATCCCGGTCGATCGAGGGGTAGCAGGCCACGATGTCGCGCGCCATGCCCTGGGAGACCGCGATGATCCGGTCGGCGGCGGTCAGCGAGATCTGCTCGCAGAAGCGCGACAGGGCGTAGCCGCCACCGAGCTGCTCCGCCTTCCAGGGCCGCAGCGGCTCCAGGCTGTGGACGGTGACCACGTGGGGGATGCCGTACAGCAGCTTGGCCATGTGGCCGGCGAGGTTGGCGTACCAGGTGTGACTGTGGACCAGGTCGGCGCCCTCGACCCCCGCGGCGATCGCCAGGTCGGTCGAGACGGTCCGCAGCGCGCTCAGGTGGCGCGCCGAACCCGCCAGGGCGTCCCAGGGCTGGTAGGCGCGGATCTTCAGCTTGCCGTCCCGCGGCTCCGGCCTGGGCTTGCCGAAACAGTGCACCTCGAGGTCGACCAGGAAGGCCAGGTCGCGAACCAGGTACTCCACGTGCACCCCGGCGCCGCCGTACACCTCGGGTGGGTACTCCCGGGTGAGCATCGCCACGCGCACCACCGATCGCCTCGCTTTCACCGTTCCGGTACGTCGTTCGGACTTCAGACCCTATGCCCGCCGCGCCTGGCGCACCAATGCCAGCGTTGACACCTCTCTGCGTGCAAAATAAGACTCAACGTCTTGTTCGGGATCTATGGGGACCCGGGCGTTCGAGCGCAGGACGGGACGATGGTACTTGTCAGCCGGTCCACGACGTTGCGCCGGGCGGGCGCCTTCCTCGCGCTGGTCGTCTTCGAGATCGGTGCCGTGGTCATCCTGCACCAGCTCGGCGAGCTGCCCTGGCTGCGCGTCCCCTTCGACGACCTGGGGGGCTGGCTGCGGACCAGCGCGCCCGAGGACGTCCTGGCGGGAGTGGTGCGCCTGGTCGCCCTCGGCGCCGCCTGGTGGCTGCTCGGCAGCACGGCCCTGTACGCGCTGGCGCGCATCTCGCGCGTCCCGAGCGCGATCAGGGCGCTGGAGCTGGTCACCCTGCCGTCCGTGCGCCGCATCGCCGACCAGGCGATCGCGCTCACCCTGGCCACGTCGATCATCAGCGGCGGCGCCGGCGCCGCCATCGCCGAGCCGGCCGGCATGCCCGCCCGGACCGAGTCGGTGGTCGCCAGCCACGACCCGCTCAGCACCTGGGCGCGCGCGTCCACCTTCGGCTACCACCCGGCCCCTGGCACCACCGACCCTCCCAGCTACCGCCCCGAGGCTGCCGGTCCCGTCGCTTCGGCCACCGACCCGGGCAGTCGACAGCCTGCTGCCGGCACCCCGGCGGCTGCCGCCGGGGTGGACTCGGCGACGGCTGCGGCCGCCCCCGCCTACCGGCCCGAGGCCGCCGGGGCGGGCACCGGCCAGGCTGCTGGGGCGAGCGCCGGTGATGCCGGGGCCGGAGCCGGTGCGGGCCCGACGACGACCGCGGGCGCCCCTGCGTACCAGCCGGAGGCCGCTGGAGCGGGCGCCGGCCCGGCGAAGCCCGCCTACCATCCCGAGGCTGCGGGGACCACGCCGGGCACGGGTGCGGCCACCACGTCGACGACCAGCTCGCCGTCGACCTCGACAAGCTCGTCGTCGACCACCAGCAGCACCCAGCCGACGACGACCACCAGCCCGCCGACGACCACCAGCCCGCCGAGCACCACCAACCCGCCGAGCACCACCAACCCGCCGAGCACCACCAGCTCATCGAGCACCACCAGCTCACCGAGCACCACCAACCCGAAGTCGTCGACCACCGGGCCGGCGACGACCAAGCCGCCCGCTAGCCCGCGATACGTTCCGCGGGCGGCCGGCACCACCCCGAGCAGCACCCGACCGCCGACACCGTCCGCGCCCCCGTACACCCCCAGCCCAGCCGGGCCACCGCACGGCAGGCCCCCGGCGCCCCTGCCGGAGACGCCGCCGGGGAAGGGCGAGACCGCGCTGCACCGCGTGGCCGAGGGCGACAACCTGTGGACGATCGCCCGTGACCGTCTCGCCAGGGTCAGCGGGCGCCCCGCCGACGAGCTGAGCGAGCGCGAGGTCGCCCGCTACTGGCTGGACGTGGTCGACACCAACCGGGCCTCGCTGCGCTCCGGCGATCCGGACCTGATCTTCCCCGGGGAGATCATCAAGCTGCCCCCGGTCGCCAGGCACGAGCCGTAGGCGGGCGCGGCCGTCACTTCGGCGTGTTGGCCACCGTCCACAGGCGCCATCGCTCAGGGTTCGACCCGGGCACGCGCTGCAAGTAGACGTCCCATTGGAAGATCTGGGTCCGCTCGCCGGGCCGGCTCACCTTGACGGTGCCGCGCACGATCTCCTGGCCTTGCGGCGCCTTGATCACCCGGCTGGGCGTCAGCGTGAACGTGTACGGCGGTGGGCCCGCATGCTTGCTCCGCACGGCGGGGGCTTCCTGGACCAGCTTCTGGTACTGCAACCCGTTCTTCCAGAAGGTGTCGCCGAGCTTGCCGATGTCGCCGCTGACGGCAAACTCGCCCCAGGCGCCGAGCGCCCGCTGCGCGTCGGAGATCACGCGTTGCTCGTCCGGCGAGAAGTGCGAAGCCGCTGGCTGGGTCGTCTTGGGTGGTTGCGCCGCGATCGTCGTGTGCGGCGTCGGCACCTTGGTGAGCCGGTCGCCCTGGAACAGCCCCCTGAAGATCAGCCACCAGAGCCCGATCAGGATGACCACGAGCACGAGCACCGCGAACCACATCCGCCGCACGGTCGACCGCGGCGGCCTCGTTCGCAGCCACTCCCGCTCCTCGTCCCCGAGCGGGTCGAAGCTATTGAAGGACACTGCGCACCTCGTTCACGGGATACGACCGGGTCCCACTCCTGGTGACCGGACCGAGTTGGCCTGCCCCTGCGTCACCGAATCCGAACCAGTTGTACTCGCCAGCCCAAATCATGTCGAGGGTGACGCTATACCCCGTACCGGATGACTTCGAGTTGTAGATGTGCCTGACCGCCGGATTCCGCTCGCTCCCCCCCACTCCCGTCTCATAGACTCCACCATCCCCCGTCGACCAGTGAAACTTCGCATCCGCGGTCGCCTGCACGGTGAAGCCATTTAGATCCACCTGAGCCTCCGCATGTCCGTTAGTCGGAGTCCAAAACCACGACTGCATTCCAGTCAAACCACGATTGGTGGGACTGGAATTGACTGCTGGCAGACCAAGGCGATCGATATCGAGAGCTGCTAATACCTCACCGGGAGTTGGAATGGGCTTTAGCTCCCCGGGGGCGAGGCAGCCGAGACCAAACGACTGTTGGACACCAGACGCACGATTCACACGCAATACTTCCGCGGCGTCTTTTCCAGCGCCAGCCGAGCCATACCAGGGACCGAGTGAGCCAGGAATCCCGGCCGGTCGAAATGGGAAGCAGTGAGCCGCAATTCCAAGCCTCCGATAGCGAATGGCCCAACCAGTGCGCGGCCCCCCGCCGCTACCACTACCCGTGGGCTGACCTAGAGTGGCGTTGACCCATAGTCGATCCGGTCCTAGACCCCCGCCCGGTCCAGGTTCGGCCTTCACAGCAGACGCTTGCGCCCACATCGCTGCAACCGCCAGCACTAGACCCAAGG
>DASUZB010000313.1:0-93961 GCA_036377075.1 Actinomycetes bacterium | reverse complement strand
CCCGGCACTGAGGCCGCGGGCAAGGCTGCACCACCGTCGCGGTAGCGCTCAGCTCCGCGAGGCTGGGTCCTGCCTGGCCTCCCCCTCCCGCTCGGCCGCGGCGGGCGGACGGCTGCGGCGCAGGGTCGGCAGCAGGGCAAGCCCGACGCCGATCGGGATCCAGTGGCTGACCAGGCGCCATCCGAGCACGCTGGCGGCGGCGACGCCGCCGGGCACGCCGCCGGCGACCAGCGCGGCCGTCATCGCCGACTCGACCAGGCCGACCCCACCGGGGGTCAGCGGCACCGACGCGGTCCACTGCCCGAGCACGTAGGCGAGCGGCAGCCCCCACTTCGGCACCCCCGGCCCCAGCGTCGCCGCGATCGTGCCGAGCACGGCGAGGTCGAGCAGCCAGTTGGCGGCCGCCCAGGCGCCGGCGCGCCGCAGCACCGCCGGCTCGTGGGCCAGGTCCCTCAGTCCCTGGGCCGACCGGGTGACCTGACTGCCGACCGCGGCGGGGTCGAGGTGCCGGCGCAGCGGGCCGCGAGCGACCGCGGTGGCGGCGCGCTCGGCCAGGCGGCCGAGCGCCTCCGGGCGGCGCAGGGTCGGCCGGGCGGCGAGCGCGACGGCGACCACCAGCAGCGCCCCGAGCCCGGCGGCGCCGAGCACGACCCCGCCGCCCTCCCCGCCGACCAGCGCCAACAGCGCCGCGAACGGGAACAGCAGGACGAGCACGACCGAGGAGACCAGGCCGCTGGCGGCCAGCGCCGCGGCCGTCGGGGCGGCGGGGAAGCCGAGGCCGCGCAGCTCGTTGGTGATCATCGCCAGCGCCGACATGGAGCCCCCGGGCAGCGTGCGGCCCAGGGCGTAGCCGGCGAAGGTGACCCGCTGGATGAGCCTGCGGGCGACCGGTTGGCCGGTGGAGACCAGCACCGTCCGCACCAGCTCGGCGTAGGCGAGCAGGCTCGCCCCTTCCAGGCCGAACACCAGCGGGGGCAGCCACCAGCGGCGCGCGCGGGCCAGCGCCCTACCGCTCGCCTCCAGGCCGGCCAGCTGGGGCAGGAGCAGGTAGACGGCCAGTGCGATCACCAGGATCCGCAGGGCGAGCCTCAGGGCCGACCCGCGGGAACCGTTCCGCACCCACCGTGCCGGGCGCTCGATTCCCCCTCCTCTCCGAGCAGGGCGTGCCCCCCACCCGCCCGCTACACCGTCTGGCAACCCCATCCTATCCGGCCGCTCGCCCGCGCGGCTGGCTCACCGCGGCTCGGCGGTGACGACCGCCTTCACGCTGCGCGAGGAGCGCACCGCATCGAGGGCCGCCGCGTGGTCCTCGAGGGCGACCACGTCGGTGACGATCCCGTCGGTGCGCACCCGGCCGCTGCGCAGGGCCAGCAGCGCCCGGTCGAAGCAGTGGGTCTGCGCGAACGACCCCTGCACCCGCAGCTCCCTGCTGAAGATCTCGTAGGGGCTGAGGCTGGCGCGGTCCTGCTCGCGCGCCACGCCGTAGACCAGCACCGTGCCGCCGTCCATGGTCAGCCCCGGGCAGGCCTGCAGCAGCTCGACCGAGCCGGTCGCCTCGACCACGGCGTCGAAGCCGTACGGGGCGAGCCTCCTGAGCGGCTCGAGCGCGGCGGCCGGGGCGTCCCTGGGGATGCGCACGGTCTCGTCGGCGCCGAAGCGCCGCGCCAGCGCCAGCTTGTGCTCGGAGGGAGCCGCCACGGTCAGGCGGGCGGCGCCGCCGTGCAGCAGCAGCTGCGCGAGCAGCAGGCCGGTGGGGCCGGCGCCGAACACCAGCACGTCCGAGCCGGGCCGCAGGCGCAGCACGTCGGCGCCGTGCATGGCGCAGGCGAGCGGCTCGGTCATGACCGCGACCATCGGGTCGAGGCCGTCCAGCGGGAAGCACTTGTCGGCGCGGACGGCCAGCAGCTCGGCGAAGGCGCCAGGGGCGTTGCAGCCCAGCGAGGTGAAGTTGCGGCAGAACAGCGGCTGGTCGCGGCGGCAGAAGAAGCAGTGGCCGCACAGCACGGTGTTGTCGGCCGCGACCAGCTCGCCGACTTGCAGGCCGGTGACGTCATCCCCCAGCTCGGCGACCCGGCCGACGATCTCGTGGCCGGGGACCAGCGGGTAGCGGGCGAGGAACTCGCCGGCGAGCAGGTGCAGGTCGGTGCCGCAGACACCGGCGGCCACGCTCCGCAGCAGCACCTCGCCAGGGCCGGGACGGGGGTCGGGGACGTCCGCCACCTCGAAGTGCCCGGGGCGCTGGTAGACGACTGCGCGCATGCCCGCTCCTCCTCACGGCGCGGCGACTCGCTGGCGCTCCCACCTTAGTGCCGGTCCGGGAGCGTGCCCTCAGGGCGAGGAGAGCCGGCTCCAGGCCACCTCGGGCCAGTTCGGCGGGACCGCGTGGCCCCGGTTGGGGTCGACGTAGGCCCAGAGCGAGGCGCCGTTGATATAGGTCCGCGTCTTCTGGCCGGGCCGGATCTCGCAGCCGCACCAGGGGGCGTCGGGCGTGCCGGCCCAGGGGACGGTGGTGTCCAGCCCGCCGTGGTAGATCCAGCCGCGGCCCTGCCAGAAGCCGGGCCAGGACATCTCCGGCGCCGAGCCGGCGACCACGAAGCGGTTGCTGAGCTCGGGTCGCTCGACCACCAGCCGCTCGACCATCATCCCGCCGTTGGACCACCCCACCAGGTACACCAGGGTGGGGTGCCAGCGCGCCTTGACGTCGGCGATCACCTCGGCGAGGTAGGCGACGTCGTCGCGGCGGTTGCGGAGGGCGGCGCCGCAACACAGCCCGGCGTTCCAGCTCCCGTCGCCGGTGGGGAAGACGGCCAGGAAGTTGTGCCGCGCGGCCGCGTCCATCCAGCCCTGCGCGACCGGCTCGGCGTCGGTGTGGTTGAACGAGTGCAACACCAGGACGGCGGTGCTGACCCTGGGCACGTCCTTCCACGCGCTGTAGCTGCGCCCGCTCGGCAGGACGTAGCGGTTGATCGCGCCGGCTGGCGTGGCGGAGCCGAGGGCGACGGTCGCCCCGAGGAGCAGCGCGTAGGGCGCGAGACGGCGAAGGTTCATGGAACGTGGGGGGAAGGAGGGTTCAGGACCGGCACGAGCGAAGCGAGCCTGGTCACGATACACCGCAGGCGAGGGAACGGAAGGATGAACTGGGTTCAGGTTCTTGCGGGAGCGGAGAAGGCAGGGCGGTGAAATGATCCTCCGCGAAGTGCCTCGTGCTGATCGACTGAGCCTGACCTCGATGGTCTGGCCATGCCAGCAGTCCATCACCTCTCAACCATGGGACTCCGAGCTGGAGGGGGATTTCATCGTGACGGGCGAGGAATGGGCACTTGCAGCGTCCAGCTTCTTCTCGGGGCTCGCGGCAGGCTTCTTGGGGGGGCTGTGCATGATCCTGCGTCCCATGCAGGCAGCGATGGACGGCCGGGACTTCCGGAACTTCATGGAAGCGTTCCTTCGGTACGCGGACAACGGCTTGGGCAAGGTGTTCAACTATGCCTGGTCGCTCGGGATGACCATCGGGCCGATCGTCGCGCTCGTGCTCCTCTGGGACGATCCCGGCTCCACCTCGTTCGTCCTCACCGCGATCGGCCTGGGCATTGTGATCGTCGGGATTCTCGTCATCTCCAACGTGTGGAAGACACCGACCTACAAGGTGATCCTGGCCTGGGACCCCGAGGCGCTGCCGGCGGACTGGGAGGCCGGGCGGCAGCGCTACTTCACGATCAACTGGATCCAATTGGCGACGACCTGGGCGGCGTTCGCCCTCTTCCTGGTGGCCCTGATCTCCCTCTGATCGCGCCAGGGGCGGCGGCGCGCGAACAGCTCAGGGAACTCCGCTGCAGGACGCAGAACTCGTTGCCCCACGGGTCGCGCAGCACCCAGAAGTCGTAGCCGCCCTCCTGCTGGTGGTCCCACCGGGTCGCGCCGACCGCTACGGCCACCTGTTCCCCGAGGCGGATACCACGCTCCGCGCCCGGCTGGACGAGCTGTTCCGTGGATCGACGGAGCACGGGCGCCTAAGACGCGATCAGGGCACCCTCAGCATGGTTCGCTTTGGGTGCCCTGAGCTGGGAGTTTGCCGCTGCTCCGGCGGTAGGACTCGAACCTACAACCTTGGCCTTAACAGGGCCCCGCTCTGCCGATTGAGCTACGCCGGATCGGGCCTGGTCCGGACGTACCGGACCGGCTGCGAATGGTACACGAGGACCACGCTGGCGATCATCCGTCTTCCACGGCCAGCACGTACAGGCCACGCTCTGGATCGGCGTGGACGGGGACGACCCTGAGCGCGCCGACGCGGGCCGGCGTGTCGGCCGAGAGGGGCGCGAAGCGCTCGGCCGGGCGGTCGCCGTCGGCGTCGTGGTACACGGCGACGCTGCCGGCCAGGGCGCGGTCCAGCGGCGCGTGCAGGGCGGCCAGGTACAGGTCGCGAACCCGGCCGAGCGGCAGGTCGAGCTCCAGGGCGACGCGGACGCGCTGCGGTCCGGACGCGACCACCACGGCGCCCGGCCGCTCGGCGAACGGCCGCAGCTCGGCGACGGCGGCGGCGGCGTTGGCCGACAGCCGGGTGTCGCGGTCGAGGGTGGAGCGGACCACCGGGTCGACCGGCGCGAGCGGCCAGCCGGCCGCCCCGACCAGCAGCACCGCGGCGGCCACCGCGCCGGCGCTCCCCCACCATCCACGACCGGGCCGGCCCCGGAGGCGCTCGGCGCCTGCCCGGGCGAGCCAGCCCGCGCCGAGCGCGGCGGCCAGGTGGACGCCGAGGTCGGGCGGGTCGAAGTAGCGCCAGGAGACGTAGGTGCCGCGGGCGGCGTACGCGCCGAACAGGACCAGCAGGCCGGGGACGAGCGCGGCCAACCCGGCGAGCCAGGGCCAGGCGCGGCGCCGCAGCAGCCACGCCACCCCGGCGGCCGCCAGGACCAGCGCCAGCGGCATGGCCGCGTAGCGGTCGGTGAGCTGCCCCAGCCAGGCGGCGGGGTCGACCGGGTGGCGGCCGGCGACCAGGTCGGTGTAGCGCTCGGGCACCCGCAGCGAGTACAGCGCGTCGCCGGTGAGCAGCCGGTCGTGGCCGAGCCAGAGCAGCGGGGCGGCCAGCGGCACGAGCAGCAGCAGGGCGCGCCGGTCGCGCCCTCGCCAGGCCAGCAGCGCGCCGCCGCCGGCGGCGAGCGGCAGCAGCAGCCAGGTCTCGGTGCGGGCCAGCGCGGCGAGCAGCAGCGCGGCCGCCGCCAGCCCGTAGCGCCGCCGCGGCCGCGCCAGCGCGTCGAGCGCCAGCGCCCAGCCGGCCAGCGCCCAGACCACCGAGTTGCCCCTGGCGACCTGCAGCACCAGCGGCCCGGACCCGGCAACGGCGACGACCGTCGCGGCCGCGGCCGGCGCGCCGCCGAGCCGGCCGGCCGCGCGGGCGAGGGCGGTGACCGCCAGCGCGAACGCGGCGACGGTCAGCGCGGTGAGCGCGCGCCAGTCCGAGGTGGCCGCCCAGGCCAGCCCGTGCACCAGGGTCAGCAGCGGCTTCGGGGTGGAGAGCAGGGGGTCCTCCAGCCGCTGCCCCGCGACCAGGCGCCGGAAGTACAGCGCGGCGGCGTGCTCGTCCGGATCGAGCACCGCCGGCCCGGACAGCCGCACCACGACCCCGGTGGCCAGCGCCACGCCGAGCCAGACCGCCCCCCAGGACCAGACCCGCGTCGCGGTGGCGCGGTCGGGCGCCACCGCCGGCCGTGCCTGCTCGGCGACGGGTACGCCACGGGTCCGGTCGGTCACGGCGCTCCTCTGTTGCTCGGCTCGGCGTAGGATCCTGCCGCCCGGCGACGCGGCCGGGTGACCAACAGTACGTCGTGCCGGTGCTTCGTTCGCCACCGGATGGGGTAGACCGAGGCCAGGTTGATCCCAGGAGGTAGACCGATGAAGCTCAAGTCAGCACTGCTGGCCGGCCTCGCCGCCGGTTACGTCCTCGGCGCCAAGGCTGGCCGGGAACGCTACGAGCAGATCCGCGCCGCCGCGCGCCGGGTCGGCGACAACCCTGGCGTGCAGCGCCTCAGCCGTGAGGTGACCAAGACGGTCGCGGTCGGCAAGGAGCGGGTGACCGAGGTCGCCAGCCGTGGCGCGGAGCAGGCCTCCAACAACCTGGCCGGCCAGGTCGGCAAGGCCAGGGAGTTCGTCGCCACCAAGGGCACGAAGGACGAGGAGTCGACGCCGAGCGAGTCCGGCAAGGTCTCGGGCGGCAGCGTGCCCTCGACCCGCGGCTCCGGCGACACCAAGCCGTAGCCGCCCAGACCCAGGAGGTCGGCCGCTACTCCAGGTAGTCGCGCAGCTTCTGGCTGCGCGACGGGTGGCGCAGCTTGGAGAGCGTCTTCGACTCGATCTGTCGGATGCGCTCCCGGGTGACGCCGAACTCGCGGCCGACCTCTTCCAGCGTGCGCGGGTGGCCGTCGGTCAGGCCGAAGCGGAGCTGGATGACCTTCTTCTCGCGCTCGCTGAGGGTGTGCAGCACCGAGTCGAGCTGCTCCTGCAGCAGGATGAAGCTGGCCGCGTCGACCGGGACGACCGCGTCGGAGTCCTCGATGAAGTCGCCCAGGTGGGAGTCCTCCTCCTCGCCGATGGGCGTCTCCAGGCTGACCGGCTCCTGGCTGACCTTGAGGATCTCGCGCACCTTCTCGGGCGAGAACTCCATCTCGCGGCCGATCTCCTCGGGCGTCGGCTCGCGGCCGAGGTCCTGCAGGAGCTGCCGCTGGATGCGGATCAGCTTGTTGATCGTCTCGACCATGTGCACCGGGATGCGGATGGTGCGCGCCTGGTCGGCGATCGCCCGGGTGATCGCCTGGCGGATCCACCAGGTCGCGTACGTCGAGAACTTGTAGCCCTTGGTGTAGTCGAACTTCTCGACCGCGCGGATCAGGCCGAGGTTGCCCTCCTGGATCAGGTCGAGGAAGAGCATGCCGCGGCCCACGTAGCGCTTGGCGATCGAGACCACCAGGCGGAGGTTCGCCTCGATCAGCTTCTTCTTGGCGAGCTGGCCGTGGCGCTCGACGCGCTGCAGCTCGCGCAGGCGCGTGGAGCCGAGCTTCTTGGCCTCGGCGGCGGCCTTGTCGAGCTCGGCCGTGGCGGCCTCGCCCTCCTCGATCGCCTTGGCGAGGATGACCTCCTGCTCCGCGGTCAGGAGCGGCACCTTGCCGATCTCCTTGAGGTACATGCGGACGGGGTCGTTGGTGGGCGCCTTGAGGGCCAGGTCGTCGTCGCGGGCCGAGCGCGCCTCGCGGGCGAACTCCTCGGCGTCCAGCTCGTCCACCATCTCGACGACTTCGATGTTCTCGTCGGCGAGCACCTGGTAGACGTTGTCGATCTGCTCTGCGGTCAGATCGACCGGAGCGAGTGCCTCGATCACCTCTTCGGTAGTGATGAAGCCGCGTTCCTTGCCCTTGACGACGAGGTCCCGCACCTCGTCGAGCTGGGCTTCCTTGGCCATGGCCATGGGCTGTACGTACCCCTCGTGTTGTCCGGACGACACAGGACGCCGGTGGCTGCCTGGTGCGCTCAGGGAGGGGCTCCTCCCCTAGCCTCCGGGCCGCGGCTCCCGCAGGGCTCGCCGTCGGGCCTCGAGGGCGATGAGCTCTTCGAAACGTTGAGTGTACTCGTCCGGCTGCTCAACTGGGTTCATCCGCTGCAGGGCCGCCTTCAGCTCGTCGATCCCGCGGCCCACCCGGAACTCCTCGAGCCGCCTGAAGACCTCCTCAGCGTACCCGCGCTCCTCCGCTCCGGCGAACGCCTCCACCGCCAGTCCCCGCAGGTAGCCCCGCTCCTTCTCGTTGGCGGCCTGCTCGAGCACCAGCTCGAAGGGCGCGCCGGGCCCGCCCGCCTTGGCCAGGGCGACGAACGAGGCGATCGTCGAGGGGGTGGTGAACCAGTCCTCGCCCCAGCGGCTGGCCACGTCGTCGGTCCACTCCGGGTGCTGCAGGGCGAGCTTCAGCGCCTCGCACTCGACCTTCATCTGCGGGCTGCGCGAGCGCGGCGCCACCCGGGCGGACGCGGCCTGCTGGCTGCCGGCCACCAGGGCGCGGTACTCCGGGCCGTCCTCGCGCAGCTCCAGCCGCAGCACGATCGAGCGCGCGTACGCGCTGCGCTGCACCATGTCGGGCACGTTGCGCATCACCGGGATGAGCTCGCGCACCGCCCGGGTGCGGCCCTCCGGCCGGCGGTAGTCGAAGCCGGCCAGCTTCCAGTCGATCCACCAGCGCAGCAGCGGCTGCGCGCCGGTGACCAGCTCGCGGAAGGCCTCGGCGCCGTGGGTGGCGACGAAGTCGGCCGGGTCGAGGCCGCCCGGCATCACCAGCACGTGGGCGGAGAGGGCGGCGTTGGGCTCGGAGATCAGCTCGGGCAGGCCGCGCTCGGCCGCCTTGGCGCCGGCCTCGTCGGCGTCGAAGGCGAGCACCACCCGGTCGGTGAAGCGGGCGAGCAGGCGGAAGTGCTCCGCCCGCAGGGCGGTGCCGCAGGCGGCCACCGCCTGGGTGATCCCGGCCAGGTGGCAGGCGAGCACGTCGGTGTAGCCCTCCACCACCAGCGCGAAGCCGGCCTGCACGATCGGGACCTTGGCCCAGTTGAGCGCGTACAGGGTGCGGCCCTTGTGCCACACGGAGGTCTCGGCGGTGTTGACGTACTTGGGGGCGCGGCGCTCGCCCTGGCCGTCGTCGAGCACGCGGCCGCCGAAGGCGACCGGGTCGCCGGCGACGTCGAAGATGGGGAACAGCACGCGGGCGTGGAAGGCGTCGCGCAGGCCACGGCTGCCGGTCCTCGCCAGGCCCGCCTCGACCAGCTCCTCGGGGCGGAAGCCCTTGGCCCGCAGGTGCTCGGTGAGCGCGTCCCAGCGGTCGGCGGGCGCCCAGCCGAGCTGGAAGCGCCCGGCGACGGCGCGGTCGTAGCCGCGGGAGGAGAGGTAGGCGCGCGCCGCGCGGCCCTCGGGCGCGTCGACCAGCAGGCGGTGGTGGAAGGCGACCGCCTCGGCGTGCGCGCCGACCAGGCGGCTGCGCCGGCCGAGGCTGCCGCGCTCCCCGGCCGAGCGGCCCTCGTAGCGCAGCTCGACCCCGCCGCGCTGGGCGAGCCGCTCGACCGCCTCGACGAAGGAGAGCCCGTCCTGCTTCATGAGGAAGTCGATCGCGTCGCCGTGGCCGTCGCAGCCGAAGCAGTGCCAGGCGCCGGTCTGCGAGTTGACCGTGAACGACGGGGTCTTCTCCTGGTGGAAGGGGCACAGCCCCTTCATGCGGGTGCCGCCGGCGGGCCGCAGGGTGACGTACTCCCCGATCAGCGCGACGATGTCCGTCGCCTGGCGGACCTCCGCGATCGATTCCTCCCGGATGCGGCCGGCCACGGTCCTTCCCCCTATCCGTCCAACACGCCGGGCGCGGCGTGCGTGATGCTTGCTCCGCGCCGGAGCGCCACCGATCGAACGACCCGAGCCCGGTGGGTACGCCGCTGGGGGAAGGACCCGTTGCGGGCTCTCCGGCATTGTACGCACCCGTCTGCGCACCGGATGGGCGAAATGGCGGTCCGGCCGAGAAGCTCACGCGCCGACTCGGGCGCCGGACTGGCAGAAGCTCAGGATATCGAACACATGTTCGATCCGCTAGCCCCCGTCCGCGACCTCCCAGGCCGCCAGGGCGTAGCGGTCGGTCATGCCGGCGATGGCGTCGACCGCCTGCTGCTCGACCGGGTCGGACGCGAGGCTCGCGCCCATCGGCATCGTCTCGGGGTGCTCCAGGTAGTGGTGGTACAGGTCGATCAGCAGGCGCCGGGCACGCTCGGTCTGCCGCTCGGCATCGGGACGCAGGTAGACGCGCTCGAACATGAACGACCGCAGGGTCGTCATCGCCTCGGCGCAGGCCTCGCCCTGCACCACCCTCGGCGCGCCGCGGGAGTGGCGGATCACGTCCTCGACCAGGACGCCGACCATGTCCGACGGGGTCTCACCGAGCACCAGCCGCACCGGCTCGGGAACCTCGGCGATGCCGCCGAGGACCTCGGCGCGCAGCGCGTCGCTGAGGTCGGCGGTGAGGTAGGCGATGCGGTCGGCCAGGCGGGCGCACATCCCCTCGAGGGTGGAGGGCGGCTCGTGGCGCCAGGAGTGCCTGGCGATGCCGTCGAGCACCTCGGCGGTGAGGTTGCGCGGCTCCAGCAGGGTCAGTAGGCGGGCGCCCTGGGTGGCGTGGTCGAAGCCGCTGGGGGCGACCTCCTGCAGGGCGGCCTCGCCGCCGTGGCCGAAGCAGGCGTGGCCGAGGTCGTGCCCGGTGGCGATGGCCGTGGCGAGCGGCACGTTGAGGGCGAGCGCCTCGGCGATGGTGGCCGCGATCCGCGCGGTGTGCTGCATGTGGGTGGCGCGGGTGACGAAGTGGTCGCCGACGTAGGGGCCGCCCTTGCGGCCGGCGGCCGGTCCCTCGGAGAAGGCGGGGATGAACGACTGCGTCTTGCCGTGGGCGCGCATCATCGCCCGCGAGAAGATGATCCGGTCCAGGTCCCGCATCCAGCAGGTGCGCACCGGGTCCTCCGGCTCCGGCTGGCCGCGCCCGGCCGACTCGGCGGCCCGCGCCGCCCACGGCGCCAGCTCGGCAGCCTCGGCCGCCTCCAGCTCGGCCCGGACCGTCCCCTGCTGGACCCAGTCCTGCGTCGCCCTCACCAACGAATCCTCCGCGTCCTCGCCGCCTCGATGGGCTCAGTCTCCCCAAGCCGTGTGACAGTGACCGGGGCCCCGAACGCGCCCCGCTTACTCCCCCCGCAGCCTCGAGTACAGCAGCATGTCGTGGAAGGCGCCGTCGCGGAACTGGGCGCGGCGCAGCACCCCCTCGCGGGTGAAGCCGGCCTTCTCCAGGGCGCGCTGCTCCGCCACGTTCTCCACGTCGGTGCCCGCCTCGACCCGCTCCACCCGGGTGTGGGCGAACAGGTACTCGGCCAGCAGCCGCTGGGCCTCGGTGCCGAGGCCCTGGCTGCGGTGCTCCGGCAGCAGCGTGATGCCGACGTTGTAGGCGACCGAGCCGCCGCCCGGGCCGTGCTTGACCGCGTGGTAGCTGACGTCCCCGACCAGCGTCCCGTCGGCGAGCTCGACCAGCAGGTGGCCGTACTCCTCGCCGAGCATGCCGTTCTCCTCGAAGCGGCGCCGCAGGAACTCGGGCGGCGGGTGGCCGAACCAGTTGAAGCGGCCCTGCACCTCGGGCGACTCCCACCAGCGCTCGAGCGTGTCCAGGTCCTCCCGGCGGACCGGCCGCAGCCGCAGCCGCGGAGCCGAGCTGTCCTCGGACGGCCCGGTCCCCGCGGTCGCGGCCCGCTCCGGCCCGGCGCCACCGGACCAGAGCGGGTCGGTCTCGGTATCGACCATCTACTTCGACGCCGAGCTGGCCTCGCCGATGGCCGCCTGGCCGGCGGCCAGGCGGGCGGTCGGCACCCGGAACGGCGAGCAGGAGACGTAGTCGAGGCCGAGCTCGTGGCAGAAGCGCACCGAGTCGGGGTCGCCGCCGTGCTCGCCGCAGATGCCCAGGTGGAGGTCGGCGCGGGCGGCCCTGCCCTCCTCGCAGGCCAGGCGCATGAGCCGGCCGACCCCGGGGCGGTCGATGGTGACGAACGGGTTCGCCGGGACCAGCTTGCGCTCCTCGTACAGGCCCAGGAACTTGCCGATGTCGTCGCGGGAGAAGCCGAAGGCGGTCTGGGTCAGGTCGTTGGTGCCGAAGGAGAAGAACTCGGCCACCTCGGCGATCTCCCCCGCCGTGACGGCCGCGCGTGGCAGCTCGACCATGGTGCCCCAGAGGATCTCCAGCTCCTGGCCACGCTCGCGCAGCACCTCGGCGGCGGCCGGCTCCAGCTCCTCGCGCAGCTGGGAGAGCTCCTCGCGGGTCGCCACCAGCGGGATCATGATCTCCACCCGCGGGTCGCCGCCGTCCGCCTCGACCTGGCAGGCCGCCTCGACGATGGCGCGCACCTGCATGGCGTACAGCCCCGGCTTGACGATGCCCAGGCGCACCCCGCGCAGCCCCAGCATGGGGTTGTCCTCGTGCAGGTCGTTGACCTTGGCGAGCAGCTCCTCGGCCTCGGCCAGCGGCATCGCCTCGCCCTCGACCTGCGCGTCGTCGGCGCCCTTCTCCCGCGCCACCGCGACCGCGACGGCCAGGTCCACCTGGTTGGGCAGGAACTCGTGCAGCGGCGGGTCCAGCAGCCGCACGGTCACCGGCTTGCCGTCCATCTCGCGGAAGATCCCGACGAAGTCGTCGCGCTGCAGCGGCAGCAGGGTCTCGTAGGCCGAGCGCTCGTCCTCCTCCGTGGTCGCGAAGATCATCGTGCGCACCGCGGCGACCCGCTCCTCGCCGAGGAACATGTGCTCGGTGCGGCACAGGCCGATGCCCTCCGCCCCACGCTCGATGGCGTTGGCCGACTGGCTGGCGGTGTCGGCGTTGGCCCGCACGCGCAGCCGCCGCGCCTCGTCGGCCCTGGCCATGAAGCGCTCGAAGGCGCGCCAGATCTTGTCCTTGCGGGCCTCGGCGTCGCCCGCCCTGGCGCGCTCGATCGGCGAGTCGGCGAGGTCGAGCTGGCCGGCGTAGACCTTGCCGGTGAAGCCGTCGATCGTCAGCCAGTCGCCCTCGGCGACGGTGGTCCCGCCGACCGTGAAGCGCTTGCCCTGGCGGTCGACGCGGATCGCGTCGGCGCCGCAGACGGCCGGGATGCCCTCGCCCCTGGCGACCACGGCGGCGTGCGAGTTGGTGCCGCCCGCCGAGGTCAGGATGCCCTGGGAGCGGATCATGCCGTGGTAGTCGTCCGGGGTGGTCTCGCGGCGCACCAGGATCACCGGTTCGCCGCGCTCGGCCCAGGCCTCGGCGTCGTCGGCGGTGAACACCGCCTTGCCGACCGCCGCGCCCGGCGAGGCGTTGAGGCCGCCGGCGATCGACTCGGCCTTGGTGCCGGGCTCGATGACCTTCTTGAACAGCTCCTCCAGGCGGTTGGCGTCGAGCCGCAGCACGGCGGTGTCGAGGTCGACCAGGTCCTCGTCCAGCATGTCGAAGGCCATCACCCACTCGGCGAAGGCGGTGCGCTTGCCGACCCGCGTCTGCAGCAGCCACAGCTTGCCCTGCTCGACGGTGAACTCGATGTCGCACATGTCCCGGTAGCGCTGCTCCAGGGTGTTCATGTGCTCCTGCAGCTCGCGCCACGCCTGCGGCTGCACCTCGGCCATCTGGTCCAGCGCCAGGGTGTTGCGGATGCCGGCGACCACGTCCTCACCCTGCGCGTTGGGCAGGTAGTCGCCGTACGGCTTGTGGTCGCCGTTGGCCGGGTTGCGGGTGAACGCCACCCCGGTGCCGGAGTCGTCGCCCTTGTTGCCGAACACCATCGACTGGACGTTGACGGCGGTGCCGAGCGAGTCGTCGATCTTGTTCTTGCGCCGGTAGTCGACCGCCCGCTTGTTGTCCCACGAGCCGAAGACCGCCTGGATGCCGAGCTCGAGCTGCTCGCGCGGGTCCTGGGGGAAGTCGCGGCCGGTGGCGTCGGCGATGATCCGCTTGAACTCGCCGACCAGGCGGCGCAGGTCGCCCTCGTCGAGGTCGACGTCGTTGCGCACGCCCCGCTCCTGCTTGGCGTGGTCGATGGCCGCCTCGAAGTCGTCGCCGTCGACGCCCATCACCGTCTTGCCGAACATCTGCAGCAGGCGCCGGTAGGAGTCCCAGGCGAAGCGCTCCGAGCCGGTCTGCTTGGTCAGGCCCTCGACGCTCTCGTCGTTGAGCCCGACGTTGAGCACCGTGTCCATCATCCCCGGCATCGAGAACGGCGCCCCGGAGCGGACGCTGACCAGCAGCGGGTCGGCGGGATCGCCGAGGCTGCGGCCCATCTTGCCCTCCAGCGCCCGCAGGTGCTCCCAGGCCTCGTCGAGCATCCCGTCGGGGAACTTGCGGCCGGCGGCCCGGTAGGCGTTGCACGCCTCACAGGTGACCGTGAAGCCGTGCGGCACCGGCAGGCCCATGGTGGTCATCTCGGCGAGGTTGGCGCCCTTCCCGCCGAGCAGGTTCTTCATCTCCTTGTTGCCCTCTTCGAAGTCGTACACCCACTTCTCGGCCATCACGCCTCCTTGGCGGGGTTGCGTCGCTTGTCGCGCGGCGGGCGGGCCTGCACCCCGACGCCCGGCCGCTGTGGTCGTTCGAAGCCACCCCTAGCGTATTGCACGTTGCCGGGCGCCTGCCCGCCCGCGCCAGCGGGCGGGAGCTCCGTAGTGGGTCGCGACGGTCGCCGCCAGGCGGGTTCGACGAGCCAGCCGTCCGGCGAGCCATGCCAGCCGCCCTGCCTGCGGGGCAGTCATCGTAGACTCTGGGCATGGAGCTGCCGGCGACCATCGCCGAGTTCGAGCGGCTGGCCGCCGAGGTCCTGCCGCCGGGGCCGTACGGGTTCTTCGCCGGCGGGGCCGGCGACGAGGTCACCCTCGCCGACAACCTGGCCGCCTGGAGGCGCTGGCAGATCCGCCCCCGGGTGCTGGTCGACGTGACCAGCCGCGACCCCGGCACGGTGCTGCTCGGCCGGCCGCGCCCGCACCCGGTGCTGGTCGCGCCGACCGCCTTCCACCGCCTGGCCCACCCGGACGGCGAGCTGGCCACCGGCCGCGCCGCCCGCGACACCGGCACGGTGATGTGCCTGTCGACCTTCTCCACCGTCGGCGCGGCCGAGCTGGCCGAGGCGGTGCCCGGCGGCACCCGCTGGTTCCAGCTCTACGTCTTCCGCGACCGCGGCGTGACCAGGGCGATGGTCGAGGCGGCGGCAACGTCCGGCTACGAGGCGCTGGTGGTCACCGTCGACCTGCCGGTGCTCGGCCGCCGCGAGCGCGACCTGCGCAGCGGCTTCGCGGTCCAGGAGCCGACCGCGGTGCCCGGCCTGAGCTCCGGGGTGGTGAAGGGGCCGCTCACCCTCGCCCAGACGGCCACCCTGCTCGACCCGAGCCTGACCTGGAAGGACCTGGCGTGGCTGGCCCAAATCAGCGGCCTGCCGGTGCTGGTCAAGGGCGTGCTCACCGCCGAGGACGCGGCGCTGGCGGCGGCGCACGGCGCCGCCGGGGTGATCGTCTCCAACCACGGCGGCCGCCAGCTCGACGGCGTGCCGGCCAGCGCCGACGCCCTGCCCGAGGTGGCCGAGCGCGTCGGCGACCAGGTCGACGTGCTGGTCGACGGTGGCGTGCGGCGCGGCACCGACGTCCTCAAGGCGCTGGCGCTGGGTGCCAGGGCGGTGCTGGTCGGCCGCCCGGTGCTGTGGGGCCTGGCGGTGGCCGGCGAGGCCGGCGCCCGCCAGGTGCTCGAGCTGCTGCTGGCCGAGCTCGACAACGCGCTGGCCCTCGCCGGCGCGCCGCGGGCGGCGCAGCTGGACCGCGCCTGGCTGCGGCACCTCGGCGCGCCACCCTCGGCGCAGTGAGGGGACGGCCCCCTCGAGCCCGCGGGCCCTACGGATTTGAGCCTAGGGACCCTTGTCGACATCCGGCGGTGCACGGTCTCCTGTACGGGCCCCGGACCCCACCCCAGCGGGGCGGTCTCGATCGCGAGGCGATTCACCGCGACCGGGAACCGGACCATCCCGAGCGGGGTTCTAGGAGTCAGGAGGCGTATGCGCGGGAACGGCATAGGTACCGCGTCGTAGGCAGGGCGGCCCCCGACCCCCAGGAGGCCCCATGGGCAGGACCGACCAGGAGCTGCTGGCCAGGCTGCGCATCGACCCTGCCGCGTTCGAGGAGCTCTACCTGCGCCACGTCGGCAAGGTCGTGGCCGCGGTGGCGCGCCGGGCCGGCGACCCGGCCGAGGTCCGCGCCCTGGTCGCCGTCGCCTTCGCCCGCATCCACGAGGCGGTCGGGCGCTACGACCCGGCGCGGTCCAGCCCGCTGCCCTGGATCCTCGCCGTCACCGCCGGGGTGGTCGCCGAGCGGCGCCTCCCCGACGGGATGGTCGCCGAGCGGCTGCCTGTCCCCGCCCTGGCGCGGGCGTCGGGTGGGCGGGCGCTCGACGCGGCCGAGCGGGGCCGCCTCGAACGGCAGGTGCGGGCGGCGGCGCCGGCGCGGCAGCGCCACCAGGCGATGGTGCGCCTGCCACCCGGCGAGCGGGCGATGGTCGAGCTGGTCCAGCTCGACGGGCTGACGCCGATCCAGGCGGCCGAGGCGCTCGGCGTCTGGCCCTCCGTGGCGCGCCTGCGGCTGGCCAGGGCCGAGCGCAAGCTCGCCCGCTCGGCGCAGGTCCACCCGCCGCCGGCGGCGGATGCCGGCGCGGCTGGGGCCGTCGAGCCGCTCGACGAGGTCGGCCCGCTCGAGCTCGAGCTCCTCGGCGAGCTGCGCACCACCCTCTACGACCCGCGCTGGGCGGCGCGGACGCTGCGGGCGGCCCGCCACCGCCGCCACCGGGCGATGGCGGGGTCACGGCGCCTCACCACCGCACCCGCCCTGCTGGTCGCGCTCGCCGCCCTGCTCGGCGGCGCCTTCCTCGTCGGCCAGCTGCTCGAGCCCACCTCCTTCCACGGCACCGCGCAGGGGCAGGGCACCCGGCGCGTCGCCTGCTACCAGCAGCTCGACCAGCGCGCCACCGCGACCGCGACGGCCGTGGGCGACGGCGTGTGGCCGCCGGGCGCGCCGGCCCTGCAGGCGTGCCTGAGCGCCTGGAAGCGCCAGGAGCTGCAGCTCGCCCGCAGCGGCGTGGTGCGCCACGTCGTGCCCGTGACCCCCAGCTACGTGCTGTGCCAGCAGCGCGACGGCACCGTCGGGGTGTTCCCCAACCCGCGGCAGCTGTCGCTGGACGACGCCTGCGCCTCGATCGGGGCCCGGGTGCCCGACAACGCGCGCTTCGGCGGCGCCACCGCCAACCAGGTGCGCACCTTCGACCTCGACCTCCGGGCGCGGCTGCGCCAGGCCGGGCTCGGCACCGGCTGCGACCCGTTCACCCCGCTGCTGGAGACCATCCGGGCCAGCATGGCCGCGACCGGGCTGCGCGGCTGGACGATCCGTGACCGCACCAGCGCCCAGGGCGTCGACCCGGTCAACGGCGTCCCGATCTTCCGGCCGGACGGCGGCAAGCGCTGGACCCGCTTCAGCGTCAACCCCGTGACCGGCCAGGTGACCATCGGCACCGCCCCCGACGGGGCCTGCCGGCGCTAGCGGGCTCAGGCGCCGGCGAGGCGGCGCAGCGCGGCCTGCAGGCTCTTGCTCGCGCGGCCGGGCCGGCCGCGGCCGATGGGCACGCCGTCCACCTCGACCACCGGCATGACCTCCGCCACGGTCGACGACAGGAACGCCTCCTCCGCCCCGATCAGGTCGTCGGCGGTGAAGACGCCCTCGACCACGCGGTAGCCGGCCGGGCCGGCCAGCTCCATCAGGGAGACCCGGGTGATCCCGGCCAGGATGCCCAGCTCGAGGGCTGGCGTGTAGAGCACCTGGCCGCTGCGCCACCAGAGGTTGGCGGTCGGCGCCTCGAGCAGCTCCCCGCCGAGGCCGACGAAGACGGCGTCGTCGGCGCCCTTCGCCTGCGCCGCCCGCCGCGCCGCCATGTTGACCGCGTAGCTGGTCGTCTTCACCCCCGCCAGCAGCCACGGGGAGCCGGCCCGCAGCAGCGGGTCGGCCGCGGTGGTCAGCAGCGCGATGCCGATGCCGCGGCGGCGGTCGGCGTCGAGCCCCGGCGGGATCCCGGTGACGACCGCCACCAGCGCGGGGGCGTCCTCGTCCTCGGCGCCCCTGGTGCACAGCAGGCGCAGCACGCCGTCGCCGCCGGCGCAGGCCGCCACCGCCCGCTCGGCGAGCTCCTCCAGCCCGGCGGGGATCGCCAGGTCCGCCCCGGCCGCGGAGACGGCCAGCCGGGCCAGGTGGGCGTCGAGCCGGAACGGCCGGCCGCGGTAGACGCGGACGCTCTCGAACACCGCGTCACCGCGCAGCAGGCCGAGGTCGAGCGGGGAGAGCCCGGCCTGGTCGCCGGCGGGCGCGCCGGGCCCGGCGACCAGGACGTCGAGGACGCGGGCTGCGTCGGCCATGCGGGTCAGGGCCTCGGCAGGCGCTCCGCGAGGTGGCCGACCAGGCGGTCGACGCCCACCCGGTCCTGGGCCATGGTGTCGCGGTCGCGGACGGTGACGGCGCGGTCGTCGAGCGAGTCGAAGTCGACCGTGACGCAGTACGGCGTGCCGATCTCGTCCTGGCGGCGGTAGCGCCGGCCGATGCCGCGGGCGTCGTCGAAGTCGATCGTCCAGCGCTCGCGCAGGTCGGCGGCGAGCTCCTTGGCCATCGGCGTGAGCCGCTCGTTGCGCGACAGCGGCAGCACCGCCACCTTGACCGGGGCCAGGCGCGGGTCGAGCTTGAGCACGGTGCGCTGCTCGCTGCCTCCCTGGGCGGTCGGCGCCTCCTCCTCGTTGAACGCGTCGACCAGGAACGCCAGCGCCGAGCGGTCGACCCCGCCGGACGGCTCCACCACGTAGGGGATGTAGCGCTTCTCCTGCTCGGCGTCGTAGTAGGTGAGGTCCTCGCCGGAGAGGTTCTGGTGCTGGGTGAGGTCGTAGTCGGCCCGGTTGGCGATGCCCTCCAGCTCCGACCAGCCGAACGGGAACTTGTACTCGATGTCCACCGCCCGCTTGGCGTAGTGGGCCAGCTCGTCGGGCGCGTGCTCGCGCAGGCGCAGGTTCTCCTTGCGCATGCCGAGGTCCAGGTACCAGCGCATGCGCTCGTCGACCCAGGTCTCGTGCCACTCCTCGTCGGTTCCCGGCTCGACGAAGAACTCGAGCTCCATCTGCTCGAACTCGCGCGTGCGGAAGATGAAGTTGCCCGGGGTGATCTCGTTGCGGAACGCCTTGCCGATCTGGGCGACGCCGAACGGGATCTTCTTGCGGCTGGCCGCCTGCACGATGGGGAAGTCGACGAAGATCCCCTGGGCGGTCTCCGGCCGCAGCCACACCACCGCCGACTCGTCCTCCACCGGGCCCATGAACGTCTTGAACATCAGGTTGAAGTTGCGCGGGTCGGTGAACGGCCCCTTGCCGCAGTTGGGGCAGGTCAGCTCGCCCGGCTCTGGCGGCCGGCCGTGCTTGGCGGCGAACGCCTCGTTGAGGTGGTCCTCGCGGTAGCGCTGGTGGCAGTTGGTGCACTCGACCAGCGGGTCGGAGAACGACTGCAGGTGCCCGGAGGCCTCCCAGGTCCGCGGGGACATGATGATGGCGGCGTCCTGGCCGACGATGTCGTCGCGGAGCTGCACCACCGACCGCCACCAGGCGCGCTTGATGTTGTTCTTGAGCTCGACGCCGAGCGGCCCGTAGTCGTAGCTGGAGCGCAGTCCGCCGTAGATCTCGCTCGACTGGAACACGAAGCCGCGTCTCTTGGCCAGGTTGACGATGGCGTCCATGACGTCGCTGGGCACGGGTGTGAGCCTCCTGTGAGCCGCCGGCACGGCTTGTCGGCGGGTCGTTGGTCGGTTTGGCCTCATGCTACAGCGTTGCAGGAAGCGGATTTCGACTCCGGAACGTCCGCGCAGACCAGGACGAGCACGCGAAAGGCGGCGGCCGGACCCCCCGCCGGCCGCCGCCGAGTCGCTCGATTGGCTCCTAGAAGGAGAACATCCCGCTGACGAGTGCCTGCCAGGTGACCGGGCCGACGATGCCGTCCACGGCGACCGAGGGGACGTCCTGGTGGAGCGCCTGCTGGAAGGCGCGCACCGCGGCCTCGGTCTCCGGGCCGAAGATCCCGTCGATCTGCAGGCCCTGGCTCGGGTCGCCGGACAGGTTGCGGAACTGGAACTCCTCCTGCACCCCGCGCACGGCGTCGCCGGTGCTGCCCCGCCTGACGGTGACGATCAGCGCCCCCCAGGTGTTGGGGCCGACGATGCCGTCGACGGCCAGGCCGCGCTGCCGCTGGAAGGCGCGCACCGCCGCGTCGGTCGCCGGGCCGAAGATGCCGTCGACGACGACGCCGTGCCCGCGCGCCCTGAGCAGGTGCTGCAAGGTCTGGACGGGGTGCTCCTTGTCACCTTGGCGGACCAGTGGCCAAGGGCTGATCGTGCCGGTGGTCATGGGTGCTCCTCCCTCGCGCAGCAGGGCACCATGGTGCCGCAGCCGTCCGCGCTTCCCTATGACCCAGGTCACAGCGGCGCTGTGACGCTCGTCACCGGCGCCTACACCCCGACCGGGTGCCAGACGGTCTTGATCTCCAGGAACGCCGCGATCCAGTAGGGGTCCTGTCCGCGCGCGTCGTCGAGCCAGCCGCGCGCGGACAGCCGCAGCGGCGCGGCCACGCGCTTGACGTTGGCGGCCGCGGCCAGCTCGGCGTCCTTGTAGAGGGCGAGGTCGAGCCCGGCGAGGTCGAGGGCGTCGACGTCCATGTGGGCGGCGAGCGGGCCGATCAGCTCGGTGGTGTAGCCGGTGAGCAGGTTCACCACCCCGCCGGGCAGGTCGCTGGTCGCCAGCACCTCGGCGAGGGTGATCGCCGGCAGGGGGCGCTTCTCGGAGGCGAGCACCACCGCGGTGTTGCCGGAGACGACGATCGGGGCCAGCCGCGAGACCAAGCCGAGCAGGCTGGACTCGGCGGGCGCGACCAGCCCGACCACGCCGGTCGGCTCCGGCACCGAGAAGTTGAAGTAGGGGCCGGCCACCGGGTTGGCCGAGCCGAACACCTGGGCCAGCTTGTCCGCCCAGCCGGCGTACCAGACCCAGCGGTCCACCGCCTTGGCGACGGCGTCGGCGGCCTGGCGGTGGGTGGCGCCCTCGGCGCGCTCGACCTCGTCGACGAACTGCTCGCTGCGGCCCTCCATCATCTCGGCCACGCGGTAGAGGATCTGGCCGCGGTTGTAGGCGGTCGCCCCCGCCCAGCCGCCGAACGCCTTGCGCGCGGCCACCACCGCGTCGCGGACGTCCTTGCGCGAGGCGCGGCAGGCGTTCGCCCAGGGCCTGCCCTTGGCCTCGCTCACCAGGTAGGAGCGCCCCGACTCGGTGCGGGGGAACTTCCCGCCGAGGTAGAGCTTGTAGGTCTTGCGGACCTCCAGCCGGTCCGAGTCGGACACCGCTGCCTCCTCACTCGAGCGTCACTTGAGATCCACGTAGCCGGCCAGGCCGTGGCGGCCGCCCTCGCGGCCGAAGCCGGACTCCTGGTAGCCGCCGAACGGCGAGGTCGGGTCGAAGCGGTTGAAGGTGTTGGCCCAGACCACCCCGGCGCGCAGGCGGCTGGCCAGCTCCAGGATGCGGCTGCCCTTGTCGGTCCAGACCCCGGCGGAGAGCCCGTAGGGGGTGTTGTTGGCCTTGGTCACCGCCTCGTCGGGGGTGCGGAAGGTGAGCACCGACAGCACCGGGCCGAAGATCTCCTCCTGGGCGATGCGGTAGGACTGGGCCACGTGGGTGAAGACCGTCGGCCGGAACCAGAAGCCGCGCTCGGGCAGCTGGCACGCCGGCTGCCAGGCCTCGGCCCCGTCCGCCTCGCCGGAGGCGACCAGCTCCTCGATCTTGTCGAGCTGGGCGCGCGAGTTGATCGCGCCGACGTCGGTGTTCTTGTCCAGCGGGTCGCCCACCCGCAGGGTGGTCATGCGCCGCTTCAGCTTGGCGACCAGCGGCTCGGCCACCGACTCCTGCACCAGCAGGCGGGAGCCGGCGCAGCAGACGTGGCCCTGGTTGAAGTAGATGCCGTTGATGATCCCCTCGACCGCCTGGTCGAGCGGGGCGTCGTCGAACACCACGTTGGCCGCCTTGCCGCCGAGCTCGAGGGTGAGCCGCTTGCCCGAGCCGGCCAGGGTGCGCTGGATCGCCTTGCCGACCTCGGTCGAGCCGGTGAAGGCGACCTTGTCGACGTCGGGGTGGGCGACCAGGGCGGCACCGGTCTGGCCCGCGCCGGTGACGACGTTGACCACCCCGGGCGGCAGCTCGGCCTGCTGCAGCACCTCGCCGAGGAGCAGCGCGGTCAGCGGGGTGGTCTCGGCCGGCTTGAGCACCACGGTGTTGCCGGCGGCGAGCGCGGGCGCGAGCTTCCACGCCGCCATCAGCAGCGGGAAGTTCCACGGGATCACCTGGGCGGCCACGCCCAGCGGCCGCACCCGGCGGCCGGGGAAGGCGTAGTCGAGCTTGTCGGCCCAGCCGGCGTGGTAGAAGAAGTGCGCCGCGGCCAGGGGGAGGTCGACGTCGCGGGATTCCTTGATCGGCTTGCCGCCGTTCATCGACTCCAGCACGGCGAACTCGCGCGAGCGCTCCTGCAGGATGCGGGCGATCCGGAAGAGGTACTTGGCGCGTTCGGCGCCCGAGGTCTTCGACCACACCTTGGCGTAGGCGGCCCGGGCGGCCTTGACGGCCGCGTCCACGTCCTGCTCGCCGCCCTCGGCCACCACGGCGAGGACCTCCTCGGTGGCCGGGTTGATGGTCTTGAAGTGCGACTCCGACAGCGGCGCGGTCCACTCCCCGCCGATCAGCAGGCCGTACTCCTCGCGCAGCTTGACGTGGTCGGTCGCCTCCGGCGCGGGCGCGTAGCCCCAGTCCACCGTGGCCGGCGCCCGCGACTGCGCGCCGGTGATCTCCTCGCCCATCCCGGCCTCCGCTCGGCTCGATCCCCCACGGCGCCGGCGCTCCTGCGACGCCGCACGCCGACGCCCGGCGCCTTCCCGGGCGGGTCGGGGTCGGCACCCAGGGTAGCGCGCGGCCTCCGAGGTCGCGCCCGCCCGTGCCCGTGGACGACGCGCTCCGCTACGCCGGGCTCGACGACTGAGCGGGCCGCCTGGTCAGGTGTCGGCGATGCCGGCGTCGTGGGCGAGCAGGCCGGCCTGGGTGCGGTTGGCGCAGCCGAGTTTGTCGAGCATGCGGGAGACGTAGCCCTTGATGGTGGCCTCGGAGAGGTACAGGCGGGCGGCGATCTGCGCGTTCGACAGTCCTTCCCCGAGGCATGTCACGGCGAGCGTGAACGCCGCGAAGACGCCGACGACGGCGAGCGGCGCCCGCCGGCGAGCGACCAGCGACAGGCACGTGAGCCCCTGGGCCGCCAGGAGCGCCCAGGCGAGCCCGTTCGGGTGCGCCGGCCACCACGAGCCGCCGGCGAGCGTCACCGCGGTGTCCAGCACCACGAACGACAGCGCGATCGCAGCGTCGACGACGACGTCACGCCGCAACGGCGACAGGTTCAGGTCAGCAGCCACGCGGCAATGGTACGTGCCGCCTTGCCGGCCGCCGCGGAGGACCGAACCTTCGGCGGGGCCGGAACCGACGAAGGTGGCACCTTCCGCGCGGCCCCGCTCCGTTGGTTGGCCGCGGACGCAGCTTCTGGCCCTACCGCTTCGCGGGCGGTCGCCGTCCAATGGACCCGCATGCGGACGAACCGCGTGCCAGCGATCGACCAGCGAGGAGACGACACTGCTGATGACGTCGACACCGGCCAGGCGTGGGACGCCCGGGGCACCGCCCCGGAGGGCCGCGGGCGTGGTGGCCACCGCGCTGGTGGTCGCGCTGGCGATCTGGGCACTCGCACGCCTGCTCGGCGTGGAGCTGACCGTCGGCAAGGACCAGGACGCCAGCCCGGTCGGGGCCGGCGCCGTGCTGGTCACCGTGGTGCTGGCGGGCTTGGCGGCGTGGGGCGTGCAGGCACTGCTCGCTCGCCGTGGCGCCGCCCGCCGGTGGCCGTTCGTCGGCAGCACCGCGCTGGCAGTCTCGATCACCGGCCCGACCTACCTCGCCGACGGTGTGGCAGCCGTCGTGCTGATCGGCATGCACCTCGCCGTCGGCTTCGTGCTGATCGCCGGCTTCAGCAGGCCCGCGCCGGCATGAACCGGTGAGCCTGGAACCCGCGCGGGGCGGAGGGCGTATCCACGGCATGACCGGTTCGGTCCCTGCCACGCGCCGCCCTGGGCCTCACCGGCCCAGGGCGCGCCCGGTGGTCGTCGCCGTCGTGGTGCTGGCGCTGGTCGGCGCGGCCGTCCTCGGGGGCGCGGCCACCCGGCGTCACCGCGCCCGCGTGGCGGCCTCCCCGGCGACGGCGGCGACCAGGCCGGCGCGCTCAGGCCACTTCGCGCCGCTGCGTGGGGTGCCGCTGCGCGGCGCCACCGGGCTGCGGCTGCTGGTCGCCGACGCCCCCGCGCCGTTCCTGTTCGACGTCGACCGGGGTACCGTCCGGCGGGTCCGCGGCCTGCCGGGTGGCCGCGACCGGGTGGTCTGGGTGCTGCCGGTGGGCGAGGACGCGGTCGTGGTCTCCGAGCGGACCTGCGCGGCCTGCCGGGATGCCGGGGTGTACCGCGTGCGGCACCGCGGCACCGTCGCGACCCGGATCGGCAGCGCGCGGGACGTGGCGGCGGCCGCCGGCGGCCGCGCCGTGTGGCTGCTCGGCGACCAGGGTGCCGGCCGCTGCACGCTGCGCGAGGTCGGGCTCGACGGCCGGCCGCGAGGAGCCGCTCTGGCGCTTCCCTGCACCACGCGGCTGGTCGCGGAGACCTCGGCCGGCCTGCTGGTCACGACCGGTTCGTCGGCCGACGGGACCGACTGGCACGGCGCGCTGGTCGGCCCGACCGGCCGCCTCACCCGGCTCCCCTCGCCGATGCCGCTGGCGGTCGCCGGCGACGGCCGCCTGCTGCTGGGCGGCGCCGAGCCCGGGGGCCCGCTCACCATCACCGACCTGCGCGGCGGGACCGCCCGGCGGCCCTCCTGGCCGAGCGTGCTGGCCGGCACCGACGAGGTCAGGGCGCACCCGGACGGCCGGCTGGTCGCCGTCGGGTTCGGCGACCCCGCCCCACCGGGCGGCGGTCAGGCCTTCGACGGGTGGCTGCTGGACACCGCCACGGGCGGCTGGCGGCACCTGCCCGACCTGCCGGCCAACGTCTACCTCAAGTTCACCAGCATGCAGTGGGCCGGCGACGGCCGCCTGGTGTTCCTGGCGCAGAGCGCCGGCCTCGGCGACCTGGTCGCGACCTGGCGCCCCGGCGACCCGCGGATCGCCGTCCGCCGGGTCGAGCTACCGGAGCGGGGCGGCGGCAGCGACAGCTTCGTCGCCTGGTGAGCGTGGGACGCCGCTGACCCCTCATCGGCGCAGGTCGGGGCGCCGATCGGGCCGTCCGGCGGGCAGCGCCGCCGGCTCAGTCGATGGTGAAGTAGTCGCCCGACTGGTAGCGGCCGCTGCGCTCCTTGGCGAGCTGCATCAGGCAGTCGTTGAGCAGGCTGGACGCGCCCAGGCGGAACCACTCCGGCGACAGCCAGGCGCCGCCGACCGTCTCGTTGACCAGCACCAGGTACTGGACCGCCTGCTTGGCGGTGCGGATCCCGCCGGCCGGCTTCATGCCGACCATGCGGCCGGTGCGGTCGTGGAAGTCGCGGATCGCCTCGAGCATCACCAGGGTGACCGGCAGGGTGGCGGCGGGCTGGACCTTGCCGGTGGAGGTCTTGATGAAGTCGGCGCCCGCCGCCATCGCCAGCATGCTCGCCCGCCGCACGTGGTCGTAGGTGCCCAGCTCGCCGGTCTCGAGGATGACCTTGAGGCGGGCGGCGCCGCAGGCCTCCTTCACCATCAGGACCTCCTCGAACACCTCGCGGTAGCGGCCGGACAGGAAGGCGCCGCGGTTGATGACCATGTCGACCTCGTCGGCGCCGGCGTCGACGGCGTCGGCGACGTCCGCCAGGCGGACCGCCATGGAGGCCTGGCCGCTGGGGAAGGCGGTGGCCACCGAGGCGACCTTCACGCCCGAGCCGGCCAGGGCACGCTTGGCGACCCCGACCAGGCTGGCGTAGACGCACACGGCCGCCACCGGCGGGACCTCGGGGTCGGCCGGGTCCGGGCGGCGGGCCTTGGAGCACAGCGCCTCCACCTTTCCCGGGGTGTCGGCGCCCTCCAGGGTGGTCAGGTCCATCATCGACACCGCCAGGCGCAGGGCCGCCACCTTGGACTGCTTCTTGATGCTGCGCTTGGCCAGGCTGGCGGCCCGCTCCTCGGCGCCTACCTGGTCGACGGCGGCGCGGGCGAGCAGCGAGCCGACCACCCCTTCGGACAGCAGGCCGACGGAGCCCTCGCCGACCCGGACGGGCGTGGTGGCCATGCCTGCCTCCCGCGCTGCGACAACCGGTCGCCCACGATTGTAGTGACGCCGGCCCGCCGGCCTTCCGCCGGCGCCGGGTCGCGTGCATGATGGTCTGGTTCGGCGGAAATGCCGCGCTCGTCGCGGCACGGCGGGAGGAGGGGCGGCCGTGCGGTCAATTGGGCGCCTGGTCCTGCTGGTGGTCGGGATCGCGTTCGTGGCCGGCGTGTGGGACGCGCACCACCCGGAGAAGGGCGCGCTCGAGGGGCTCGGCGCGCCGACCCACGACGACCCGGTCGTGCTCGCCCACGACACCAGCGCGCCACCGCGGCTCGCCGCCGTGCGCCGCAGCCACCACGAGGCCTTCGACCGGGTCACCTTCGAGTTCCGCGGCGGGCTGCCGCGCACCACCGTCCGCTACGTCCGCGAGCTGCCCCGCGACGCCACCGGGAGGCCACAGGAGCTGGCCGGCGACGCCGACCTGGCGGTGACCTTCGTCGCCAGCGCCCGCGACCGCGCGGGCCGGCCCAGCTTCGGCGGGCCGTCGCGGGCGCGGCCACTGTGGCCGGCCGTGCGCGAGTACGCGCTGGTGTCGGAGGCGGGCGGCCGGGTCGTGTTCGGCATCGGGGTCGACCGCCGGTTGAGCTTCCGCGTGGTCGAGCTCGGCGGGCCCGCGCGCGTGGTGGTGGACGTGGCGAACTGAGGGGCTCCAAGCGGGTCCCCGGCGGGTCCATAGTTCTGGGACCCTTTACGTAGGCACAATTGCCGATTCGGCGCCACGAATTGGCATCCGTATTGCGGCAACGGGGTGAACGAAGCTAGGCACGAACTTCGAGCCGGTCGCCCCTCCTCAGGCCCCAGCGGGCGAACCGGCCCGCCTCCGCCTCGACGACGTGGCGCGCCCGCAGGCGCGGCCGCGCGATGCGGTTGGGCCGCATGGTGACCACGTCCAGGACCCGCATACGGGCGTCGCAGAAGGCGACGTCGATGGCGAAGCGCATGCCGAGGGTGTGGACCGAGCTGGCGGGCGAGAGCAGCAGCGCACCCTCGATCCCGTCGCGTCCGAGCAGGCCACGGGCACGGTCGCGGACGCTGGTCGCCAGCTCGACGGGCGCCACCCGCTGCCCCTCGCGCAGGAGCTGCGGCAATCGGTCACCTCCTCGACGCCGCCGGGGAGCGGGTGCGGCGGCTCGCCGTACTACGTTGCCGGTCGCAATTCTCGTAGCTCGCGGATCGGTCAGCGCGCACGAATCTGTCATGGCTCGTCCCGGCGGTACGCACCTCTAACCAATTTTTACCTTTCACGGCTCGCGTAGTACGTTTCGTTATGGTTTGCGAATCCCCCGCGTCGTGCGCACGGAGACCGGATGATGCGTAGGCGATCCCCCGTCCAACCGGCTGCGGCGCCGGGACCGGGCGGGCAGCGAGGCACGCGCTCCAACCTTCACCAGGTGAGGAGGAGGTCGCGGTGACCTCGGTGCTCCTGCTCGGCCAGCTGCCGGCCTTCGAGCTGTTCCCTCGCAGCGGCCTGCTCCGCAGCGTCGACCCGGCGGAGGCCGATCCCGCCGCCCTGCTCGAGCTGGTGACGGCGGACATCGAGGACCACGGCAGCGTCCTGGTGGTCCACCCGGACTGGGACGAAGGCATCGCCGACTACCACCTGCGCATGCTCCGCTCCGCCCTCGAGACCACCCGGCTGGCGGCCCTGCCCAGCAGCCTGCCGCCGCTCGCCCTGAGCGTGCTCGGCGCCCAGCTCGCCGCGCTGACCAGCCTGCTGCCAGCGGCCGGCGCGGTCGCGTCCGCCGCCCCCAGCCTCGGCGGGCGCCTGGCCGCCGGCGGCTGGCTCGGCAGCGTCAGCAAGCTCGAGCACCCCGCCCCCACCGTCTCCCAGCACTTCCAGTCGTTCTCGCCGGGAAGCCACTTCACCGTGACCGTGCAGCCGTCGCCGACGGTGCGCCGCACCCACCGGCGCCAGCCCGACGACTGCGTCCCCTGGGTCGCCCCGGCGCCCTCGCTCACCGTCCTCTCCGGACCGGAGCGGGACGTGGAGTGGGCGCGCGACGAGGTCGTCCCCCACATGGGGCCGACCGAGCTGGTCCTCACCGGGCCGACGCCGCTCGGCCCGAGGTGGTGGGGCACCTCGGACCTGGTCGAGGTGGTGAGCTGCTACAGCGATATCGACGCCCTGGCCCGCGAGGTCTACGCCAGCTTCCCCTGTACCCCGTGCGACTGGTGCGGCGAGCCGGTCTCGGGGCCCAACTGCCCCTTCTGCTCCATGGTGCAGCGCTGGTCGGAGGAGGCCGCCGCGTCCGACGAAGGTGACGAGGAGACCGATACGCCGCCCGGCCCCTGGCCGGGCACGAGGAGTGTGGCATGAACCCTAAGCAGCGCCGTGGAGTGGTCTTCCTGATCCTGGCAGGGCTGGGGGCTGCGGCAATCTTCTTCATGGTCGCCAGCTACGTCGCCTCGGTCCAGGCAGCGGTGGGCGACTACGCCCCGGTGCTGCGGCTGCGCACCGACATCGCGCCGTTCAAGCCGGTCACCGGCGACCTCGTCGACGAGGTGAAGGTGCCGCGCCGCTGGCTGCCCGCCACCGCCGTGAACACCAAGGCCGAGCTGCGTGGCCTGGTCGCGAGCACGGCGCTGCGGCGCGGCTCCTACCTCGAGCAGGACATGCTCACCCCGCCGCCCGCGCTCAACCCCGGCCAGCGCGAGATCGCCATCCTGGTCGACGCGGAGACGGGCGTCGCCGGCAAGATCAGGTCGGGCGGCCTGGTCGACATCTACGCCACGTTCGAGGGCAGCAAGGGCGTCCCGGCCGCCTCCAAGATCGTGGTGAAGCAGGCCCGCATCATCGACGTCGGCGCGGTGGAGCGGATCACCGGCGAGGACAAGGGGCAGACCAGCTTCGAGGCCAACCAGGTGGTGCCGGTCACCTTCGCGCTGACGGTGCCGGAGAGCCTGGCGCTCACCTACGCCGAGAGCTTCGCCACCAAGGTGCGGCTGGCGCTGATCGGCGGCGGCGACAACACCAACCCCAACGTCCCCAACGTCTACACCGGCGGGGCGACGGTGGTGCAGGCCCCGTCCCGGGGCATCGGCGGGGCCGGGCAGTCGACGCCCACCCCGCCGAACGGCAACGGCTACGGCGGAGGTTAGCGCGTGACCTTCTCGGTCCTCCTCGGCGTCGGCAGCCACGACGTCGGCGTCGAGCTGCGGGCGCTGCTCGAGGAGTCGGGCGAATTCCGGGTGCTGGAGACGGCACCGACGGCCGGCGACCTGATCACCGCCATCGGCCGCCGCGAGGTCGACGCCATCCTGATCCACGAGCAGCTCGGCCCCGTGCCGGTGCTGGACCTGGTGCGCGAGCTGGTGGCCAGGTACCCGCACATCGGGGTGGTGCTGATCGTCCGCGAGGGGACCGCCGAGGTCCTGACGCGCGCGATGGAGGCGGGCGCGCGCGGCATCATCACCCTGCCGCTCAGCCTGGACGAGGTCCAGGCCCGCCTCGGCACGGCCGCCGCCTGGTCGCGCACGGTCCGCCGGCACCTCTCCGGCGACCTCGCCGACCTGGCGGTCGGCGCCGGCGCCGGCGTCGGCGGCACCCTGGTGGTGGTCAGCGGCGCCAAGGGCGGCGTCGGCGCCTCCACGGTGGCAGCCCACCTCGCCCTGCTCGCCCGCACCGGCGGCCCGCAGCAGCGCCGCGTCTGCCTGGTCGACCTCGACCTGCAGGCCGGCGACCTTCCCCAGCTGCTCAACCTCACCTACCACCGCACCATCACGGACCTGGTGGAGGTCTCCGACGAGCTGACCGCCAGGGCGCTCGAGGAGACGCTCTACACGCACCCGTCCGGGCTGCGCGTGCTGCTCGGCCCCGCCGAGGGCGAGCGCAGCGAGGACATCACCGGCCGGGTGGCCAAGCAGGTCCTCGGCGGCCTCAAGGCCCGCTTCGACGTGGTCGTGGTGGACTGCGGCACCACCGTGACCGAGGCCAACGCGGTCGCGGTCGAGATGGCCGACCAGGTGCTCGTCGTGGCAACGCCCGACGTGCTCTGCCTGCGCGCGGCCAAGCGCCTGATCAAGCTCTGGGGACGACTGCAAGTGCGAAAGGACGATGACCTGATGCTGGTCATGAACCGCACCAGCAAGGCGAACGAGGTGCAACCCGATCTCGCCCAGCGGGTGGTCGGCGTGCCGCTGGCACGCTCGACCCTGCCCGCCGCGTTCCGCAGCCTCGAGCCGGCCCTCAACAGCGGCTCGCCGCAGCTGCTCGAGGACGGCGCGCTGCAGCGCTCGCTGATCGAGCTCGCCCAGGAGACGGGCGTGGTGCCGCTGCGCCGCTCGGGCGGCGGCCGCCGCGGGCGCCGTGGCGGGGGCGGCGAGGCCGGCTCGGTCTCGGTCGAGCTGCTGGGCATCAGCTTCCTGGTGCTGCTGATCCTCGCCGGAATCTGGCAGGGGATCCTGTGCGGCTACACCCTCATGATCGGCACCCACGCCGCCAACGAGGGCGCGCGCAAGCTCGCCGTGCACCAGGACTTCCAGCAGGCGGCCGAGGAGGACCTGCCCCAGGCCTGGCGCGACGAGGCCCAGGTCTCGCGCAGGGGCAGCAGGGTCCTGGTGACCCTCAGGGTCCCCACGGTGATGCCCGGGTTGGCCAGCCCACTGCGGTTCACGATGTCCGCGGGGACGGTGGTCGAGTGAGGGCCGCGCGCGAACGCCGCCGGCAGGGCCAGCGCGGCTCGGCCTCGCTCGAGCTGCTCGGCTACCTGCCCATCCTGTTGCTCCTGCTGCTCGCCGGGGTCCAGCTCTTCCTGGCCGCCTCCACCGCGGCGTCGGCCGCTGACGCCGCCCGCGCCGGCGCGCGCGCGGCCAGCAAGGGCAACCCCGGTGCCACGGGCGTGGCCATCAACGCGCTCTCACCCGGGCTGCGCGACCGCGCGAGCGCCGTGCCGCAGGGGGAGCGCTTCGTGGTCACCGTCGACGTCCCCGTCGTCCTGCCGCCGCTCCAGCACCGTGTGACCCTCACGCGGAGCGCCACCATGCCGTTCGTCCCGTGAGGATCTGATATGGGGCTGAAGAACCGCATCGCCACGGTCGTCGACGAGGAAGAGGGCGGCCGCAACGGCGACATCACCTTCTACCGCAAGCGGCTGCTCGAGGAGATCGACCTCTCCGAGATGGCGACGCTCGCCCCGACCCAGCGCCGCGCCCGGCTGGAGCGGGTGGTCGGCCACCTGGTCAGCCGCGAGGGGCCGGTGCTGTCCAACCGCGACCGGGCGGCGCTCATCCGCCGCGTGGTCGACGAGGCGCTCGGGCTCGGCGTGCTGGAGCCGCTCCTCGCCGACGAGGACGTCACCGAGATCATGGTCAACGGCCCCGGCGAGGTCTTCATCGAGCGCGCCGGCCGGCTCGAGCGGGTCGACACCCGCTTCACCAACGAGGACCAGCTCTACCAGACGATCGACCGGATCGTCTCGGCGGTCAACCGCCGCGTCGACGAGTCCAGCCCCATGGTGGACGCGCGCCTGCCCGGCGGCGAGCGGGTCAACGTGATCATCCCGCCGCTGTCGCTGTCCGGCCCGGTGATCACCATCCGGCGGTTCCCCCGCGCCTACCGGCTGGAGGAGCTGGTCGCCAAGGGCAGCCTCGACCCGGTGATCGCCTCGCTGCTGGCCGCCTGCATCCGCGCCCGCCTCAACGTGCTCATCTCCGGCGGGACCGGCAGCGGCAAGACCACCATGCTCAACTCGCTGTCCGCCTTCGTGCCCCCGGGCGAGCGGATCATCACCATCGAGGACTCCGCCGAGCTGCAGCTGCAGCAGCAGCACGTCATCCGGCTGGAGTCACGCCCCGCCAACGTCGAGGGCTACGGCGAGGTCACCATCCGCGACCTGGTCCGCAACAGCCTGCGCATGCGCCCCGACCGGATCATCGTCGGCGAGGTCCGCGGCGGCGAGACGATGGACATGCTGCAGGCGATGAACACCGGCCACGAGGGCTCGCTCTGCACCGTGCACGCCAACTCCGCCGACGACGCCATCCTGCGGCTGGAGACGCTGGCGAGCATGAGCGAGCTGAACATCCCGGCCGAGAGCATGCGCGACCAGATCAACGGGGCGATCGACGTGATCGTGCACCTGGCCCGCATGGCCGACGGCGGGCGGCGGGTGGTGGAGATCGCCACCCTGGCCTCGCGCCGCCGGGAGAGCTTCCGGCTGGCCACCATGATGGCCTTCGAGCACGAGCCCATCGGCCCCGACCGGGTCGTGCGCGGACGCTTCAACTACTACGCCATCCCGGAGGAGCTGGCCCAGCGGGTCGTCCTCGCCGGCCAGCAGATCCCGCCGCAGGTCAGGGTCGCCAGCGGCCACGAGTTCGCACCGGAGCGGCAGGCGCTATGACGATCGGGCCGGGCACCATCAAGCTCCTGGCGCTGTTCGTCCTGCTGGTCGCGTGCGCCGGCCTCTACCAGCTCTACCAGGGCGTGCTGCTGAAGCGGGCGATGATCGCGCAGAGCGCCGCCGACGACGCCGAGCGGCGCGCGCGCCACGCCCGTGCCCGCATGGACGTGCGGCTGCGCCGCACCCGGCGGGGCCAGCGGCTGGCGGTGCGGCTGCAGGCCGCCGGCGTCGGCCTGAGCGTGGTCGACTTCGTCGGCATCGCGGCGGGTGCGGCGGTCGCCACCTACCTGCTCTCCAGGGCGTTCCTGCCACCGCTGTTCAGCCTCCTCGCCGCCGCCGGGGCGGTCGCGGGCTGCTTCGGCTGGCTGCGGCGCAAGCAGGACGGGCGCCGCGAGGCCTTCATCAGGCAGCTCCCCGAGGTGGCCAGGGTCCTGTCCAACGCCGCGTCGGCCGGGCTGGCGCTGCGCACCGCCGTCCCGATGGCCGCCGACGAGCTCACCGAGCCGGCCAAGACCGAGCTGCGGCGCACCGCCGACGCGATGGCGGTGGGCCAGTCCCTCGAGGACGCGCTGCACGAGCTCGAGGACCGCATGCCCTCACGGGAGCTGGCCGTGCTGGTCACCACCCTGGTGATCCAGGCCCGTGCCGGCGGGGCGCTGGTGAGCGCGCTGCGCGGCATCTCCGAGACGCTCGACGCGCGCAAGGAGCTGCGCCGCGAGGTCCAGACGGTGATGGCCGGCGAGGTCTTCACCGGCTACATCGCCATCTTCCTCGGGATCGTCTCGCTGATCCTGCTCAACGCGGTCGACCCCACCGTGCTCAACAAGATGGTGACCACGCCGCTCGGCCTCGCCGCCCTGATCATCGGCGGGTCGCTGTACCTGATCGGGTTCCTCATCATCCGGCGGCTGACCCGGATCGAGGTGTGAGGAGGTTGCCGTGAACCCGCTCCTGCCTGCCACGCTCGCGGCCCTCTGCACGCTCGTCGCGCTGCGGGGCTGGGCGCTGCTGCGGGCCGACACCACCCCGGCGGGGCTCGAGGTCAGCGAGGTGGCCCCGACCGCGAAGGCGAAGGGACCGTCGGCGACCAGCAGGCTGATCGAGTCGCTCGGCCGCCCGCTGCTGCCGACCATGCGGGGGCTGTACGGCCCGCGCCGCCTCGAGAGCACGCGCCGCAAGCTCGGCGCGGCCGGCCGCCCGGAGGGGCTGACGGTCGACCGCTTCCTGGCCAAGAAGGCCGGCTTCATCGTGGTCTGCTCGACGGCGGCGTTCTTCACCTGGCTCAACGGCAGCCGGGTCCTGTCCGCGATGATCCTCCTGGTCGGCCTGGCGTGGACCGACTTCTGGCTCTACAGCGAGATCCAGCAGCGCCAGGCGAAGATCGAGCGCCAGCTTCCCGACTTCCTCGACGTGCTGGCGGTCACCGTCGGCGCCGGCTTGAGCTTCCGCGCCGGCATGGCCAGGGTCGGAGCGAGCGTCGGCGGCCCGCTCGGCGAGGAGATCCTGACCAGCCTGCGCATGATGGACGTCGGGGCGAGCCGCCGGGCGGCCCTCGAGGACCTGCGCGACCGCAACATGTCGCCCAGCCTGGCGCAGTTCGTCGGCTCGCTGCTGCAGGCCGAGGAGCTCGGCGCCCCCCTCTCCGGCACGCTGGTCGAGCTCGCCACCGAGATGCGCCGCACCTGGGCGCAGCAGGCCCGCCGCCGCGCCGCCCGGACCGCCCCGCAGCTCAGCCTCGTGGTCAGCCTGATCCTCGTCCCCGGCACGCTGGTCCTGGTGGGGGTCGGCATGTTCCTCGCCTCCAAGGTCGACGTTGGTGGCATCTTTGGCGGCTAGGACCGAGGACGTCGCCACCGCCGTCGGCGGGCTCTGCCGGCTCGTCCTCGACGTGCGCCTGATCGCGATCGCCCTGACCGTGGTCGGGACGGTCGCCAGCGGCGGTACCCGGGCGCTGACCGTGGCCCTGTTGCTGATCATGGTCACCTCCTACCTGCCGCTGCGGCGCTGGCAGCGGCTCGGCCCCGAGCTGCTCCGGCACCCCCTGTACCTCGGCGTCGACGCCGCGCTGGCGATCCTGATCCTGGCCGTGGCCGGCACCTCGAGCCCGTTCTTCTACTTCACCGCCGGCACGGCGATGCTGGCCGGGATCCTGTACGGGCGCGGCGGCGCGGCGCTGTTCGCCGGCGTGCTGGTGGTCGGCTACCTCGCCGTGGTCGCGTTCGAGGCGCAGGCGGCGCCGGGCTTCAGCGCCTCCTTCCAGACCCTGGTGGGGCTGCCGGTGCTCTACCCGATCCTGGCGGCCACCGGGGTGGGCCTGCGCGGCCTGCTCGACCGCCAGGCCGAGGACGCCCAGGCCCTGGCGGCCGCGACCGAGGCCGCCGCCGCCGCCGACGAGCGCGCCCGCCTCGCCCGCGAGATGCACGACTCCCTCGCCAAGAGCCTGCACGGCATCTCCCTGTCCGCCTCGGCGCTGGTGCGCTGGATCCAGCAGGACCCCGACGTCGGCCTGGAGCGCGCCCGCGACCTGGCCAGCGCCGCGACCGGCGCCTCCGAGGAGGCGCGCGAGCTGCTGTCGGACCTGCGCGCCGACCACCTGGACGAGCCGTTCGCCCAGGTCGTGCGCGAGATCGCCACGAGCTGGGCCGAGCGGGCCGGGACCCCGGTCGAGGTGGAGGTGGACGACGGCGTCGACCTCGACCCCGGCGCCCGCTACGAGCTGGCGTGCGTGCTGCGCGAGGCGCTCAGCAACGTCGAGCGGCACGCCGGCGCGGGCCACGTCGGGGTGCGCCTGGCCCGCGGCGACGGCGAGGCCGAGCTCGCCATCAGCGACGACGGCAAGGGTTTCGCGGCCCCCGACGACCTGGCCCAGCTCGCCGCCGCCGGCCACTACGGGGTGGTCGGCATGAGCGAGCGCGCCTGCCGGGTGGGCGGCCGGCTGGTCGTCGACCCCCGGCCGGGCGACGGCACCACCATCCGCGTGACCGTCCCGCTGGACGGCGCGGCGGCGCCGCTCGCCGAGGTGGGCCCGAACGGGCCTGCTGAAGCGCGCCAGCCGCAGTCCGGTACGACGACCACGACCACATCGTGACCACGGAGGGTACCGAGATGATCCGCGTGCTCGTCGCCGACGACAACGCCGTCATCCGCATGGGCGTCGTCAGCCTGCTGCAGACCGCCGACGACGTCGAGGTCGTCGGCGAGGCCGCCACCGGGCAGGAGGCGATCGACCTGGCGGCCCGCGTCCACCCCGACGTGGTCCTGCTCGACGTGCGCATGCCGGTGCTCGACGGCGTCGCCGCGGTGGCGACCGTGGCGCGGCGGGCACGGGTGCTGATGCTCACCTACTCCGAGGACGCCGACGTCGTCTCCGACGCGCTGCGCGCCGGCGCCACCGGCTACCTGATCCACGGGCGCTTCGAACCGTCCGACCTGCTGCGGGCCGTGCGGGCGACCTACGGCGGGCAGGCGGTGCTCTCCCCCACCGCCGCCACCGTCCTGGTCGACGCGCTGCGCCAGGGTCCCCGCACCCCCATGCCCGACCACGTCGCCAGCGGCCTGTCCGACCGCGAGCGCGGCGTGATGGACCTGATCGCCCGCGGGCTGTCCAACCGGGCCATCGCCGACGAGCTCTACCTCAGCGAGAAGACGGTCAAGAACCACGTCAACCGCATCTACGCGAAGCTCGGGGTGACCTCGCGGGGCGAGGCGATCGCCTCCTGGCTGGGGCTGGCCGGGCAGAGGAGCGCCTGATGAGGGGCCCAGTGGATTGGGCCCCCGGCGAGCCTCCAATTGGGTCCGTGTGCCCTGGGTACGGCACCTGCGGCGCCGTACAGTCCGGTCGTCAGCGCAGGGACACCGATCCAGGAGGAGAGCCAGAGCATGCTCCGCCTCACCGTTCAGCTTCAGAGCCTCGTGCACGGGCTGAGGGAGAACCTCGCCGAGCGCATGCGCCGCGAGGATGGCGCGGCCGCCATCGAGTACGTGGGCCTCGTCGTGATCGTCGCCGCGATCATCGTGGCGATCCTGGGCCAGGCGAGTGGCATCGGCAACAAGCTCGCCACTGGCATCAGCAACCAGATCGACAAGTTCCTCAAGTAGCTTCCCCCCACGCTGCGACCATGCGTGATCGCCTTCGCGTGACGAAGCGGCGCCACGGCGAGGAGGGCCAGATCTTCCTGGCCCTCCTCGCCTTTGGCATCATGATCCTTGCCTTGTCGGTGGTCCTCTTCCAGGTCGGCCACGCGGCCGACCTGCGCACCCGAGGCCAGACAGGAGCCGACGCCGCCGCCCTGGCAGGCGCCAGGGACGTCCGGACACAGTTCATCATCCTGCTCATCAGGTCGCTGGTGACCGGCACGCCGGTCGACCTCGACGAGCTGCTGGAGCCGCCGGCGTGCGCCGAGGCGCTGGCCTACGCCGAGCAGAACCAGACCACCCTCACCAGGTGCCGCCTCGACAAGCAGCAGATGGAGATCACGGTCGACATCGTCGGCAACAACTCCCTCGACAGCGAGAAGCCGCTCCCGCAGGACCGGTTCAAGCGGGCCTCGGCGACGGCCACCGCGAAGGTCCAGATCCTCCCGGACATCTGCGGTGCCACCGGCGGCGAGGGCATCCCTGGCGGCGACTCGCTCCCCGGGCTGGGGGCCAACTCCGACTGTGACTTCAGCGGCACCCCCGGGGATGCCTCCGACTTCGGCAACGGGGACGGCTTCCTCGGGTTCCTGAAGGTCAAGCTGATCGACTAGCGCCCGCCCGGTAGGGCGGAGGTCCTGATCACCCGGTTCCGGCCGATCGCCGCGCCGGGTGCCCGGGTGATCAGGAGCTCTGCTCTCCCAGGCCAGTCCCCCGAGACCCTGCTCCCCTTGGGCCCCCGCCAGCACCAGGAATTGGGTCCGTGGACCCTTGGTGGCGCTCCGGGGGCGCGACATGCTCCACCCGGACACCGATGAGCTCGCCAGCCACGAGAAGGCCGAGGAGACCGCACCGATGAACAACGCGTTGCGAACCCGGGGCGGCGGCCAGCGCGGAGCGGCCGCCATCGAGTACGTCGGCATCGTCGCCGTGGTCGCCGCGTTGATCGTCACCATGGTGGTGGCCGCGCCAGGCCTCGGCGGCAAGCTGACCTTCGGCATCCAGACCGCCATCTGCCGGATCCTCGGCGGCGGCTGCCCGGCGGCGCCGACCGACCCGTTCAAGCCCAACGGCCCGTGCGTGACCGCCACCAGCAGCAAGGGCGGCGACGCCGGCCTGACGATCTTCTCGGTGCACGTCGGCGGGAACGCCCAGTACACCAGGTCCAAGCTCTCCAACGGCCACGTGCTCATCACCCTCAAGGGCGGCGGCAACGCCGGCGCCGACTTCAAGCTCGGCGCCAGCGGCGAGGTCCAGGCACCCGGCGGCCTGAAGCTCAAGGAGGGCGCCGGCGGGAACCTGCAGGCGCTGCTGTCCGGGAACGTGGCCAACACCTACGAGTTCGAGAACGACGAGCAGGCCAACAAGTTCGTCAACCAGCTCGAGCAGGGCGCGCTGGACACCATCAACCCGCTCAAGAACCCGCTGATCGGCCTGTCGCCGGCCGCCGGCATCGCCAACGGCATCTCCGGCCTGCTCGGCGGGCCCCACATCGGCGGCAGCGACGTCAAGCTGCCCCCGTCGAAGGAGACGTTCGTCGAGGCGGGTCCCGAGGTCAACCTGAACGGCAGCATCGGCGACGGGGCCGCCGGCGCCAGCGGGACCATCGGCGGCAGCGAGCTGGTCGGCGCGAAGTTCAACCACCAGACCGGCGAGAAGACCATCTACCTCAAGGTCAACGGCAAGGCCAACGGATCCGCGGGGGTCCTGTTCGGCCCGGGCGGCACGCTCGGCGCCGAGGGGACCGGCCTGATCGCGGTCACCATCGACAAGAACGGCAACGCCACCAACCTCAGGCTCCAGGCCGAGGGCCAGATCCGCGGCGGCGTCAACGTCGCCGGCGGCGTGGAGAACCTCGACCAGCTCGTCAAGGGGATCAAGGGCGCCGGGATCAAGGGCAGCGACCAGGACGGCAAGAAGTACCAGCTCACCGCGGACCTGGACCTCACCGACCCGGCCAACGCCGCGGCCGCCCAGAACCTGCTCACCAGCATCGGCCAGGGCGCGCTGCTCAGCGGCAACCCCGCCGGGGCGATCAACCCCAACTCGATCGACGCGGCGCAGCAGTTCTACCAGCGCCTCAACGACGCCGGGAAGATCTCGTTCCTCACCTACGACCAGAGCCAGCAGAACTACGGCTTCGACCTCAGCGGCGGTGAGGGCATCAAGTTCGGCATCAACGGCGGGCTGGAATTCAGCCAGGGCAACCTCGAGAGCGCCTACTACCACATCCCGGGGGTAGGCTTCGTACCACTGTCGGACTGCAAGTAGGGTGTCGCCATGGATGGAGCACGACGGTCGTGGATCGGGGCCCGACGGGCGGGGCGGCTGCTGGCCGCCGCCCTGCTGCTGACCGTGGCCGCCGCGGGCTGCTCGTCCGGCAAGGACGGGGGCGGCGCCAGCCAGGCGGCGGCACCGCCGGCGGCGGGCTTCGCGACCTACCAGGGGCCCACCTACACCATCACCTACCCGCAGGGCTGGCAGGTCACCCAGCAGCCCACCAGCACCGGCGGCCCGCCGAGCACGCTGATCAAGGGGCCCATCGGCCCCGGCGGCTTCCACCCGATCATCGGCGTCGGCCACGACACCAACTACTCCTCCGACTTCAACGACGCCTTGGAGCTGTTCCGCACCGCCGGGATCGGCAAGGGCGGCCACCTCGTCGCCGACCAGCCCACCAGCTGGCCCGGCGCCGCCAAGGCCCAGCGCACCGAGTACACCATCCAGCAGCCGGGCACCGACGGGCAGGCCTACACCATCCACGTGATCGAGCTGCACGCCATCACGCCGGCGCGGACCATGTTCGACGTGCTGGTCCGCGCCCCCGAGCAGAGCTTCGACCGGGCCCTGCTCGGCAAGGCGCTCGACAGCTTCCGGATCGGCTCGAGCGCGTGATCGTCAGCCGCGGCAAGCGCCGCCGCATCGGGCCCGGCCGTGGCCGCGGCGGCGTCCGCCGCGTCGCACCGAGCCGCGGCTGGGACCAGCCGCGGCTGCCCGCCGCCACCCGCGAGGGGCCCGGCGGCGGCGTGATGGCCCGGGCGGTGCTGTTCGGCTCCGCCGCGTTCGTGTTCGTCTACGTGGTCGCCGTCGTGGTCGTGGTCGACTCGATGGTCCCGCAGGTCGACCGTGGCCCCGGGTCGGCGACCGAGGCCAACTGGCTGCTGATCCCGCTCGAGCTGGGCGGGCTGCTGGCCGCGTTCGCCGGCGGCCTGCTGGCCGCCTGGCTGCTCGGCGACGCCGGCGAGCGCTCCCGTCCGCGCCTGTTCGCCTGGAGCACGGCCGGGCCCCTGCTGCTGAGCCTGCTCCTGCTCGCCGGCGGCGGCTTCGCCGGCGGGCCGCTGCGCGCGCTGCTCGACCTCGTGGTGGTCGTCGCCGGGACGTGCTCCGGCGCGCTGGTGGTCTCGCGGCGCCTGGCGGCCAGGGGAGCCTGAGCCCGGCCACCGGCCCGGTGGGCCCTACTTGACCAGGCTCTGCGCCCAGACGATGAACAGCACCACCACCGTGGCGATCCCGGCCATCCCGATGGCGAGCACGACGAACAGGGCGGGCAGGCCGGTGCTGCGCGCCGCGGTCTCGATGCGGGCCTCCTGCGGGTTGGCCGGGTCGTAGAGCACGGTCACCGGCTGCCCCGGCCGCCACGGCGGCGGCTGCGCCCCGAAGTCCGAGCGGAAGACCACCTCGCGCCCGTCCATGGTGTGGTAGCGGACCACCGGGTAGGACACCACCCCCGACGACTGCGGGCCGGGCGTGGCCCCGGTGACCAGGTCGACGACCACCCCCTGGGCGCGCGCCGCGCCCGCGGCGAAGCGCCGCGACTCCCGCCTGCTGTTGACGGCGTAGACCACGAACACGGCCGCCAGGCCCCAGATGAGGAAGAGCACCCACAAGCTCATGCCGTCGTGTTTCCCTCCAAGCGCCGTCCCTGAACCCCTTACGGAAGCGGTCGGTGGCCCTCCGCCGCTTCGTGCGCTGGCTTCCCTCGTCGCTCCTTCGTCGCCAGGGGCTCCGTCGTCGCTCCTCAGTCCATCCAGCGCGCGGCTACGGCCACCTCCCTAATGGCCAGCCGGGTTGGGGCCTTCGAGGACCTCGATGCGCGCACCCCAGGGGTCGCGGGTGTAGAAGCGGCGGTGCCCCGCCCAGGCGTGGTTGTCCTCGGTCGGGGCCCCGGCCGCGTCCAGGCGGTGGCGCAGCGCGTCGAAGTCGTCGACCACCATGCAGAAGTGCCACGGCCCCGGCGGCGCGGGCTGGCCCGGCGAGAGGTGGACCTGGCCGCCGCCCTGGAGCTGGAACCAGAGCCCCTCCGGGTCGAACTCCGGCGGCTTGGCCACCTCGTCCAGGCCGAGCGTGCCGGCGTAGAAGGCGCGCGCCTCGGCCTCCGCCCCGGCCGGGTACCTGACGTTGACGTGCTGCAGGCTACGACTGGACATCGGGCTGGCTCGCTTCAGCGGTCCACCTGGCCCCAAGGATACGGGCGGTGGCGTCGCCGTCGACCGCGCCGAAGCGGCGCTGGCGCCGCTGGAAGTCGCGCAGGGCGCGGAACAGCACCTGGCGGTCGAAGTCGGGCCAGAGCACCTCGGTGAACCACAGCTCGGCGTAGGCGATCTGCCACAGCAGGAAGTTGGAGATGCGCTGCTCGTTGGAGGTCCGGATGAACAGGTCGACGTCGGGCAGGTCGGGCGCGTAGAGGCGCTCGGCGATCGCCTTCTCGTCGAACCTGCCGGGTCCCCTGCCCTGGCGCAGGTCGGCGGCGAGCCGCTCGACCGCGCGGGCGAGCTCGTCGCGGGCGCCGTAGTCCAGCGCCACCGTGAGGGTCATGCGGCCGCAGGCGGCGGTCAGGTCCTCCGCCTCCTCCATGCGGCGGCGGACCCGGCGGGGCACGCGGTCGCGCCGGCCGATGAAGCGGATGCGGACGTCGCGCTCGTGCAGCTCGTGGGAGCGCCGCACCAGCAACGACTCGTTGAAGTTCATCAGGAAGCGGACCTCGGACGGCGGCCGGCGCCAGTTCTCGGTGGAGAAGGCGAACACGGTGAGGTAGGACAGGCCGACGTCGAGGGCGCCCTCGACGGTGTCGAACAGCGCCGCCTCGCCCGCCTCGTGGCCCTTGCTGCGCGGCAGGCCGCGCGACTTGGCCCAGCGGCCGTTGCCGTCCATCACGATGGCGACGTGGTCGGGCACCGCCCGCGGGTCGAGCCCGGCGGGCATGGCGCGGGGGTTGCGGCTCGGCATCAGCGGGCGACCAGCGGGTAGGAGCGCAGGCGACGGTCGAGGTGGTACTCGACGAAGCTCTTGACCAGCGTGCCGGCCTCGCGCCGGGGCACCGCCGGCGGCGCGGCCGTGGCGGCGTGGTCGAGGTCGCCGCCGAGCAGCTCGGCCAGCAGCGCCACCGTCCCGGCGTCGAGCACGGACTCCTCGCCGGTGCGGCAGCGCTCGCACACCGCGCCGCCGCGGGCGGCGGAGAAGCGCAGGTACGGGCCGGCGCCGCCGCAGGCGGCGCACTCCTGCACGGCCGGCCGGTAGCCCTCGAGCGCCATCAGCTTGAGCAGGAAGGCGTCGAGCACCACCGACGGGTCGCGCGGGCCGGAGTCGAGCGCCCGCAGGGCGCGCAGCAGCAGCAGGTAGAGGCGCAGCGAGGCCTCGCGTTCCTGCGCGACCTGGTCGACCACCTCCAGCATGGCCGCGCCGGCGGTGACGCGGTCGTAGTCCTCCCTGAGGGCGCGGAACGGGTGGATCACCTCGGCCTGGGTGACGGTGTCGAGGTCACCGCGCCCGCGGTACAGCGACAGGTCGACGTGGGAGAAGGGCTCCAGCCGCCCGCCAAAGCGTGACTTGGTCTTGCGCACCCCCTTGGCGACCGCCCGAACCTTGCCCTCGCCCTGGGTGAGCAGGACGACGATGCGGTCGGCCTCGCCGAGCTTGTAGGTGCGGAGCACGACGCCCTGGTCGCGGTAGAGGTTCATGTGCGCTACGGCCTTTTCGTCGGTGGCCGCCCAAGTGTATCCGCGCCGGCCGGCGGGCGAGCGCCCGCCGAGCCTAGCCGGCGCGCCACTCCGTGCGGACCGGTGGCGGCTGCGTCAGCGTCTGGAAGACGGTGCAGTAGCGCTCGGTCTTCTCGGCGAGCGCGGCGAGCTGCTCGTCGGTGGCGCCGGGCGCGTCCACCTCGAAGCGGGCGCGGATCGCCTGGAACCCGGCCGGCACCTCCTTGGCGACGCCGAGGGTGCCGCGCAGGTCCAGGTCGCCCTCGACGGTGACCTCGATGCGCTCCGCCGGGATCCCGAGCGCGGCGGCGACCATCTGGCAGGTGAGCTGCGCGCAGGCGGCGAGCGCAGCGAGCAGCAGGTCACCGGAGCAGGCGGCGGTCCCGGCGCCACCGACGCCGCGGTGGGCCTGCGCCTGCGCCACCGCGCGCCCCAGGTCCACCGAGCAGGCGGTCGGCAGGTCCGCCTGGCTGCCGACGGCCCGCAGGGTGACCCTCGCCGCCTCCGGGTCCTGCCGGTAGTGCTCCTTGAGCGGTCGCTGCACGGTCCGAAGGTCCACGGTCCGCCTCCCGGGTGGTCGTCTTCCAGGACGCTACACCCGCCCCGCACTGGCCCCGTCCGAGCCTCCGGGCGCGTTCAGGAAGCCGTCAGGTGCCGTGGGCGAGGATGGGCGCGCCGACCCCGGTCACGACCCACCCCCATGGGGTCGCCCTCGCCCCGCCGCGACGAAAGGACGCCGCCATGCCGCACGCCCAAGCCGAAGCCCCCGCCCCGCGAGCTGGAGGGCGCCGCCGGCCCGCCACGACGCTGCTCGGCATCGGCCTGGCCCTGGCGCTGGCGACCGCCGCGTGCACCGGCTCGGGCGGATCCTCTGGCGCCAAGCGGGCGGCGCCGGCGACCCTGCCGCCGGGCCCGAGCTGCATCAAGCCCGACAGCGGCAAGGGCTGCCTGCCGGTCGCACCCCCCAGCAAGCGCGTCGACCTGGTCAGGCCGACGTTCTCCAAACCGACGTCGATCACCAACCCGCTTCATCCCGCCGGCAAGCTCGACCAGGTCCTCTACGGCGGCCAGGTCGACGGCGAGCCGTTCCGGACCGAGTTCACCCGGTTGCCCGACAGCGGGACGATCGACTGGAACGGCCAGTCGATCAGGACGGTCACCTGGCAGTACCTCGCCTACCAGGACGGGCGCATCCAGGAGCTGGCGCTGGACCAGTTCGCCCAGGCCGACGACGGCGCCGTCTGGTACCTCGGCGAGGACGTCTCCGACTACAAGGACGGCGTCGCCTACACCCACGAGGGCACCTGGCACGCCGGCAAGGACGGACCGGGGGCGATGATCATGCCCGCCCACCCCAGGGTCGGCGACGTCTACCGCACCGAGAACGCCCCGGGCATCGTCTTCGAGGAGATCACCGTCAAGGCGACCGACCGGACGGTGCCCGGCCCGAGCGGCCCCATCAGCGGCGCGATGACCGTCCAGGAGCTGCACACCGACGGCAAGACCGAGGACAAGATCTTCGCCCCGGGCTTCGGCGAGTTCTCCACCGGCGACGCCAAGGGCGACCTCGAGGCCGCCTCCTTGGCGATGCCGACCGACGCCAGCCCCGGCCCCGTGCCGGCCCAGCTCAGCAGCCTGTCCGACGCCGTCCGCGAGGCCTTCGACAGGGTCGGCCGCAAGGACTGGGCCGGCGCCGCGACCGCCACCGCGGCCCTGACGAAGGCGTGGGACGCTGCCCGTGGCAGCGCGCCGGACCGGCTCGCGAAGCAGATGGGCAGGGACGTCGACACGCTCGCCGCGACCGTCAAGGGCCGCAAGGCAGGGCAGGCACGCGGGGCCGCCCTGCGCGTGGCGCAGAACGACCTCGACCTGCAGCTCCGCTACCAGGGCGTGGCCAAGACCGACCTTGCCCGCCTGGCGCTGTGGACCCGCCAGCTCCAGGTCGACGCCGCGGCCGACGACCCTGGATCGGTCGTCGGGGACGCCACCACGCTCGGACTGATCCATGACCGGGTCCGCCACGCGCTCGACCAGTCCGCCGCGACCGACCTGGAAAGCCAGCTCCGGAAGCTCCAGGTCGCGGCCGACAACAACGACGTGACCACCGCCGCCAAGGCCGCCCCGGCACTGCTCCACACGATCGAGGGCATCCAGCCCGCCTGACGGGCATGGCCGCCGCCCGGTTACCATGATCCCGGGCCTGCCGCGGACGCCGGCGGCGACCCGAGGAGGATGGCCGATGCGCGTCACCGAGCGCGCCCAGCGCGCGGTCCACTACGCCAAGCAGGAGGCCGGCTGGAGGTCTGGTCAGACTGGTTCGACCTGCGCTACGCGGTGGTCTACGCCACCCCGGAGCCGGCAGGGGACCTGCCACGCCCGCCGGTCATCGGCGAATGCGAGGTGTCCGACGGGGCCGGCACCACGTACACCCCCCGCACAAGCTCGTACCCCGCCTACGGCATGGTGCGCGTCATCCAGCGCACCTTCACGCCCTCACCACCACCTGGCACGGAACTGCTGGAGCTGCGGTTCAGCCAGCCTTCCACCCCGCCCGGGGAGGCGCCGCCGCTGATCGTCAGCACCGTCGACCTGCGCCAGGCGTGACCTAACGAGCAGCGTGGCGCCGCCCGATCAGGGGCACGATTCAGATCCGGAATGCCCCTTTTAGCTCCGCCAGGGTGGCGCGTCGGCGCTGAAGCAGTCGCCCACCCGCGGTGGCAGGACTAGCACGGCGGACTGGTCGGCCTAGTCTCGGGATGGCGAGGGTAGAGCGGCGTCACGCGGTGATGCCGCAGACCAGTCAGGCGCTGCCGGGTGGCGGCCTCTACGCGGCGGGTGGGTCGTGGCCGCGGCGGGCCGGTGGGACCAGGGTGACCCGGCCGGTGGCCGGGTCGCGCACGAACACCCAGCCGCCCTCGTGGGCGGCGACGTGGTGGACCCGGCACAGCAGCACCAGGCACTCCAAGCGGGTCGCCCCGCCATCCACCCAGTGGACCAGGTGGTGGGCGTCACACCACGCCGCTGGCCGTCCGCAGCCCTCGGCGACGCAGCCGCCGTCCCGCAGCGCCAAGGCCCGGCGCAGCGCGGGCGAGACGACCCGGGTGGTGCGGCCTAGGTCCAGCAGCTCGACCGGCGCGCCGAGCGGCGGCGGCAGCAGGCTGACCGCCGCGCGCAGCACCGCGGCCAGGGAGCCGCCGTCCTCGCCGACCTCGCCGTGGCCGGCGGCCAGGGTGCCGTCCACGCAGCTACCACCGTGGCCGGCGGCGGCCAGGCTGGCGCGGCCGTGGTCGGGCTGGCGGCGGACGACCGCGCGGGTGATGGTCGCGTCGCACGCCAGCCGCCGCACGGTCTCACCCGGCAGGACCCCGCCCCAGCCGCCGAGCTGGGCTTGGAGGCTGTCCCAGTCCACTGTGACGTTCAGGTTGGGCCGCAGCCCGCCCTCCTGGGGCAGGTCCCCGGCCCGCAACGCCCACCGGGCCAGCTCGCCCAGGGCGTCGGCGCGGCGCTGCGGCGCGGTGCGCCCATCGTCCGGGCCGGCCGGGCGGGCCAGCGGCGCCAGCACGGCCATGGCCGCCTCGCCGGCCTCCGGTTCCAGCAGGCCCTTGACGTCGACCATGCCGTCGAACGTCGACGACAGCCATAGCCCACGCTTGCCCAGCCGCTTGCGGGTCCGCTCGTCGGCGGCGTCGGGGTCGACCAGGTCGCGCAGGTGCTCGGCGACGCGGCGCAGCCGGGGCGGGTCCAGCGTTCGGGCGGCGTCGGCGAAGACCGGGTCGGCCTCGGCAACCTTGGCGGGGGGCAGGTCGTGGGTGGCGTCGGCCAGGGCGGCGGCGTGCTGGTACGACAGCTCGCCGGCGGCCAGGGCCTCGCCGACCGTGGGCAGGGGGCCGCGGTGCAGCGCGCGGGCGGTGCGGACCCGCTGCGCCGCCAGCGCCGGGCTCATCCGGCACCCCGCCCGCAGCCACCCGGCGGTCGGCGCCACCACGCCGCGTTCGGCACCAGGAGCGCCCCGGGCGTCGGCGGCGGCGACCAGCCGCAGCCAGGCGCCCTCGGCCTGGTCGAGCAGCCGGCGCATGCCAAGGACCCCGGTCGCCAGCATCGCGTCGGCCTCGCACGCGGGGTCGACGGTGGCCAGCCCGGCGACCGCGGCCGCCAGCGCCTCCAACCCTGCGGGCAGCCCACCTGGCCCTGCTGGACCGGCGGGCATCCCGTCGGGCAGGCCCGCGGGCGGCGCGGCGGGGCTGGCCTCAGGGCGACCTCGCGAACTGGTGTACGTTTCCATGGCCCAGAACCTAGCCGGCCAGGTGGCCGCTGCCCAGGCCGTTTGCGGGATCTGGGGAAAGCCCTCCGACTTCGCTGCCGCAGACCGCCGCGACGGCGGCCCCGACTACACCTCGCATTGCGGTGCTTCGGACTGATTGCAGCCTACGGGGTATGCCCTTTACGTCGGTCACCGTGGATGCAACGATCGCGGCATGTGGGCCGTATCACGCCAATGCTCGCCGTACCGGATCGACGCCATGCCCGCCAGCCGTCGCCGTCGCTTCCGATGATGCGCGGGCGGAGCCTGGCCATCCCGGTGGTCACGGTCGCCCTCGGCGTCTGCACGATCTACGTCGGGTCGCTGGTGCGGGGCGACTACGCCCAGCAGGTGTGGCAGAACATCGGCGCGGCGCTGTTGCTGTTCGGACCGCTGTACTGGGTGCAGTCGATGCTGGAACGGGGGCTGCGCGAGGTCCGCCAGCAGGAGCAGCACACCCGCTCCTCGGTCGAGCAGCTCTCCCACGAGATCGAGGCGATCAGGCAGCAGACCACCGCCAGCCTGGACGACCTGCGCCAGGTGACGCTCGAGAACGTGCAGGAGCGCCGGCGCACCGACGAGGACGCCTTCAGGAGGTTCGAGGAGGCACCGACCTTCCAGAGCATCGTCGGGCTGCTCGACCGGGCTCGCGAGCTCGGCGCCGTGTCGGAACGGGGGGTCCGGGTCCGGCTGCCGGCCACCAGCTTCCGGCTGCGCTTCCCGGTCTCGACGCGGCACGAGGACGGCACCGTCCCGGTGCTCGACGTCGGCATCGAGGAGGAGGACGGCACGCTGCCGCACGACGCCACGGCGGCCCCGGTCGCCGTGCGGGGGCAGCAGCCGGTGCCGTGGTCGGCGGACACCAGCGCGGACGCGTGGGCCGCCTCGGTGGCCCCCGAGCTGCAGAAGCTCAACCGCTACCCGGGCGACGAGCAGTTCGATCCCGCCGGGGCGTTGCAGGGGCTCACGGCGCTGCTGCGGGTGGCCGTCGAGGCCCGCACGCGGCCGCCGTCCGCGGCCATCTCCCCGCTCAGGCCGATCATCGAGATGCCCGACGATGACTGGGTCATCACCGAGGACGGCCTGCAGAGCCCCACCTCGGAGCGCGGCTTCACCGTCAAGGAGCTGTTCGGCGACGGGGCCGAGGAGGCCGCGCTCGCGCAGCTCGACGACGAGGAGGCCGCGCGCCTGCGCGAGGCGTGGCGCGTCGCCCGCGGCCTGTTCCTGATCCCCGGCGCGCCCGCGTAGCCCGCCGTGACCGACCGGAGGCCGCATGCCCGCTGACGTCGATGACAACCCGGTACGCGAAGGCGTCTCGGAGCTGGCGGGGCCGTTCGGCAACCCGGACGGTTCCCGGGCACCGATCGAGAACGTCCTGAGCGACTTCGTCGACTTCCACGGCAACCCGGCGTTCGGCGCGCTCGCCGCCCCGGCCAACGACGCGACCACCCGCGTGATCGTCGGCAGGCTCGGCGCCGGCAAGACCGTCTACCTGCGCCGGCTGCGTACCTTCCAGTCGCACCAGGAGTCGGTCTACTCCGTCCACCCCGAGCAGGACCCGCCGTCGACCGAGGCAATCGTCAAGGCCTGCATGTGGTTCCCCGAACGGTTCCTCACCGAGAAGTGGATGCGGATGTGGAACCGCGCGATCCTCAGCTCACTCGCCACCCACCTGCTCGCCCACGAGGAACTCAGGCCCCACCTCTCGCTCGAGCAGGCGGAGTCGATCAGGCAGGACTACGGCCACCTGCTGGGCGAGTTCCGCCGGCCCAGGTCGATCTACGCGGAGCTGCGCGGGATCATCCACGGCCACGCCAACGCCCGGCAGCTGACCGCCTACGTCGAGGACCCCGCCTGGGACGACCTGGAGGACGTCCTCGCCGAGGTCCTGCGGACCTGCCCGCCGATCTTCTTCTACCTCGACGCGGTCGACGAGGAGTTCAGCCACGCGCCGATGTACTGGCTGCGCTGCCAGATGGGCCTGTTCCACCAGGTGATGCGGTTCCTGCGCGACCCGCGGCTCGGCGGCCGCCTGCACATCGTGATCTCCATCCGCGACATCGTCATGTCGGCGGTCTACCGCTCCGAGCACGCGCCCCGCTACTACGACGAGCCCCACATCCGCATCCTCGGATGGACCAAGGCCTCGATCGAGTACCTGCTGCTCGAGAAGCTGCGCCGGCTCGACCGCTCCTATTTCATGGCGCCGGAGGGCTCCGCCCACCCGGTGGAGGCCTGGCTCGGGACGCCGGTGGTGAGCAACCAGTCCCGCGGCGTGCACGAGCGGGTGACCGACTACCTGCTGCGCCACACCCGGCTGATCCCGAGGGACGTCGTCTCGCTCGGCAACGCGATCTGCGCCGAGATCGTCCGGCAGAAGGCGGCCGGCCGCTCCGAGATCCCCCAGGCGGACCTGCGGCGCGTGGTCGCCCGCGCCGCCAAGCGCTTCGGCGACTCGCAGCTCGCCCAGGCCAGCAACCAGGTCGCCGCCGACACCATGCCGAAGGACGCCGCGCGCAACGAGTACACCGAGGTCTACACCAGCACCCTGGAGTACCTGACAGGGATCGACCAGCAGATCCGCGACATCATCAGGGAGGTCGGCCGGGACCGCTTCTCCAGGGAGGAACTGGAGCTGGTGAGCATGCAGGCCGACGGGAAGTTCGACGCGAGCACCAGCCTCCCCTCGGTCCTGTGGCAGAACGGGCTCCTCGGCTACGTCGAGGCCGGCGGCGAGGCCCGCTTCTACTCCCACGCGGACACCGACCAGTTCAACATTCCCATGGCGCGCGGCTACGTGTTCCACCCGTGCGTGATCGACAGCGTCGGCATCGACGGCGTCGGCGACCCCGTCTACCCGTTCCGCCGTACCTGACCGCACCCCAACGCGAACCGGCCCCGGTCTCCCGGGGCCGGTTCCTCCCGTCCGTGCCTGCGGCCCTACTGCCCGAGCAGGTAGCCGATGGCCCTGCCCATCACCTCGTTGCGGTCGGCCTGGTCGGTGATGCCCTCGAAGCCGAAGCCGAAGTAGACCGAGTCCTTGGTGGTGGCGACGGGTCCCTCGGGGAACCCGGCCGCGGTGGTCCGTTCGAAGTCGTTCGCGTTCGGCGAGCTCCCCGGAGGGGCGCCCGGGGTGGTCCACCCGTCCATCCCCGCCTCGAACGAGGTGGTTCCCTGGCCGGTCGAGACGTCGACGTCGTCGACGAAGACCCCCAGGCCCTGGGTCGACCAGTCGCTCGCGTAGGAGATGGAGACCTCGACCTGCTGGCCGGCGAAGGCGCCGAGGTCGACCCGCCACTGCTGCCAGCCGCCGGAGCTTCCCGACGCGGCGTTCCAGGCGCCGGTGGTCCCGGTGGGGTCGCAGCTCGAAGGTCCCGTCTGGGTCTGGTAGTGGTCGAGCTGCGGGTGCAGCGTCCGCCAGCCGCCCGAGTTCTCCTGCTTGCAGCTCTCACCGGTGGCCTGGGTCGTGTGGCCGTTGAGGTCGGGCAGGGTGGTCCAGTTGTCCTGCCCGACGGTGTGGGCCTCGACGAACACGTGGTCCCAGGCGGGCTCGGTGTCGTAGGAGGTCCAGAAGGACACCGTGGCCCCGCCGGCGGGCACGTCGATCGTGTGCGCCAGCCGCTTGTAGCTGATATCGGCGATCTGCGAGTAGGCGTAGAAGTCGCCGGTGTGCGGCGCGAACGGGCCGCCGGGCCGGTCCCACTTCGCCGAGATCCAGCTGTCGAACTGCGGGTAGGTCTTCGGGTCGAGGATCCCGCTGGTGGCCAGGAACGAGGCGTTCTCGACCTGGTTGTCGGCGCTGGTCCCGCCGCCGAGCGTCCACGCTGACGCGGGCGGTCCGGCGAACGGCGTGTCCGCGCCGACGATCGGGAACGGATCGCCGTTGGCGTCCAGGCCGGCGTTGGGGACGTAGAGGTACGCGCCGAGGTAGTACTGCAGGAAGTCGTTCTTGTCGCCCCAGTTCAGGCAGCGCGCCGTGACCTCGGGCGGCGGTGGTGGCGAGCCGCCCTGGCACTGCTGGTTGGCCACGGGGTCGTAGAGCTGCGTGCCGCCGATGCCGTTCTCCGTCCCGCCGGCCCACTGCCCGGTGTACAGGAGCTTGCCGCCCTCGTTGAGGTACTGGCGGACCTCCAGGTTCTCGTCGACCGCCAGGCGCGAGACGTTCCCGCCCGGCCAGCCGGGCTCGCGCACGTGGATGTCGTTGCCCCGGTACCAGATGACCGCCTTGTAGTGGTCCAGCACGCCGAGGTGGTCGGGCGCCTTCCGCCCCCTGGCGTCGACGTCGTAGACGTCGTAAGCGATCCCGTTCGCCTTCAGGGCGTCCTCGTAGAACGAGAGGTAGTTGGGGGTCGTCGGGCTGGTGCTCGCGTACGCGGGAGAGGTCGACGCCCCGGTGCGGTCCTCGGCGGCCAGGATCAGGACGTCGGCGTCGCTGGAGTCCTCCACCACGTTGAACGAGGCGTGCTCGGTGGTCTCAGCGCCGCCGGTGAACCAGTACGAGACCGAGTCGCCGACCTTCAACCCGGGGATCGTGCCGCGCAGGTAGTGGTAGTAGGTGTCGTAGGCGTTGTTGCCCCCGAACCGTTCGCCGTTGGGCGACTCCTTGGTCGTGGCGGTCTGGGCCGCACCGCCGTTGACCGCGTAGTGCAGGGTCACGGCCCCGACCGCCCGCTTGGCCAGCACCTCGACGGGCTGGGAGGAGCCGCCGGCGTAGGAGAGGTCGACGCGCAGGTCCGAGGTCGGCCAGTTGGTCTTCCACGGGTCGATCTTGGAGGTGTCCAGGTACAGGCCGGCGGTGTCGATGCCGGCGTGGGACACCGGGTCGTCCGGGTCCATGGCCGACTTGGCGATCCGCACGGCGAAGTCCAGGTTCTTCTGGAACTCCGCCTGGACCAGCGCCTCGTCGTCGGGGAAGACGAACCCGCAACCGTCGCAACCCTCGTTGAGCTCCGGGGTCCAGGCCAGGGTGTTCCGCTTGCCATGCGCCCAGTCGGTGAACTCGCCGTTGGTCGTGTACAGGTCGGCCGAGACCCCGGGGTTGAACCCGGGCACCGCCGGGTCGGTGTCCCTGCCGGTGAGCGCCACGTAGATGGGGTCGTCGGCCGTGGGCGTGAGCGTCTGCCACCCCTGCGGGTACAGCAGCAGCGGGCCGAACGAGTGGTAGCTGATCGCGAACTTGAAGTGGACCTTGTCGAACAGGCCCACCATCGCCCGCGTCTCGGGCTCCGACTCCGGGGCGGTACCGCGGTACGTCTGGCTGGGGAACAGCGACGAGGAGCCCTCGTCGTCGTACCGCCAGTGCTCGGAGTGGTTGCGGTTGGGGTCGACGCCGTCGTTGCTGTCGATCTTCCCGTTGCCGTCGTTGTCGCGCAGGTTCTTGCGCCACAGCCGCTCGACGTCGAAGGTGTACTGGTAGCCGTCGGGGTTGTGGACCAGCACGAACCACAGCTCGTTGCTCTTGAGGAGCCCCTTGACGGTCTTGTCGTTGGCCCGCCACCGGTCGACGTACCAGTTGAGCAGCCGGCGGTTGACCTCGGTGCTGATCCACTCCCGGGCGTGGTAGGTGGACACGTACAGCACCGCCGGACGCGATCCGTCGCGGACCTCGCGGGCGTCCTGGGTCACCTTCAGGGCGATGTACTCCCGCCCCTGGCCGGTCTTGCCGAGCACCTCGAGCTTGACGAGCTGCGGGTTGCGGCGGGCGAGGTCGTACATCTGGTCCCGGATCCCGCCCGGCTGGTCGTAGGACCGCCACACGTTGAACCCGGCGGCGGCCTGCACCTCGGCGCGCTGCTGCTGCGAGCGGCCCTGCTTGTCACGCACGACGTCCAGCTGGATCCCCTGGCCGCGGAGCCGGTCGCGCTCCGCGCCCGAGAGGACAAGGTCCACCTCGGTGCCCGCGGTCGTCTCCCGCACGGACGCGACGTCGTAGCCGCCGCGCTGCAGCCGCTGCAGCGTGGGCGCGTCCACCGTGGCCTTGTACAGCTCCAGCTCGTCCCTGCTCGCGGGGGCACCGGACGCACCGGCGGTCAGCCCCGCCATCGAGATCAGGAAGCACAGAACGAGCACCAGCAGGGAAGCGCGCCTCGGCCCCATGCAGAACTCCCTTCGGCCTACGCCAACGGTGGCGTTGATAGAGCGCACGCGGCCCTTGCGCGCGTTACGCGGCAGGGCACGGCGCATCGCGACGACGGGATGTCGGGCGGCGGGAACCGGTTCGGGTAGCGTCGGCCGGAGGGTCGGGGATCTCGGACGGCCAAGCAGACGGTGACGAAATGCAAGCATCCGCCACCGGCGCCGTCAACAGTGAGTTCAGCGGCTACGGCTTGCGGCCGACCCCGCAGGACGAGTCGACCTCGGCCGGGAGGCCGGCCGAGCTGGGCTCGGGACGCCAGCGTGGCGGGGAGACGACGCCGGGCTCCACGAGCTCGAGACCGTCGAAGAAGCGCGCGATCCGATCAGGGCTACGGAGGTGGTAGGTCGGGTTGGCGGACTCGTTCCAGATGCGTGCCGCCTCCACCACCTCCGCGCTGGTGTCGGTGCCGTCGTTCATCGTCAGGTAGCTGCCGGAGGGCACGGCGCCCATCAGCCGCTCGACGATGGACCGCGCCTCGTCGTCGTCGGCGATGTGCCCCAGGATCCCCATCAGCATCACCGCCACCGGCTGGGCGAGGTCCAGCGTCCGGGCCGCCTCCCGCAGGACCTTGTCGGGGTCGCGCAGGTCGGCGTCGACGTAGGCGGTGGCGCCCTGGGGGTTGCTGGTGAGCAGCGCGCGGGCGTGCACCAGCACGATGGGGTCGTTGTCGACGTAGACGATCCGGGAGTCCGGCGCCACCGCCTGGGCGACCTCGTGGGTGTTGTTGGCGGTGGGCAGGCCGGTGCCGACGTCGAGGAACTGGCGGATGCCCGCCTCCCCGGCCAGGTACCGGACCGCCCGGGCGAGGAACGCCCGCGAGGCCCGGGCGTTCTCGACGATCGCCGGGAAAGCCTCGAGGATCTGGTCGCCGACCTGCCGGTCGACCGGGAAGTTGTCCTTGCCGCCCAGCCAGTAGTTCCAGATCCGGGCCGTCTGCGGCACCCCGGTGTTCAGCTCGGGTGGCAGCTCGTCGTTGGTGGTGGACGTACCGTCGGTCACGGGATGCCTTTCCCTGCCTTGGTTGCGCGCGACCGGTAGCTGTCGCGCACCACGTACACTCCCGCCAGCCCCGCCGCGATGTCAACGCGCACGATGGCCCTGCGCGCGGATTACCTCGCTCCCAGCCGGCTACTGCACCTACCTGATGCGGCGGCCGGCACAGCGGTTCAGCCGGCCGCCGCCAGCGCCCGGTCGTCCGCGGCGAAGTCCCCGCTCGCGTCCTGGGGCGGGTGGGCCAGGTGCCAGGCGACCGAGCGGTGCAGCGCCTCGTGCGGGTCGGTCTCGGTCCAGCCGAGCAGGTCGCGAGCCTTCGAGGAGTCGAACAGCAGGTGCTGGGCGAAGCCGGCGAGCTCCTCCAGGTCGTCGGGGAGGAGCACGTCGGGGACGCGCACCAGCTCGGCGGTCGAGCCGGCCGCCTCCAGCACGTGCCTGGCCCACAGCAGCATCGACCAGGTGTGGCTCTCCCCCAGGTTGAGCACCTCGCCGACGGTCGCCTCGGACTCCAGCGCCAGGCGCACCCCGGTGGCGACGTCGCGCACGTAGCCGCGGGTCCACAGCCAGTTGGCCGTCCCCACCGGGATGCGGGCGCGGCCGGCGCGGACGCGCCGCAGCAGCTTCTCCTCGCGGCGCTGGTAGTCACGTTCGCCGTAGACCATCGGCAGGCGGCAGACGGTCGCCGCCCTGGCCTGGTAGGCCTCCTCGACGTCGAGCTTGTCGTAGTCGTCGCGCCCTTCGACGATGCCGCGGTAGGGGTAGCGCTGCTCGCGCAGCGGGGCGTTCTCGTCCAGCGGCACGGCGTCGGTCTCGCCGCCGTGCAGCGCCGAGTCGAACGCCCGGTAGACGTCCATGCTGGAGAGCACGAGCAGGCGCAGGTCGTCCACGGCGGCCAGGGCGGTCTCGGCGTCGGCGGCGGTGAGGGCGAGCGTGTCGACCAGCGCGTCGGGGCCGAAATCGGTCAGGGCGCCGCGGAGGTGCGGCAGGTCCGTGCGGTCGCAGTGGAGGTGGTCGACCGCTGGCAGGTCGTCGGGCTCGTGCTCGCCGCGGTGGACCAGCAGCAGCTCGTGGCCGTGCGCGTCGAGCTCCTCGACGATGGCGGCACCGATGAACCGTGTCCCTCCCAGCACCATCACTCGCATGCCGAAGCCTCCTCAGAACCCCAGGCGGGTGAGCTGCTTGGGGTCGCGTTGCCACTCGCGCGCGATCTTGACGTGCAGGTCGAGGTAGATGCGCGCGCCGAGCAGGCCCTCCAGCTCGGCGCGGGCGCGGGTGCCGATCTCGCGCAGCACCGCGCCCTGGCGGCCGATCAGGATCGGCTTCTGGCTGGACCGCTCCACGTACAGGTCGGCGCGGACCACCAGCAGCGGGTCGTCGTCGCTGGACCGCTCGCCGGGGACGATCTCCTCGACGACGACCGCGACCGAGTGGGGCAGCTCGTCGTGGACCAGGGCGAGCGCCTTCTCGCGGATCACCTCGGCGACGAAGCGCTGCTCCGGCACCTCGTCGGGGAGCGGCTCGCCCTCCGGGTACAGCGGCGCGCCCTCGGGGAGGTGGGCGAAGACCAGCTCCACCAGCAGGTCGAGCTGCTCGCCGCTGCGGGCGGAGACCGGCACCACCTCGGCCCAGTCGCCGAGCTCCCCGGCGGCCTGCAGGGTTTCGGCGAGGCGCGGCTTGGAGATGGCGTCGAGCTTGTTGACCACGCAGATGGCGGGGGTGCCGACGCGGGCCACCTCGGCGGCGAGGAAGCGGTCGCCGCGGCCGACGCCGGCGGCCGCGTCGACCAGCAGGCAGATCAGGTCGACCTCGGTCAGGGTGCCGCGGACCAGGCGGTTGAGGCGCTCACCGAGGAGGGTCTGGGGCTTGTGCAGGCCGGGCGTGTCGACCAGCACCGCCTGGCCGGCCTCGCGGCGCAGCACGCCCCTGACCACCGAGCGGGTGGTCTGGGGCTTGTCGGACATGATCGCGAGCTTGCGGCCGAGCAGGGCGTTGAGCAGGGTCGACTTGCCGACGTTCGGGCGGCCGGCGAGGGCGACGAGGCCGGACTTCACGGCGACGCGACCCCGAGCTGGGCCGGGCCGAAGGCGTGCGGGAGCAGCTCGCCGAGGGTGGTGACCAGGAGCGCGTCGCCGTCCTCGCCGGCGCAGACCACCTCCAGGTCAGGGCCGGCGGGGAACTCGTGCAGGACCTGGCGGCAGGCGCCGCATGGCCTGGCAGGGTCGGGGCCGCCGACGGCCACGGCGATGGCGGTGAAGCGGCGGTGCCCGGCGGCCACCGCGGCCGCCACCGCGGCCCGCTCGGCGCAGATGCCCAGGCTCGATGAGGCGTTCTCCACGTTGGCGCCGGTGACCACGGTGCCGTCCTCGGTCAGCAGGGCGGCGCCGACCCGGTAGCCCGAGTAGGGCGCGTAGGCGCGCTGCCGGGCCGCGCGGGCGGCGGCGACCAGCTCGCCGCGGCTCACTGCGGCCGGGCCTGGGCGGGGGCGTCCGAGTCGTCACCCACCTCGGACCCGGTCAGCCGGTGGATGCGGATGCGCCCGACGCGGCGGCCCTGGACCCGCTCGGCGCGCAGGCGCAGGCCCTGGAACTCGACCTCCTGGCCCTCCTTGGGGACGTCGCCGAGCAGGTTGAACAGCAGGCCGCCGATGGAGTCCCACTCGGTCGACGGCAGCTCGACCCCGAGCAGCTCGTTGACCTCGTCGATGCCCAGGCGCGCGTTGACGCGGTAGTCGCCGTCGGGCAGCGGCTCCACGTTCGGCTCCTCGCTGTCGTACTCGTCGGCGATCTCGCCGACGATCTCCTCCAGCAGGTCCTCGATGGTGACCAGGCCGGCGGTGCCGCCGTACTCGTCGAGCACGATCACCATGTGGCTCTTGCGCTTGCGCATCTCGCGCAGGCAGTCGGCGGCGCGCATCGACTCGGGCATGAACGGCGCCGGGCGCAGGATGTCGCCGAGCGGCTTGGAGGCCTGCCCCTGGTGGAGGCTGCGCAGCACGTCCTTGGCGTAGGCGAGCCCCACGATGTCGTCGAGGTCGCGCTGGTAGACGGGGATGCGCGAGAAGCCGGAGCGCAGGATCAGCTCGAGCACCTCCTGCAGCGAGCGGGACAGCGCCACCGCGACCATGTCCGGCCGGGGCACCATCACCTCGCGCAGGATGGTGTCGCCGAACTCGAAGATGGAGTGGATCATCTCGCGCTCTTCTTCTTCGATGACCTCGCCGCGCTCCGCCTCGTCGACCAGGGCGCGCAGCTCGTCCTCGGAGACGAAGGGGCCGCTGGCCAGGCCCTTGCCCGGCGCCACCACGTTGCCGATGCCGATGAACAGCCGCGTCAGCGGCCCCAGCACCGGCAGGCGGACGAGCAGCCAGACCACCGGGGCGACGCGCAGGGCGACGCGGTCGGTCTGCTGCACCGCGAGCGTCTTCGGCGCGACCTCGGCGAAGACGAAGGTGAGGATGGTCATGGCGATGATCGCCACGGCCAGGCCGATGCCGCCGCCGATCAGCCGCTCGGCCACCGAGGTGGCCAGCGCGGTGGCGGAGAACTGGGTCACCAGCAGCAGCAGGAGCACCAGGTTGAGGAAGCGCGGCGGGTCCTCGACCAGCCGCAGCAGCGCGGTGGCGCCGCGCTGGTTCTCGTCCTGCAGGTGCTTGGCGCGGATGCGGCCCATGCGGGTGAGGCTGGTCTCGGACGCGGCGAGGAAGGCGGCGAAGCCGGTCAGCACGACGATCACCACGATCGTCCAGAGGTCGCCGACGCCCGGAGCCTTCACGGGTGCGCCCTCCCCCGCCAGTCGGCCAGCAGCTCGTCGGTCCGGGCGCGCATCGCCTGCTCCTCCTCGGGCTCGGCGTGGTCGAAGCCGCACAGGTGCAGGATGCCGTGCACGGTGAGCAGCTCCAGCTCGGCGGCGAGGGTCTGCCCGGCCCGGGCGGCCTGCTCGGCCGCGTAGGCCGGGCAGAGGACCACGTCGCCGAGCAGCCAGGGCTCGTCGTCGTCCTCGTCGAGGTCGTCCTCGTCGTCGCGGCCGCGGCCGCCCGCGAACCCGGGCGGGCCGACCGGCCCGTCCGGCGGCCCGGAGGCCGGCGGGTCCTCGTCGATCGGGAAGGCGAGCACGTCGGTCGGCCGCCGCTCGCCCATGAAGCGGGCGTTCAGGCCGGCCATCACGGTCGGGTCGACCAGCAGGATGGAGACCTCCGACTCGTGCACGCCCTCGGCCTTCATCACCTGGCGGGCGAGGGCCACCAAGCCGGTCTCGTCGACCGTCCGCTGGTTCTGCTCGTTGGCCAGGAAGACGCTCACCGGCGGCCGCCCTTCCGGGCGGCCGCCCCGGCATGCGCGGGGTCGGCCATCAGGCCCTGGCCTCGTCGTAGCGGCGGTAGGCCTCCACGATGGCCTGCACGATGCGGTGGCGCACCACGTCACGGCTGGACAGGTAGACGAACGAGAGCCCGTCGATGCCGGTGAGGATGTCGCGCACCACGTTCAGCCCGGAGTGCTGACCGGCGGGCAGGTCGATCTGGGTGACGTCGCCGGTGACCACGGCCTTCGAGTTGAACCCGAGCCGCGTCAGGAACATCTTCATCTGCTCCGGGGTGGTGTTCTGGGCCTCGTCAAGAACGACGAAACAGTCGTTAAGGGTCCTACCCCGCATATACCCCAAAGGAGCGACCTCGATCGTGCCGCGTTCGGTGAGGCGGCCGATCTGGTCGGGGTCCATCATCTCGTAGAGGGCGTCGTAGAGGGGGCGCAGGTAGGGGTCGATCTTCTCCGACAGGGTGCCGGGGAGGAAGCCGAGCTTCTCCCCCGCCTCGACCGCCGGGCGGGTCAGGATCAGGCGGTTGACCTGCTTGGTCAGCAGGGCCTGGACGGCGAGGGCCATGGCCAGGTAGGTCTTGCCGGTGCCGGCGGGGCCGATGCCGAAGACGATGGTGTTGGCGCGGATCGCGTCGACGTACTTCTTCTGGCCCACCGTCTTCGGCTTGATGGAGCGGCCGCGGACGCTCAGCACGCCGTCGCCGAAGACGTCGGAGGGGCGCACCCCCTCGTCGCCCCTGAGCATGTCGATCGAGCGCCCGACCGTCTCGGCGGTGAGCGAGTTGCCCTGTTCGAGCAGGCTGATCAGCTCCTCGAACAGGCGCGCGACGCGCTCGGCGTCCCGCTGCTCACCGGAGATGGTGATCTCGTTGCCGCGAACGAAGACGGTGCTCTCGAAGGCCGCTTCGATGAGCTTGAGCAGTTCGTCCCTGGTCCCCAGCAGGCTCACCATCGAATGGCTGCCGGGTACCAGCACCTTGACCTGGGTCTGTTGCTGCACGCTTGCTTCGGGTCCCTCCGTCCGGGACGGCAGACGCCGCGATCCTCCGGGGGCGTCCGATGTCTTGCGAGTATATCGGGCTTCCTCGGCGGAGCCGGAGTCCCCGTTCAGCCGAGGTCGGCCGCGTCGCGGTGGCCGTCGAGGCCCTCGATCGGGACCGGTTCGACCTTGTCGGCCAGCTCGAAGCCGAGGATGCGGCTGAGGAAGTACAGCTCCGCTTCGACCGCGCGGGCGATGTTCTCGGCATTGCGCAGGCCGTGGCGCTCGCCCGGGAAGGTCAGGTAGGCGTGGGGGATGCCGCGCTCGGCCAGGGCGCGCACCATCACCTCGGCCTGGGCGGGCGGCACCACCGCGTCGTCGAGCCCCTGGATCAGGATCACCGGGCAGGCGATCCGGTCGGCGGCGTACAGCGGCGAGCGCTGCCGGTACAGCGCCTCCGCCTGCGGCCAGGGGCCGACCAGCTGGTCGAGGTAGCGGGCCTCGAACTTGTGGGTGTCGCCGACGAAGGTGGTGAGGTCGGCCAGGCCGGCCTCGCTGACCCCGGCGGCGAACACGTCGTAGAAGGCCAGCGCGCACAGGACCGCGTAGCCGCCGGCGCTGCCCCCGGAGATCGCCAGCCGGTCGCCGTCGACCTCGCCGGTGTCGGCCAGGTGCCTGGCGACGTTGACGCAGTCCTCGGTGTCGACCTCGCCCCAGCGGCCCTGGAGGGCCTCGCGGTAGTCCCTGCCGTACCCGGTCGAGCCGCGGTAGTCCACGTCGGCGACCGCGATCCCGCGGCTGGTGAGGTACTGCACCGCCAGCTTGAGCCGGTCGGACACGCCCGCGGTGGGCCCGCCGTGGCAGGTCACCACGAGCGGCGGGCGCTCCCCATCGGGGCCGTGGGCCTCGGGGTTCGTCGGCGGGTAGTAGAGGGCGTGGGCGGTCTGCCCGTCGCCGGTGGCGAACTCCACCGGCTGTGGGATCGACAGGTAGCCCGGGTCGAGGTCCAGCGGGCGGGAGCTGCGCACCAGCTCGCTCGCGCCGGTGTCCGGGTCGACCAGGACGATCGCGGTCGGCTGGGTGGCGCGGCCGGCGATCACCGCCAGCCGCTCGCCGAACGCGCACAGCCGCGGCGGGAAGAAGTCGGTGAACGGCAGCGGCAGCGGGACGGCGCGCTGCGCGCCCGGCGCGACCAGCCCGATGCGCCTGACCGGCCCGCGCCCGTAGAGGCAGGCGATACGCCCGTCGGGCAGGAACGCGTAGGTCGACATCCCGAAGACCCACTGCGGCTCGCCGAACTCGGCCTGCTCGGGGGCGAGCGCGGCGACCTCGCCGTCCGCCTCCTCTCGGTAGAGGTTCCACCAGCCGGTGCGGTCGCTGCTGAAGTGCAGGCGGCCGTCGGGGCTCCACTGCGGGCAGAAGATCGACTCCTCGACGCCGCCGGCGACCAGCCGCGGCGTCCCGGCCAGCGCCCCGCCGGCGAGCTCGGCGACGCGCAGCTCGCTGCCGTCCCACGGCATGCGCGGGTGGTCCCATTCCAGCCAGGCGAGCCAGCGCCCGTCCGGGCTCGGCCGCGGCGCGGCGTAGAAGTCGCGCCCGGAGGCGAGCACGTGCGGCTCGCCGCCGCCGGCGGGCAGCGCCACCAGGTCGTTGACCACCTTGTCGCCGAGGTGGGACTCGCGCACGCAGACCAGCGTGCCGGCGCTGGGGGGTCCGGGGGGCTCGAGGAGCGACGCGGTAGCGCCCCGGGAATTGGGGGGCAGCAGGCGCGCGTCGGCGTAGCGCAGCGCCGCCGGGATCGGCGGCTCCGGCGTCAGCGGGCGCGGCGCGCCGCCGCGGTCCTGGCGCCAGAGGCGCTGGTCGGGCAGGTTGGAGAAGAACACCGTGCCGCCGTCGGCCGGCAGGAACGCGCCGCCGCCGTACTCGTGCACGCGGGTGCGCACGTCGAACCGCGGTGGCGTCAGCGCCTCGATGCCCTCGCCGGGCGCCCAGCGGCACAGCACCCCGCGGCCGCCCTCGGCCGGCCGGCCCTCGACCCAGTAGAGCGCCCCGCCGGCGGGGTGCAGCTCCTCCAGCATGACCCCGCCGCCGGCGACCAGCTCGGCGCTGATCGGCGAGCGCCAGGAGCCGTAGGGCACGGCCATGGATCGGTCCTCTGCCACCTTGCGTCCTTCGTCTCGGAATCCTCGGTGCGCCGCCGGCGGCGCCTTGTCCTGGTCAGCCGGGCGGCCAGCGCATCGGCCGGCCGCCCAGGACGTGGAGGTGGAGGTGGTCGACCGACTGGCCGGCGGACTGGCCGACGTTGGTGACGACCCGGAAGCCGCCGGCGACGCCCTCGTTGCGCGCCACCTCGTTGACGGCGCTGACCAGGCTGGTCAGCAGGGAGGCATGGTGGTCGGCGACCATCTCCAGGCTGGCGAGGTGCTCGACCGGGATCACCAGCACGTGGGTCGGCGCCTGCGGGTTGATGTCCCGGAACGCGACCACCCCGTCGCGGTCGAGGACGACGTCGGCCGGCAGCTCGCCCTTGGCGATCTTGCAGAACAGGCAGTCCCCGTTGCTCATGCTGCCGTCCCCTTCATCGTCTCGGCCTCCATCCCCTCGTTGTCCGCGCGCACGCCGCGCACGGTCACGACCTGGTCGACCAGGTCGTGGTCGCCGGCGAAGCGGACCTTGATGTAGTTGTCGCTGGTGCCCTCGGCCAGCCCGTCGCTGGCCGTCTCGACCAGCACGGAGAGGGGCTGGCCGAGGTGTTGCTCGTGGAAGCGGCGGCGCAGCTCGGCGCCGAGCGCGATCAGCTCGCGGGCGCGCCGCTTCTTGACCGCGTCGGGGAGCTGCGCGGGCAGCTCCGCGGCGGGCGTGCCGGGCCGCTGGGAGTAGCGGAAGACGTGCAGCTTGGAGAAGCCGACCTGCCGCACCACCCGCATGGTCGCCTGGAACTGCGCCTCGGTCTCGCCGGGGAAGCCGACGATCACGTCGGTCGACAGGCCGAGCCCGGGGACCTCGGCCTTGGCGTGCTCGACGCGCTCCAGGAACTCGGCCACCCGGTAGGGGCGGTGCATCGCCCCGAGCACCCGGTCGTCGCCGGCCTGCAGGGGGACGTGCAGGTGGCGGCAGACCTTGGGGTGGTCGCGGACGCGCTCGACCAGGGCGGGGGTGACCTGCACGGGCAGCACGCTCGACAGGCGCAGGCGCGCCAGCCCGTCGATCGCCACCAGGCGGTCGACCAGCCGCGCCAGGCCGTCGTGCCGGCCCAGGTCCTCGCCGTACTTGCCGAGGTGGACGCCGGTGAGGACGACCTCGCGCACGCCGCGGTCGACCTGGCGGCGGACGTCCGCGACGACCTCCTCCTCCGGCCACGAGCGCAGCGGCCCGCGGGTGCGCGGGATGATGCAGAAGGTGCACCACTCGTCGCAGCCGGTCTGGGCGCGGACGGCGACGCGGGTGCGCAGCCGCTCGACCGGGGCGGGGCGCGTCACCAGCGGCAGGCGGCGGACCCTCGGCACCGCGGCGACCAGCTCGGCGATGCGGTCCTTGGCGTCGTTGCCGACCACCAGGTCGACGCCGGGGATGGCCTTGACCTCGTCGGGGTCGCTGACCGCGTAGCAGCCGGTGACCACGACGGTCGCGCCCGGGTGGGCCTCGGCCAGCTTGCGGACCAGGCGCCGCGACGAGGCGGTCGACTCCCTGGTCACGGTGCAGGTGTTGACCACCACCACGTCGGGCTCCTCGCCGGCGTGGGCGAGGTCGAAGCCGCGCGCGCCGAGGGCCTCGAGGGCCTGCTCGGACTCGGCCTGGTTGAGCCGGCAGCCGAGGGTCTTGATGGCCACCTTGGGCGCCGGACGGGTGGGCTCGACCATCTCACCTCCAGACATGGCGCGGCGTGCCAGCCGGCCTTGCCGCGCTGGCGCCTTCAGCTCAGCGCGTGGCGACGCAGCCCCAGGTCGGTCAGCCGCGCCACCAGGCCGCCGGGAGACTGGTCAAGGATAGCGGCGAGCACGCGGAGGTCGTCACGCCGGATGGTGAGGACCTTGCCGTTGAAGTCGCCACGCTGCATCTGGATCAGGGACAGGTAGCGGCCCAGGGTGCGTGCCTCCGGCTCGCGCCTGGCCTCGAGCGCCTCCAGGTCGATGCACAGCGGCGCCGTCGCCTCGGACGCCGCCTCCGCGGCGCCGTCGGGCGGCTCGGCGCCGAGCCGGGGGAGCAGGTGGTCGACGGGCACGCCGTAGAAGATCGCCAGGCGCTGCAGGCGCGGCACGGAGATGCTGCGCTCGCCCCGCTCGTAGGCGCCCAGCACGCTGGCCTTGAACTCCTTGCTGGAGCGTTCCTCGACGTCGTGCAGCGACAGGCCCTTCTGCAGCCGGATGTTGCGGAGCCGCTCCCCCACCTGCTCCGCGTAGCTGCCCATCACTCACCTCCTGCCGGAACGCGGACGGTGGCGCCGCGGCCACCCAAGAGACTGGGCGGAATGTAACACTGGCGATTCGCGCCATTCAATCACCGCGCGCGGTGAATGCTCACGAAGCGTGTCGGCCATCCGGGGGACGCGAACCGGTAGGGCTCAGCCCAACTGGTCGTAGCGGAACGCGACATGGCGGCGGGATCTCGCTCAGAACTTGCTGGACGACCCCTTGAGCCGGGCGAAGAAGCTGGCAGCCGGCGGGCTGACGGCCTCGCCGCGCAGCTCGGCGAGCTGGCGCAGCAGCCGCTGCTCCTCGTCGGAGAGCTCGTCGGGGGTCTGCACCACGAGCTCGACCAGCAGGTCGCCGCGGCCGCGGCCGTCGGTGTGCGGCACGCCGCGCTTGCGGAAGCGCTTCACCGTGCCGGTCTGGGTCCCCAGCTCGACCTCGACGGTCTCCTCGCCGTCGAGGGTGACCAGCGGGAGCGTCCCGCCGAGGGCGGCCACGGTCATCGGCACTGGCAGCTCGCAGACCAGGTGGTCGTCGCGGCGGGAGAAGACCTCGTGGGGGGCCACGTCCAGCTCGACGTAGAGGTCGCCGGGCGGGCCGCCGAACTGGCCGGCGTTGCCGCGGCCCTGGTAGCGGATGCGCACCCCGTCGTCGAGGCCGGGAGGGATGTCGATCGACAGCTCGTTGTCCTCCGCGACCCTGCCCTGCCCCTTGCAGCCCTTGCACGGCGACAGCACCTCGTGGCCGCTGCCGCCGCAGGCCATGCAGGTGCTGGTGGTGACGAGCTGGCCGAGCAGGGACTGGCGCACGGTGCGCTGCTGGCCGGTGCCGTGGCAGGCGCGGCAGGTGGTCGCGGCCGTGCCCGACTGGGTCCCCTGGCCGCCGCAGTCCTCGCAGGGGACCATGGTGCGCACGCGGATGTCCTTGGAGGTGCCGAAGACCGCCTCGGAGAACTCCAGCCGGACCCGCATGGCCAGGTCGTCGCCGCGGCGGGCGCGCGAACGGGTGCGCGTGCGGGTGGCGAACGGGTCGCCGCCGAAGAAGGCGTCGACCACGTCGGCGAAGGTGCCGAAGCCGAACGGGTCGGCGGGCATCGGCTGGCCGTCGAGCCCGGCCTCCCCGAAGGCGTCGTAGCGCTGCCGCTTCTCGGGGTCGCTCAGCACGCTGTAGGCCTTGGTGACCTCCTTGAAGCGCTCCTCCGCGTGGCTGTCGCCGGAGTTGAAGTCAGGGTGGTACTGGCGTGCCAGCTTGCGGTAGGCGCGCTTGATCTCCTCGGACGTGGCATCGCGGCCGACGCCGAGCACGGCGTAGTAGTCGGTCACCCCGCCCTCCTCGACTCCGGCTCCGGCGCCGGGACACGGTCCAGCCTACTCGACCCCGACGTGCCGACTCGAACCGGACGCCCACCCCACCAGAAACGCCTATCCATCATCCAGTAGGTCACCTAGGTACCTGGCGACGCCCTGGACGGTGGCCATGGCGCGCAGGTAGTCCATGCGGGTCGGGCCGATCACCCCGATGCTGCCGGAGGCGTCGCCGGCGGCGTAGGCAGAGGTGACCAGCGAGCACGCCTCCATGCCGGCGACCGTGTTCTCCGAGCCGATGGTCACCGAGACCCGCTCGTCGGAGTCGAGCGCGGCGCGCAGCAGCCGCAGCACCAGGACCTGCTGCTCGAGCGCCTCGTAGACGCGGCGCACGGTCTCCAGCCCGTCGAACGCGTCGGGGCCGGCCAGGTGGGCCTGGCCGCCGAGGAACACCCGCTCGACGGTGCGGTCGCTGACCATCTGCCCGACGGCATCGGCGACCAGGTCGAAGACGGGCTGGCGCCGCGGCGGGACGCGCTCGGCCAGCGCCCCGAGGACCAGCTCGGCGCGGTCGAGCCGCTCGCCGACCAGGGCGTCGAGGAGCTGGCGGCGGAGCTCGTCGAGGTCCTCGACCGACACCTCGGCGGCCGCCTCGACCAGGCGCTTCTCCACCCGGCCGCTGTCGACGATGATCACGATCATGATCACGTGGCGGCCGAGGCCGACCAGCTCGATGTGGCGCAGCCGCGAGCGGTCCAGCGACGGCGGGGACACCATGGCGGTGTAGTGGGTCAGGTGGGCGAGCAGGGTCGAGGTGCGCTGCATCGTCTCCTCGAGGTCGGCGGACCCCTCGAAGTAGCGCGCGATCGCCTCCTCCTGGGCGCGGGCGAGCTTGCCGACGCCCGACAGGGAGTCGACGTAGAAGCGGTAGCCGAGGTCGGTGGGCACGCGCCCGGCACTGGTGTGCGGGTGGCTCAGGTAGCCCTGCTCCTCGAGTGCCGCCAGCTCGTTGCGGATGGTGGCCGCCGACAGCCCCAGCGCGTAGCGCGCCGCCAGGGTCTTGGACCCGACCGGCTTGGCCTGCTGGATGAAGTCGTGCACCACGGCGCGAAGCAGCTGCGCCTTGCGATCGTCCAGGCTCATTCGCGTCCTTCCTACCCTGGGGAGCCGGTCATGTATCGGTCCCGCGCCTCTCAGACCTGCGGCGATGGATCGCGGTGACGGCGCGGACCGCGGATACGTGACTGGCTCCCCAATCGGCAGCGTAGCACTCGCTATCGGCGAGTGCTAAACGCTGCGCTCACCCGCCCTCCGGCCGGTCGCGCGGCATCGCGGCCATGAGGGCGGCGACCCGCTCGATCTCCTCGTCGGGCAGGACCACCGGCTCCCCGAGCTGGCAGGCCTTCCAGTAGACCTCGGCGAGGAACTCGACGCGGACGGCGTTGTCGAAGGCGGCGTCGAGGTCGGTCCCGACCGCCAGCACGCCGTGGTTGGCCAGCAGCACGGCGTTGTCCCCGCCGAGGGTGGCCGCCGCCTGGGCGGCCAGCGCGGCGCTGCCGAAGGTGGCGTACGGGGCGACCCGCACGCGCCGGCCGATGGAGGCGATCACGTAGTGCACCGCGGGGATCTCGCGCCCGAGCACGGCCAGGCTGGTCGCCCACGGCGAGTGGGTGTGGACCACCGCGCCGACCTCCGGCCGCCGCCCGTACACGGCCAGGTGCATGCCCAGCTCGCTGGAGGGGGTGCGGTGCCCGTCGGCCACCCGCCCGTCCGGCCCGACCACCACCACGTCGGCCGCGCCGACCCGGTCGTAGGCGAGCGCGCTCGGCGAGATGGCGACCAGCCCGCCGGCGTCCCGCACGCTCAGGTTGCCCGAGGTCGACTCGACCAGCCCGCTCGCGGCCAGCCGGCGGCCGCCGGCGGCGACCGCCTCGCGCGCGTCCTGGAGCCGCACGCCGGGCACGCTCAGCGGCGGGCCGGCGGCAGCCGCAGCAGCCCCCGCTCCATCGCCCTGGTCACCGCGGCGGTGCGGTCGTCGACGCCGAGCTTGCCGAAGATGTGCAGCAGGTGGGTCTTGACGGTGGCCTCGCTGATGTAGAGGCGGCGGGCCGCCTCGGCGTTGGTGCAGCCCTCCGCGACCAGCCCGAGCACCTCGAGCTCGCGGGCGGTGAGCACCTCCTCGGCCGGGGCGCGCACGTGGCCGACCAGGCGGGCGGCCACCGCCGGGGCGAGCACCGTCTCGCCCCTCGCGGCCGCGCGGACGGCCGCGAACAGGTCATGGCGCGGGGTGTCCTTGAGCAGGTAGCCGGTGGCGCCGGCCTCGACCGCGCGGAGGATGTCGGCGTCGGTGTCGTAGGTGGTGAGCACGAGCACGTGGGTGCCCGGGTGCTCGGCGGCGATGCTGCCGGTGGCCGCGACCCCGTCCATGGTCGGCATGCGCAGGTCCATCAGGACCACGTCGGGCCGCTCCCGCGCCACCAGCGCGACCGCCTCCGCGCCGGTGGCCGCCTCCCCGACGATCTCGAACTCGGCCTGCCCGGCGAGCATGCCCCGCAGCCCGTCCCGCACCACCGGGTGGTCGTCCGCGATCACCAGCCGAATCCTCACCCCACCTCACCCCTTCCCGTGCGCGCGTCGGCACCGGCGCCGGCAGGCTCGCCGGCGTCGCCGGCGTCGACGCCGTCGACGGGCAGTTCCACCACCAGGGTGGTGCCGGCGCCCGGGGCGCTCTCGACCGCGAGCGAGCCGCCGAGCCGGTCGACGCGCTGGCGCATGGCCGCCAGGCCGAAGCCGCCGGCTTCCGGCCGCGTCGCCCGGTCGGCGGTCCTGCGCGGGTCGAAGCCGACGCCGTCGTCCTGGACGTCGAGCACGGCCACGTCCTCCATGTAGGACAGGGTCACGGTGACCCTGCTGGCATGGGCGTGGCGGCGCACGTTGGCCAGCGCCTCCTGGGTGATGCGCAGCAGCGCGACCTCGGTCGGGGTCGGCAGCGGCCGCAGCTCGCCGGTGATCCTGGTGGTCGCCGCGATGCCCTGTTCCTCGCCGAGCCGGTCGGTGAGCCGCTCCAGCGCCTCCGCCAGCGAGGCGTCGTCGAGCGGCTCGGGCTGCAGCGCCCACACCAGCCGTCGCGCCTCGGCGAGGTTCTCGCTGGCGGTGCGGCGTGCCTGCTCCAGGTGGAGGCGGGCGCCGGGCGAGCCGGCCGCCCAGGCCGCCTCGGCGGCCTGCAGCTGCAGCACGATGCTGGTGAACCCCTGGGCGAGGGTGTCGTGGATCTCGCGGGCGAGCCGCTGGCGCTCCTCGAGCACGCCGGCCTGGCGCTCGGCCGCCGCCAGTTCCTGCCGGGTCGCGGTGAGCTGCTCGATGAGCTGCTTGCGCTCGACGCTCTGGTTGATGATGCGGGTGATCCAGATGGCGAACAGCATGCCGGCGACCGCGGAGACCACCGCGTAGGAGGCCTGGGCGAGGCGGTCGCCGAGGGACTGACCGGGGATGGCGAGCTCGCGCCAGGTGGTCAGCGCCGTGAGCACCAGCGCGGCGGCGATGCCGGCCCGGATGGGCAGCAGGCGGAAGGTCCACGGGTACAGCACCCAGAGCATGAAGAAGAAGGCCAGGTTCGTGCTGACGAGCGCGAACCAGAGCAGGTAGATGCCGGCGACGTAGACCAGCGCGTTCCGCACGGCGGTCTGGTCGGGTGGGACCCGCCGGCTGAACACCCGGTGCCAGAGGGCCAGCAGCAGGGCCAGCCCAACGCTGAACAGGCGGTCGCGCCGCGACTGGTGGTCGCTCAGCAGGGCGGCGGCGGTCGCGAGGCCGAGCACGGCGTAGAAGGCGGCATCCCAGATCCAGGGACTACGGGTCCAGGCGTCCTGGTGGTCGGTCGCCACGGCCGGCTCGGCTGGCCCGCAGCCTCTGGTCGCGCCCTGCTCGGCCATCACCTCACCTCCACACCAACCCGGCGCTCAGCGTAACCGCCGGATGCCCCCGGTGGGCAGGTGCCGCGCATCAGGCGTCGCCGCGGCCGCGCCAGCGGAACAGCAGCGCCGACGCCGCGAACGCGCCCACCAGCCAGGCGCCCAGCACCAGGGCGGTGGTGCCATGCTCCCAGCTCCCGGCGGTCTCGGCGACCCTGAAGCTGTCCGGCAGGAAGACCGAGCGCAGGCCTTGGGCCATCCACTTCACCGGGAAGAACGCGCCGACCCGCTGCAGCCACGCGGGCAGCTCGGTGTAGACGAAGTACACCCCCGAGACGAACTGCAGGAAGATGAAGGGCGGCGTGACCACCGCCGCGGCGGCCCGGACGTTGCGGATCGCCCGGCTGTAGGCGATGCCGACCAGCGAGCAGGCGCTGATGCCGAGCACGAACACCCAGGCGAGGGTGAGCCAGCGCGCCGCCGACGCCGGCACGTCCAGCCCGTAGGCGAGCACCCCGATGGCGAGCGTGACGGCGACCTCGAGCAGGCCGACGACCAGCACCATGCCGAGCTTGCCGATGAAGTAGGCCGCCTTGGGCATGGGCGTGCCCGCCAGCCGCTTGAGGGTGCCGTCGTCCTGCTCCAGGGCGATGGCGAACGCCAGCGTCTGGAAGCTGACGCTCATCACCCCCGAGGCCATGATCCCGGCGACCATGTACTGGCGGAAGTCCACCCCGGTGTCGCCCAGCTCGCCGTGGAAGATGGAGCCGAACAGCACCAGGATCATCACCGGGAAGGCGAAGGTGAAGACGACCGCCTCGCGGTTGCGGAAGAACGCCTTCAGCTCGAGCACCACCCGCGCGAGCCCGATCGGGACCGCGCCGGGTGCCCGGCCGGTGCCGGCGGCGCGGACGCCCGCCACGCCGTCGCCGAGGGCGACGCTCTGCTGCCGGGTGCTCATGCCACTCCTCCCTTGACCGGCTCGGTCGCCTTCGCGCCGTGGGCCGCGATCATGCGCAGGTAGACGTCTTCCAGGGTGGGCCGGCTGACGGTCAGCCCGGGCAGCTCGTCGAGCCCGGCGGCGGCCGCCCAGCGCGCCAGCTCGGCCACCACCTGGGTGGGGCTGGCCGTCTCCAGGGTGACGATGCCGTCGCCGCGATCGGCCGTCCCTGGCGAGCCGGAGGCGACGCTCGCCCCTGGCAGCTCGGGCAGGGACCGGCCCGCCAGCGGCCCCTCGGCCTTGAAGGAGACCTCGGCATGGGCATTCGAGCGGCCGCCGAGCTCCCGCGGGGAGGCGACCTCGACCAGGCGGCCGCCGACGATCACCCCGACCCGGTCGGCCAGGGCCTCGGCCTCGTCGAGGTAGTGGGTGGTGAGCAGCACCGTCTTGCCGAGCGCGGTGAGCTGCTCGACCAGCCCCCAGGCGGTACGGCGGGCGACCGGGTCGAGGCCGGTGGTCGGCTCGTCGAGGAAGATCAGCTCGGGGTTGCCGACCACGCCGAGGGCGACGTCGAGCCGGCGCTTCTGCCCGCCGGAGAGCTTGCCGCCGCGCCGGCCGCGCTGCTCGCCGAGGCCGACCAGCTCGACCACGTCGTCGGGGTGCAGCGGGTTGGGGTAGAAGCGGGCGAAGTGGCGGACGATCTCCTCGACCGTCAGCTCCTCGAACACGCCGGTCGACTGCGGCACGATGCCGATGCGCCCGCGCCAGCCGGCGCTGCCCCTTGCCGGGTCCTCGCCGAGCACGCGCACCTCACCGGCGTCGCGCCGCCGGTAGCCCTCGAGGATCTCGACCGTGGTGGTCTTGCCGGCCCCGTTCGGGCCGAGGAGGGCGAACACCTCCCCGGCGCCCACCTGGAGGTCGAGCTCCTCGACGGCCACCACCGGCCCGTACGACTTGCGGAGCCCCCGCACGTCGATGACCTGCTCCACCATTCCTCCTCGCCTCGCGTCCTGCGGTCGGGGCGAGCATCGCGCACGCGGCCTCGGCGGGCAGCGCCCGTCCGGTTGAAACTGGGAGGCCGACCGGTGGAGCGGCAGTCAACCGAACGGATGATCCGCCGCCACGCCGGGCAGGTGGATCGGAGGTTCAGGCGGGTAGTGCCTCCGGGGCTGGCCGCCCGGCCCGCGCCGGGGAGGGCGCCAGGCGGGTGACCACCTCGCCGTGCATGAACATGCCGCGCTCGGTGAGGGCGACGCGGGGGCCGGCGGCGAGCAGCCCGGCGTCGCGCAGCTCGGCGACCGCGGCGCCGTGGGGGTCGACGCCGAGGCGCCCGGCCTCGGCGGGGTCGAGGCCGTCGGCGGTGCGCAGGCGCAGGGCGAGCAGCTCGAACGCGGCCTGCTCGCCGCTGAGGCGCTCCTCCCCGGCGGTGGGGCGGCGGCCGGCGGCGACGGCGGCCAGGTAGGCGGGCACCCCCGGCCCGTTCCAGCGCCGCGCACCGCTGCTGAACTCGTGCGCGCCGGCGCCGAGGCCGAGGTAGGGCCCGCGCCGCCAGTAGGTGAGGTTGTGCCTGCTCGCCCGTGCCGGCAGGCGCGCCTGGCCCAGCCCTGGCGGCGCGGCGGCCTTCCCGTGGCCCGGCGGGTCGTTCCTGGCCCAGTTGGACACCTCGTAGTGGTGCCAGCCGGCCGGGGCGAGCACGGCGCAGGCGGTCTCGTAGCGGTCGGCCAGCAGGTCCTCGTCGGGCTCGGCCATGCGCCCCGCCGCGACCATGCGGCCGAAGCGGGTCGCCGGCTCGACGGTGAGCGCGTAGGCGGACAGGTGCGCCGGGGCGAGCGCGACCGCGGCGGCGAGGCTGCCGGCCCACGACGCCTCGTCCTCCTCCGGGCAGCCGAAGATCAGGTCGAGGTTGAGGTTGTCGATGCCGGCGCGGCGCAGCGCCGCCACCGCCTGCCCGACGCGGGCGGCGCCGTGGGCGCGGCCCAGGGCGGCGAGCACGCGGTCGTCGAAGCTCTGGGCACCGAGGGAGACGCGGGTCACGCCGGCGGCGGCCAGGCCGTCGGCCACCTCCTGGTCGACCGTCTCGGGGTTGGCCTCGACGGTCACCTCGGCGTCGGGCACGACGTCGAGCAGCCCGCGAAGCCGCCCGAGCAGCCGTCCGAGGTCACCGGCCGGCAGCAGCGTCGGCGTGCCCCCGCCGACGAACACGCTGGTGACCGCCGGGGGCCGCGGGCCGAGCGCGGCGACGGCCAGCTCGGCCTCGGCGAGCAGGGCCGCCGCGTACGGGCGCCGCAGGCCCTCCATGCCGGTGTAGGTGACGAAGTCGCAGTAGTGGCAGCGGCTGAGGCAGAACGGCACGTGCGCGTAGACCCCGAAGAGCCCGGTCGCCTCGGGGTCGTGGACGCCCGCCGGCCCGACCGCCGCCGCGGCGGCGCCCTGGCGGGACGGCGTCGCCGTGGTCACCGCGCCTCCCCGTCGTCGGTGCGCAGGGCGGCCACGAACGCCTCCTGGGGGACCTCGACGCGCCCGATCTGCTTCATGCGCCGCTTCCCCTCCTTCTGGCGTTCCAGCAGCTTGCGCTTGCGGGTGACGTCACCGCCGTAGCACTTGGCCAGCACGTCCTTGCGGCGGGCGGAGATCGTCTCCCTGGCAACCACCCGCGAGCCGATCGCCGCCTGGATGGCGACCTCGTAGAGCTGCCGCGGGATCAGCCGGCGCAGCTTGGTGGTCATCGCCCGCCCGTACGCCTGGGCCTTGTCCTTGTGGACGATCGCCGAGAAGGCGTCCACCGGCTCGCCCTGCAGCAGCACGTCGACCTTGACCAGGTTGGCCTCGCGGTAGCCGCTGGGCTCGTAGTCGAGCGAGGCGTAGCCGCGCGTGCGCGACTTCAGCTGGTCGAAGAAGTCGAAGATGATCTCGGCGAGCGGCAGCTGGTAGCGCAGCTCGACCCGCTCCTCGGAGAGGTACTCCATGGTGTCGAGCACGCCGCGGCGGCCCTGGCACAGCTCCATCACCGCGCCGATGTAGTCGGCCGGGCACAGCACCATGGCCGCGACGAACGGCTCCTCGATGCGCTCGATCAGGTTCTGGGCGGGCAGCTCGCTGGGGTTGGAGACCATGATCGTCTCGCCGGTGACCAGGGTCACCCGGTAGGCGACGTTGGGGGCGGTGGTGATCAGGGCCAGGTCGAACTCGCGCTCCAGGCGCTCGCGCACGATGTCCATGTGCAGCAGGCCGAGGAAGCCGCAGCGGAAGCCGAAGCCGAGCGCCGCCGAGGTCTCCGGCTCGTAGACCAGGGCGGCGTCGTTGAGCCGCAGCCGGTCGAGGGCGTCGCGCAGGTCGGGGAAGTCGTCGCCCTCGATCGGGTAGAGGCCGGAGTAGACCATCGGGCGGGGCTCGCGGTAGCCGGGCAGCGGCTCGGCGGCGGGCCGGGCCGCGCCGGTCACCGTGTCCCCCACCTGGGCCTGCCGCACGTCCTTGACCCCGGGGATCAGGTAGCCGACCTCGCCGGCGGCGAGCTCCTGGGTGGTCACCGCCTCGGGGGCGAAGACCCCGACCTCCTCGGCCTCGGAGACGCCACCGGCGATCATCATCCGCACCCGCTCGCGCCGCGACAGGCGGCCGTCGACCATCCGCACGTAGGTGATCACGCCGCGGTAGGAGTCGTAGAGCGAGTCGAACACCAGCGCCCTGGCCGGCGCGTCCGGGTCACCCCGCGGTGGTGGGACGCGCCGCACGATCGCCTCCAGCAACTCGGGCACGCCCTGCCCGGTCTTCGCCGAGACCTGCAGCATCTCCTCGGTGGGCACGCCGAGCACCTGGGCGATCTCGCGGGCGACCCGCTCCGGCTGGGCGGCGGGCAGGTCGATCTTGTTGATCACCGGGATGATCGCCAGGTCCGCTTCGAGGGCGAGGTAGAGGTTGGCGAGCGTCTGCGCCTCGATGCCCTGGACCGCGTCGACCAGCAGCACGGCACCCTCGCAGGCCGCCAGGGCGCGCGACACCTCGTAGGTGAAGTCGACGTGGCCGGGCGTGTCGATCAGGTTGAGCACGTAGTCCAGCCCGTCGGCGGCGCCGTAGGCCAGGCGCACGGCGTTGGCCTTGATGGTGATCCCGCGCTCGCGCTCGAGCTCCATCTTGTCCAGGTACTGGTCGCGCATCTGCCGCTCGCTGACCGCGTGGGTCAGGTCGAGCAGCCGGTCGGCCAGGGTGGACTTGCCGTGGTCGATGTGGGCGATGATGCAGAAGTTGCGCAGGCGCGCGAGGTCGCTAGTCACGGCGGCCATACTATCGCCGCAGGCCACGGCGGCCGCCGCGTTGAGGTGCACGGACGGCTGTGCTACCGTCGTGCGGTTGCCGACGCAGGTGAGCGGCAACTCCCACCCAACGAGGTCTTCCTTGGCGAACATCAAGTCCCAGATCAAGCGGAACCGGCAGAACGAGGAACGCCGGATGCGGAACAAGTCGGTCCGCTCCGCGCTCAAGACCTACGCCCGGCGCGTGCGCGAGGCCCTCGACGCCGGCGACCGTGAGGCCGCCGATGCCGCCTACCGCCGCGCTGCCCGCGCCTACGACAAGGCGACCAGCAAGGGCGTGATCCACCGCAACAACGCCGCGAACCACAAGTCCCGCCTCGCCGGCATGGTGAACGGCACCGACGGCGAGTAGCGGACGACTGCCAGCAGGGAGGGCGTCGCGCACGCCCACCGGCGACCCGATCGACGGGGGCGGCCCTAGGGCCGCCCTCGCTCGTTCCTACCGCTGCTCGACGGGCACCGCGTCCCTCGGCTCGACGTCGAGGCGGCCTTCCTCGATCGACGCGGCGACCTCACGGGCACAGCGCACGGCGCGGCGCCAATCCCGCACCCGCCAGGCACGGCCCGGCTTGTTCAGCGCCATGGGCTCGGCCTCGACCACCCACGGACGGCCGGCCAGCGCCACCCCCACCGCGACGAGCAGGACGCCGACCGCGGCCGCCACCTCCCCCCAGTGGTGCACCAGCCAGCGCCCCCAGCCCGGGAACCAGACGATCGGGGCCACGATCAGCACCACCGCGATCACCCACAGCAGCGGCCCCGCGACGGACAGCACCAGGATGGCGACGATGGACGTCTCCAGGGGCGACTCGCCCAACGTCCCCATGTTGGCGTCGGCGCCCAGCGGGTAGTCGTCCGGCGTCCCCTTCCGCCTGCGCGCCTGCCGTGCGCGCTTGCGCCGCGCGGCGGCGGCAGCGAGCAAGGGCGTCCACGGCACCCAGCGCCAGGCCCAGCGAAGGCGCACGAACCACACGTGGCCATCAGGTGTGACGACACGAATTTCGCGCATCGTGCGCAGTCCTCCCGCTTGTACTACTCCGGCGAATTCTCACATACCGCCGGCCCTGGAGGACGTCACCTGGCCGACACTCGACCCCTGTCCACCGGGGGCTACCGCTCGGCCCTGCGTGGCCGCCCTCCGCCTGGGTTGCGGCCTCGCGCTCGAGCCCCGGGACCCCCTAGACGCGCGCGCCGGTGGCGGCGATGCGCGTGACGACGAGCTCGATCAGGAGCCGGTTGGGCAGGGTGCCGTTGCGGACCTCGGCGTCGGCCTGGGCGATCAGGTCGAGGCCGCGGCGCAGGTCCTCGGGGCGGAACTTGCGCGCCTGGCGGCGGGCGCGCTCCACCTGCCAGTCGCGCGTGCCGCCGCCGATCAGCTGGGCCACCTGCCCGGCGGACTCGCCCGGGTGGTCGCTGACCCGCAGCAGCAGGCGCAGCTGCCTGGCCAGCATGGCGAGCAGCCCGAGGACGTCCTCGCCTTGGCCGAGCAGGGAATCGAGGTGGCCCAGGGCGGTGGCGGCGTTGCCGGCGAAGACGGCGTCGGTCAGCTCGAACACGCCCCGGTCCGCGGTGTGGCTGAGGAACTCGGCGACGTGGGCGGCGGTCAGCGGGGCGGGTGGCGGCACGGCCACGTGCAGCTTCGCCACCGCCCCGGCCAGCTCGCGCAGGTCGCTCCCGACCGTGTCGAGCAGCGCGGCGGTGGCGGCCTGGTCGGCCTGGCGGCCGTGGCGGCGCACCTCGGCCCGCAGCCAGCTGGCCCGCTCCGACGGCTTCAGCTTGGCGACCTGCTTGACGCGCGCGTGCTCCTGCAGCTGCTTGAAGAACTTGGCCTGGCGGCCGGGGCCGGCGGCGCGCAGCACCAGTACCGTGCCCGGACCCGGGTCGGCGGCGAGCGCCAGCACCGCGCCCCGCGCACCGGCGTCGAGCGCCTCGGCGTCGAGGATCACCACCACCCGGCCGCCGCCGAACAGCGACGGCGTGGCCAGGTCCATGGCGAACCCGTCGGGCAGCGCGCCCGCCCGCACCTCCTCCACGGTGGTCTCCGGCCCCAGCTCGGCCACCGCGGCGGCGACCGCCTCGGCCGCCGCCCGGTCGGCGAGCAGCTCCTCCTCCCCCATCACCAGGGTGACCGGGGAGAACCCGTCCCGCGCTGCCATGGCCTGCCTCGCTTTATTCAAACGGTCGGTGGGCCTGCGCCGCTTCGTGCGCTGGCTTCCCCCGTCGCTCCGTCGTCGCCAGGGGCTCCTCCGTCGCTCCTCCGTCCAGCCAGCGCGCGGCTCCGGCCCACCTCCCTAAACCTAATGCCCTGAGGCTCCAGCGTCGCTCCTGAAGTTCGTCCTGCGCGCGGCTACGGGCCACCTCGCCGTGCGGCGGTACCGCGGGCGCTGGCGCCGCGGCGGATCGTCGGACGGATGCTACCGGTGGGCCGGGTCACCCGGCGCGGTGGTCCAGGGTTCGGGCGCGGCGCGCCGCGAGCGCGACCAGGGCCGCGGCGGCGAGCGCGGGGACCGCGCGGGCGGGGCCGGTCAGCGTGGTGGCGGCGCCGGGCAGGCCGGCGGCCCAGTGCGCGACCGCGATCAGGGCGGCGAGGAAGGGCTCGGCGAGGCGGCAGGCGATCGCGGCGAGTGGGGCGGCGACCGGGGCGGCCAGCGCGGCGAGGACGCCGAGCAGCATCGGCCCGGTCGCGAGGGGCAGGGCGACCAGGTTGGCGGGCAGCCCGGCGAGGGACAGGTCGCCGAGCGCCAGCGCGGCGACGGGGACGGCGGTGGCCTGGGCGCCGAGGGTCACGCCGGCGGCCAGCCGCAGGCGGGCGGGGAGCGATCGCGGCAGGGCGCGCGCGGCCAGCGGGCCGACCCACAGCACTCCGGCGGTCGCCGCGACCGAGAGCTGGAAGCCGAGCGCTTCGAGCAGCCCCGGGTCGAGGAGCAGCAGCGCCCCGGCCGCGAGGCAGAGCGCGCGGCGGCCACCGGGGCCACGCCCGCTGGCGACCCCGGCGAGCACCAGCAGGGCCATGACGCCGGCGCGCAGCACGCTCGGCTCCCAGCGGGTGACCACCACGAACGCGACCACCAGCAGCGCGCCCGCCACGGCGAGCAGCCTGCGGCCGGCGCCGAGCGAGGAGGCCAGGCCGAGCCCGGCGGCGAGGACAACGGCGAGGTTCGAGCCGCTCACCGCGACCAGGTGGCCGAGGCCGGCGGCGCGAAAGGCCGCGTCGAGGTCGGGCGGCATGGCGCTGGTGTCGCCGAGCGCCATGCCGCCGAGCAGTCCGGCCCGCTCGGCGGGCAGGCTTGCCGCGGCCTGGCGGCGGGCTGCCGCGCGGACGGCGTCGCTGGCGCGCAGCGCGCCCCGGCCGGCCCTGGTGGTGGCGAGCACCGCCGGTCGGCGCAGGACCACCGGCGGCTCACGCCCCAACCGCCCGGTGCGCCGCGCCCACGCCGGGAGCCCCCGCAGGCGCAGGCGGTCGCCGACCGCGAGCCCGCGCGCGTCGCCGGGCAGGAACACCGCCACCCGCTCCCGGGTGCGCCAGGCCGACCCGCCGGCCTGCACCTCGCGCACCGAGAGCACCACCCGGCGGGCGCCGGAGCGGACCGCGGTCGGCTCCTCGGCCACGGCGGCGTCGACCACCACCCCGCCGTGCCCGACCAGGCGCGGCAGCACCGCCCCACGCAGCCCGGTGACCCGCAGGCCGGCCACGGCCATCCCGGTGCCGGCGAGCGCGACCAGCACCAGCGTCCCCGCGAGCAGCGGCCGCCGCCGGCCGAGCCAGGGCGCGCCGAGCAGCAGCAGCGCCAGGCAGGCCAGCCCGCCGACCAGGCATGGCAGCACGGGCGGGCGCTGCAACCATCCGGCCGACGCGCCCGCCGCCACACCGAGCACCACCGCCACGGCCATGGCCACCCCGTCCGGGTCGGGACTGCGGGGCAGGACCCTGCCAGGCGCGCCCTCGCCGGCGGCCCGGCCCGCACCGACGGCCGGCCGACCCCCGCCCACCGAGCCGGCCGGGCCGGCCGGGCCGCCGGCGGCGGTCGCCGCGGTCATCCGACCGTCACCAGGTCCTCGAGCTGGGCAAAGCGGCGGTCGCCGATGCCGTCGACCTGGCGGAGCTCATCGACGGACCTGAAGGGGTGCGCCTCGCGGTAGGCGATGATCCGGGCCACGGTGACCTGGCCGACGCCCGGCAGGGCGTCGAGCTGCTCGGCGCTGGCGCTGTTGAGGTCGACCAGCGCGCCGGGGACCGTCGCGCCCTGGCCGGGAGCGCCCTGGGCGGCGGGTGGCGGTGCGGGGTGCTCGCCCCGGGCCGCGACCCGGATCTGCTCGCCGTCGACCAGCTTGCGGGCGAGGTTGACGGCGTCGAGGTCGGCGCCGGCGATGGCCCCGCCGGCCGCGGTGATCGCGTCCATCACGCGGCTGCCGGGTGGCAGCTCGACCACGCCCGGATGGCGCACGCGCCCGGCGACGTGCACCGCCACCATGCCGCCGGCGGGGCCGGCCGCCGCCGTCCCGCCCGGCGCCACCGTCGGGAGGGTGGCGCCGGACCCACCGCCGTCGGCCGGCGCGGCCCCGCCGGCGGCAACGGCCACGCCGGCCGGCTTGGCGTCGCCCCGCAGCCACAGCACGGCGGCGCCGCCGAGGGCGAACAGGACCACCAGGGCGACGGCGGCGCCCTGGCGCCCGGCACCGGCGAGCAGCCCGGCCAGGCGCGTGCGCCACGGCTCGGCGGGCAGCACGAACGGGGGTGGAGCTGGCATCGAAGTCCTCCCGGCGAGACCGGGCCGGGTGCCCCGGCGCCGGTGGCGATCACGACGGGCGGACCGTAGCGCCACCCCCGGCGCGCGTCGCCGCGCCGTCCACAGCCCCGGCCGCCGGCGTCGGCCTCGGGATGAATGGGCCCACCCGCTCAGGTGGATGATATTCCCGTTTCTGCACGTAAACCTTGATCTACGTTTTTGGAACCTCTTGCCTTTACCACAACTACCCCTCAAACTCCACGAACCTAGAGCAAGCCGAGGAGCCGGCCGCCGTTGTCGTGGACGCGACGGGCGCGGCGGCGCCGGAACCGGCCCAGTCCTCGTGGCTCGATCGGCGCGGGAGCGTGCCGGCAGCGACGTCAGCCCACCCCACGTAGCGAGGGGGAGCTCGATGACCCAGTCCCACGCCCACCAGTCCGCCACCCACCCGATGCCAGGCTCGCACGGCGAGCACGCCCTGCAGGAGCGCCACGGCACCGTGGCCCGCGCCCGCTCCTTCTACCGCCGGCAGGTCCTCGACCGACTGAACGCGAGCATGCAGCAGTTCATCTCGCGGCAGGAGATGTGCTTCGTGGCCACCGCGGACGCCTCGGGCGAGTGCGACTGCAGCTTCCGCGCCGGTCCGCCCGGCTTCGTCCGGGTGCTGGACGAGCACACCCTCGCCTATGCCGAGTACCGCGGCAACGGGGTGATGGCGAGCCTCGGCAACCTCGACGAGAACCCGCACGTCGGCATCCTGTTCGTCGACTTCACCCAGGACGTGATCGGCCTGCACGTCAACGGCAGCGCGCGGGTGGTCGAGACCGCCGAGCTGCTCCTCGCCCACCCCCGGTTGGCCGTCGACCGGCTCGAGGACAACGGCCAGACCCACTTCAAGCCCCGGGCGGAGCGCTGGGTCGAGGTGCGGGTGGAGGAGGCCTACATCCACTGCGCCAAGCACATCCCACGGATGCTCAAGGTGCCGCGGGAGATCGCCTGGGGCACCGACGACGTCAGGCGCAAGGGCGGGGACTTCTTCGCCGCCAGCTGCGAGTCACGCCCGTGGGCCGACGAGCCGCCACCGCCGCCGCACGAGGAGGAGCGGCCAGTGCCCAGGCAGGCGCCGGCGCCGTCGTAGGGGGTCGACACGCCGTCCGGCGGCCCGGGTACAGCCGTGTGGGACGGGTCGAACGCCCCGCCCCAGCCAGCCCGGGCCGCCGGACCCTATCTGGCGGTGACGACGTTGACGAGCTTCGGCGGGACGACCACCACCCGGGCGACCTGGCGGCCGGCGAGGGCGGCCTGGACCCTGGCCGAGGCGAGGGCGGCCTCGCGCAGCTCGTCCTCGCCGGCTCCGGGCTCGACCTGGAGCCGGTCGCGGAGCTTGCCGTCGACCTGCAGCACGCAGGTGACCCGCTCCGCCCGGGTCAGCTCCGGGTCGTAGGCCGGCCAGGTGGCCAGGTGGACCGAGGCGGCGTTGCCCAGCACCCGCCACAGCTCCTCGGTGGCGAACGGCGCCAGCGGCGCCAGCAGCAGGACCAGGCGGGCGGCGGCGTCGCGCCGCTCGGCCCGCGTGCCGCGGCCCAGGCGCAGCGCGTCGGTCAGCCCGTTGGTCAGCACCATCAGCTTGGAGATGGCGGTGTTGAAGCGGAAGCGCTCCAGGTCGTCGCTGACCCCGGCAGTCGTGCGGTGGGCCAGGCGGACCAGCTCCGGGTCGGAGGGGTGCTCGTCGCCCTCGGCGCCGCCGCTCGCGCCGGCGACCGCGCGCCAGACCCGCTGCAGCCAGCGGGCGACGCCCTCGGGCGAGACGTCGGCCCAGTCGACGTCGTCCTCGAACGGGCCCGCGAACAGGATCGTCAGCCGGGCCACGTCGGCGCCGTACTGGTCGATGATGGCGGTCGGCTCGACCAGGTTGCCGCGCGACTTCGACATCGCGGCGCCCTGCATCACCACCATGCCCTGGTTGAGCATCGCCGAGAAGGGCTCGGTGAACGGCACCATGCCGAGGTCGTGCAGCACCTTGACGAAGAAGCGGGAGTAGAGCAGGTGCAGGATGGCGTGCTCGATGCCGCCGGTGTACTGGTCGATCGGCATCCAGGCGGCGACCCGCTCCGGGTCGAACGGCCGCTCCGGGTCCAGCCCGGTGTAGCGCAGGAAGTACCACGACGAGTCGACGAAGGTGTCCATCGTGTCGGTCTCGCGCCGGGCGGGGCCGCCGCACCGCGGGCAGGCGACCGCGACGAAGCTCGGCGAGGTCGCCAGCGGCGAGGCGCCCTTGGGCTTGAAGTCGGTGACGTCGTCGGGCAGCAGCACCGGCAGCTGGTCGTCGGGCACGGCGACCTCGCCGCAGGCCTCGCAGTGCACGATCGGGATCGGGCAGCCCCAGTAGCGCTGCCGGCTGATCAGCCAGTCGCGCAGGCGGAAGTTGACCGCCGCCTTGCCGAGCCCGCGCCGCTCCAGGTCGGCGGTGATGCGGGCGATCGCCTCCTCGACCGGGAGGCCGTCGTAGGGGCCGGAGTTGACCAGCCGGCCGTCGCCGGCCATGGCCTCGGCCATGAACTCGGACTCCAGCGGGACGGCGGACCCCACGCCCTCGGGCTGGATGACGACGCGGACCTCCAGCCCGTACTTGCGGGCGAACTCGAAGTCGCGCTGGTCGTGGGCTGGCACGGCCATGATCGCGCCGGTGCCGTACTCGGTCAGCACGTAGTCGGCCGCCCACACCGGGATGCGCTCGCCGTTGACCGGGTTGATCACGTGGGCGCCGAGGAACACGCCCTCCTTGTCGCGCTCGGCCGCCAGGCGCTCGACCTCGGTCTCGCGCTCCACCCTGGCGCGGAACTCGCGGAAGGCCTCCTCGTGGGGGCCGCCGGCGACCAGCCGCTCGGCCAGCGGGTGCTCCGGCGCGAGCACGAAGAAGGTCGCGCCGAACAGCGTGTCCGGGCGGGTGGTGAACACCCGCACCCGCTCCCCGGGACTGACATGCTGCAGCGAGTCAGCCCCCTCCACGGTGAAGTCGACCTCGGCGCCGGTCGAGCGGCCGATCCAGTTGCGCTGCATGGTCAGGACCTTGTCGCTCCAGTGGCGCTCCAGGTCGGCCATGTCGTCGAGCAGGCGCTGCGCGTAGTCGGTGATCTTCAGGAACCACTGGGTCAGCTCGCGCTTCTCCACCAGCGCGTCGCAGCGCTCGCAGTGGCCGTTGATCACCTGCTCGTTGGCCAGCACCGTCTGGTCGTTGGGGCACCAGTTGACCGGCGAGGCCTTGCGGTAGGCGAGCCCGCGCTCCCAGAAGCGCAGGAACAGCCACTGCGTCCAGCGGTAGTAGTCCGGGTCGGAGGTGTTGAACGCGCGCGACCAGTCGAACGAGATCCCCAGGCGGCGGAAGGTGGCCCGCTGCGTGTCGATGTTCTGGTAGGTCCAGGTCTTCGGGTGGGTGCCGCGCTTGATGGCGGCGTTCTCGGCCGGCAGGCCGAAGGAGTCCCAGCCGATCGGGTGCAGCACGTTGTTGCCCTGCATGCGCTTCAGGCGCGCGATCACGTCGCCACCGGAGAAGGCCTCGAGGTGGCCCATGTGGAGGTCGCCCGACGGGTAGGGGAACATGTCGAGGGCGTAGAAGCGCGGGCGGGTGGTGTCGCTCTCGTCCGCCCGGTACAGCCCCTGCTCCTCCCATGCCGCAGCCCACTTGGGCTCGACCTGCTGCGGGTCGTACCGCTCCACGTCCACTCGAAGTCCACCTTCCTGCCAATCTGCCCACGGCCCGATTTTGGCCTTCGTCAGGATAACAGCAGGCCAGCAGTGGTTCGTTCCAAGATCCGTAGCGGTCTCTGCTTGATTGCGTAGATCTGCCTCTGGACAATCGACGCTGAGAGGTGCAAGCTCTCCGCCCATATCGAAGAAGTCGTTCAAGCCGGACGTAGCTCGCTCTGGAGGCAAGCGGGCATCGCGCCAAACGTCCTACTCTTGAGGGGAGGCAGGATGGTAACCGCTCGCAGGCGCGTTGGGGCACCAACCCCGTACCGAGCGTCCCTGCAGAACTGGCAGCCCACCCACACCTACGAGCCACAGCCCGCAGCGGCCGCGCAGGCCGCCGCGGACGACCTCGAGGTGCTGCTGCGCACCACCGAGGTGGCTCGCAGGCTCCAGGTGAGCGCCCGCACGGTCCTTGCATGGGCCCAGGCTGGCAAGCTGCCGAGCATCCTGACGCCTGGGGGGCACCGCCGCTATCCGGTGCAGGGCGTCGAACAGGTCCTCGCGACCATGACCGCTGCCGGCGAGCAGCGGGTCGACTGAACACCCTTGGGCCGCACCGGGTGCCGGCTCGCTGCTGGCTTCGCTGAAGCGAGCTAGCCGAGAGTAGGCACGACCGCGAACGGCCGACGGCCGCCGGCTTGGGGGTCCCGGCGCAACGCCGTCAGCGCAGCACCCATGCAGCGTCACGCACCGCGGCGGGCCTCCATGGATGCCCGCCGCGGTCGCGCGTTGAGGGTGCCGTTCACCCCACTTTCCCCGATCACAAGTTTTGTGCATGCTGTGCGCCGATGATCGGAGACACGCAGGTGCTGGCGGGGGTCCCGGCCACCGCGGCGTGGGTCTGGCAGGCTGGCCCCCGCCCGGTCGGCGCCCTCGACGGCGTCTTCGTCCGCTGCGCCAACGGGGCCAGCGGCTCGGGTGCCGGCGGCTTCGACTTCGCGCGCAACTGGCGCGACTGGAAGGCCTCGGGGCGGGCGCGCGCCGTGCCGTGGACCTGGTTCGGCCCGCCGGCCAGCTCCAACGGGTCGGCCTGCGCCGAGGTCCTGCACCAGATCGCCCCCGCGGAACCGGCCTACGTCGTCGAGATCGAGTGCGACCCGCCGCCCGAGCAGGTGCTGGCCTTCGTCCGCCGCATGCGCAAGCTCGAGCCGGGCGCCAGGCTCGGCTTCACCAGCTACCCGACGCGGGCCGAGGCCGAGGGCCGCGGCGGCGTCCCCTGGGAGGCCTGCGTGGCCGCGTTCGACTTCGGCCTGCCGCAGGTCTACACCGCCCGCCAGCGCGCCGTGCTGCTCGGCGAGGCCAGCCCGGTCGTCGCCGACATGCAGGGCAAGCCGATCCACGTGGCGGTCTTCCCCGACGCCGACGCCCACTGGACCGAGAGCGCCCGGGCCGGCCTGCGCCACCTGGGCGTGTCCGCCTGGGCCATCGACCAGACCAGCTTCGACACCTGGCACCAGCAGCTCGCCGCGCTGGCACGGCAGCCGCACCCCGGCGCGGACCCGCCCGCGACCGGCCGGCGCGACGCCGGCGGGCCGCGCCACCAGGCCGCGCCGGCGACCCACGCCGAAGGGCCGGGAGGCGCGAGTGCCGTACCGGGGAGCCAGTCACGCATCCACGGTCCGCGCCATCACCACGATCCGCCGGCGCACGTGGAGGAGGCGCAGGACCGATACAGGACCGGCTCCCCAGGAGACGAGGACATGCCGATTTCCGACGCCGACGCCGAGAAGATCGCCGCGCGGGTGGCGGCCAAGCTGGCGCCCGACGTGCAAGCCGCCCGCAGCGTGGCCGACTCGGTGGCGATCGCCGACCTGAAGGGCTTCCTCAACGCCAAGACCGACGAACTCGCCCGCCGCATCATCGCGGTGATCCAGGAGCACACCGGCGCGGCCGAGCTGAGCGACGACCGCCTGGTCGCGGCGATCAAGCGCGCCCTGCGCGAAGGGCTGGGCCAGTAGGGCAGGGACGGCGATGGGCCAGCCTCAGGGCGCCGGGCTGTGCGGCAGCGCCAGGTCGGGCGCGTCGGGGGCGAGCTCGCGCAGGAAGGCCTGGCAGCGCTCGGCCTCGTCGCGCTCGCCGAGCGCGTCGGCGCTGAGCTGCAGGCCGCGCAGCGCCCGCAGGAACCCGCGGTTGGGCTCGTGCGCCCACGGCACGCGACCGCTGCCCCGCCAGCCCGCCTTGCGGATGCGGTCGAGGCCGCGGTGGTACCCGACCCGGAAGTAGGCGTACGCGTCGACCGTGCGGCCCACGGCGAGCGCCGCCTCCCCGAGCGCGGCCCAGGCGGCCAGGCAGGCCGGGTAGCGCCCGGCCAGCTCGGCCAGGTCCTCCAGGCTGGCGGCCCCGGCCACGGCCTCGAGGGATCCCTCCGGCTCGGAGATCCGGGTCTCGCCCGGTTCGCTGATCGGCAACTGGCTCATGCCGCAACTCTATCGCCGTTCCGCGGCGGTTGCGCGCAACCAGTGCGGCCTGTGGAGAGGAGTGTCGCTCGGCACGGCGAGCCGGCCCGGACACCGGCTGATCCCGCCAACCCCGCCTGGGGCCCAGGCAGGGATCCGGGCGCAGGACCCGATGGGGGGTTCGGGGGGAGCTGTCACGGGCTCCCCCCCGAGCTGATCCCCTCCCGCCACTCAATCGGCGATTCGCAGGGCGACCGCCGGGCGGGTGGCGGCGGCGCGGCGGGCGGGCCAGAGCGTTGCGAGCACGGACGCCGCGGCCGTGGCCAGCACCAGCACGGTGATGCTCGTCCACGGCACCGGGAAGCCGATGTTGGCGCCGCCGAGGTCAGGATCGTTCTTGAACAGCAGGTAGGCGGTGACGATCGAGAGCGCGGTGCCGAGCACGATGCCCTCGAGCGCCACGAACGAGCTCTCCGTCAGGAACGAGCGCTGCACCGTCGCCGACTGGAAGCCGAGCGCGCGCAGCACCCCGATGGTGCGGCGGCGTTCGCGCACCGCCCGGACCATCACCACACCGAGCCCGGCGATGCCGACCAGCAACCCCAGCGCCAGGAAGCCCTCCATCAGCTGGAAGAAGCTGCGGTTGGCGGCGAACTCGTGCTCCACCTCGCGGCGCACCTGGGTGACCACCAGGCTGGCAGGCAGGAACTCGCCCTGCAGGTCGGCGGCGAGCGCCTCGTCGGAGGTGCCCGCGGCGGGCGCGACCAGCGCGCTGGACAGCTTGGCGTCGCCGCCGAACTGCGCCGCCACGGCGCGCTGGCCGAGGATCACCGGCCCGCCGCTGGCGTCGTCGCCGGCGCCGATGCCGTAGAACGCCTGCGCGGAGCGAAGCGTGCCGGCGATCGTCTTGCGCTCCGCCTTGCCGCTGCGCGGGTCGGTGAGGGTCAGCGTGTCGCCGGGGTGGTAGTCGATGCTGGACGGCCCGGCCTCCTCCTGCCTGAGGTAGCGGTCGGCGATCACGTAGCGAGGGTCGGCGAGGACCCGTTGCCACACCGCCCGGTCGTCGCCGAGCCCGGCCAGCCGCTCCTGCAGCGGGAACAGCCTGCCCTGGACGATCGCCGGGGTGGCGCCGACGGCGACCACGTCGGCGCTGCCGAGCCGGCCGAGGCCGCTGACCCTGGCCTTGGCGGCCGACAGCGGCGCGACCGCCGCCACCCGCCCGGCGAAGCGGCCGGCACCGAACGCGGCCGCCGGGTCGGCCACCCGCGCCGAGGGGTTGAAGTCGGCCCGCAGCGCGAAGCCGCCCGACGCGTTGGCGACCTCGTTGCCCAGCGTGCTCTGGATGATGCTGCCGAGGACCGTGATCAGCACCAGGGTGAAGACCACCAGGCCGTACATGATCAGGATGGCGCCGGTACGGAAGCGGCGCGCCACCGGGTAGGCGACCCCGAGCCGGGTGGCGAGCCCCGCCAGCGACGGCCGCGCGACCAGCGGGCGCAGCGGCCGGGTGAGCAGCTCCTGGTTCTGGCTCACCAGCGCCACCGCGGAGAAGACCAGCACCGTGCCGAGCACCACGAAGGTGGCGGTGGAGCCGTCGTCGAACACCTTGGGCCGCAGCGTGTTGGCGGCCAGTCCCCAGCCGAGCACCGCCAGCGAGGCGCCGGTGTAGACCAGGCGCCGCGGCGCGAACCGCACCAGCAGCGGGCACAGCGCCAGCACCGTCAGGCTGGGGAACAGGTAGGTGCCGACCCCCTGGCTGCGCGAGACGGTGATCGCCGCCAGGACCGCGAACCCCGCGGCGGCCACGGTCGAAAGTGCCACCCAGCGCCGCTTCAGCCGCCGCCCCCCGTCGCCGGCGAGGTCGCGGATGGCGGCGATCACGTTGAGGCGGCTGATGCGCACGCTGGTCAGCGCGACCGTGCCGAAGGCGATCAGGAAGCCGAGCGCGAAGCCGTTGACCAGGCTCGTCGACGTGACGTGGAAGGAGAGGTCGAGCCCGCCCTCGTCCGGCGACATGCTGGCGAAGATGCGCGCGGCCACCTCCACCACCGCGCGCCCCACGCCGATGCCGGCGACGACCCCGACCAGGGAGGCGACCAGCGCGTAGAGCGCACCCTCGATGACGAACGCGCGCACCAGGCGCCCGCGGCGCATGCCGACGGCGCGCAGCACGCCGAGCTCCGGCTTGCGCTCCTCGGCGAGCATCACGAAGATGTTCACCAGCAGCATCACCCCGGCGATGATCGCGAAGCAGCCCACGAACAGGAAGAACGAGCCCAGCTCGTTGCCGGCCTGGTCGGCCTCGTGCAGCGCCTGCTGCTTGACCTTCTCGACGGCCACGTCCCCCTGGGCACCCGTGCTGGCTCGCTGCAGCGAGCCAGCACCCGCGGCCGCGTCGAGCTTGGCGGCGACCGCGTCGCTGCGGCGGCTGCCGCCCTCGACCCCGCCGGCGTTCGACACGTACACGAGGGTCTTCGGGCCTGCCGAGGCGGCCGTCGCCGCGGCCTTGGAGCCCGACGACACGCCGCCCGCGCCCGGCGGCGCCACGGTGAGCGTCCCCCGCTGCCGCGCCGCGCCGGCCGCTCCGGCCAGCGTGCCGGGGGCGAGGAAGGCGCCGCGGCTGACGCCGGCGCCGCCCGCCGCCACCCCCTTGGCCGGGACCACCCGCGCCACCCTGAGGTCGTGCGCCTGGCCGTAGAGCCAGACCGTGACCACGTCGCCCGGGGCGGCGTCGAGCGCCTTGGCCAGCTCGGCGTTGAGCACCAGCTCACCGGGGCGGGGCGTCGGCCCGCTCAGCCCCGAGGCATTGGAACCCCTGCCGCCGAAGCCCGCCGCCTGGCCGAAGTCCGTCTCGAAGACGCCGGCGCGCGGCTCGGCCTTGCGCCCGGCGCCGCTGCCGTGGGCGATGCCCGCCCGGTCCGCGGTGAGCACCAGCATCCCGTCCACGTCCGGGTCGCCGCGCAGCCGCGCCAGGCGGCTGGCCACCTCGGCGCCACGGGTGCCGCCCGAGGTGGTCACGACCTCGTCGATCGGCCCCAGTCCCGACCAGGCCTGGCGCCTGATCGAGTGGGTCATGGTGTCGCCGACCAGCAGGCTGCCGACGATGATCGCGGTGCCGAGCACGGACCCGGTCACCACCAGCGCGGCCTCGCCGCGCCGCCGGGCGATCTGCCGCACGGCCAGGCGCCGCAGGAAGGCGTGCCGCGCCGCCATCGCCACGGTGCCGGCGAGGGCCAGGCCGAGCAGCGCCACCAGGTACGGAGTCAGGTTCGGGTACATCGCCTACCTCACCGCCAGCGCCGGCTGGCGCCGCTCGTCGCCGACCAGGCGGCCGTCGCGCATGCGCACCAGGCGCCCGGCCGACTCGCCGATGGCCGGGTCGTGGGTGACCAGCACGATCGTCTGCCCGTCGCGGCGGTTCAGCTCGTGGAGCAGCTCGACCACCTGGCCGGCGGTGTGGGTGTCGAGGTTGCCGGTGGGCTCGTCGGCCCAGACGATCGCCGGCCGGCTCGCCAGCGCCCTGGCGATGGTGACCCGCTGCTGCTCGCCGCCGGACAGCTCGTTGGGGCGGTGGCCGGTGCGGTGGCCGAGGCCGACCCGCTCGAGCATCTCCACCGCGCGGCGCCGCGCCTGGCGCGCGCCGACGCCGCCGAGCAGCAGCGGCAGCTCCACGTTCTCGGCGGCGGTGAACACCGGGATGAGGTTGAACGCCTGGAAGACGAAGCCCATCGAGGTCGCCCGGTGGCTGGTGCGGGCGGCGTCGGACATGGCGAACAGGTCCCGCCCGTCCACCAGCACCCTGCCGGCCGAGATGTCGTCCAGCCCGGAGAGGCAGTTGAGCAGGGTGGTCTTGCCCGACCCGGAGGGCCCCATCACCGCCACCAGCTCGCCCTGTTGCACCGTCAGGTCGAGGCCGGCGAGGGCCTCCACCTCGATCTCGCCACTCCGGTAGGTCTTGCGTACGCCCTCGGCGACCAGCAGGGCGGGGTGGCCGTCGCGGTCGCCGCTCGCCGCCGTCGCGGTGGGGACCGGCTCGACGGTCCGCCGCCGTGCGCTGCGCATGTGATGCCGTCCTTTCGTCGCTGGAGTCGACCGTCCGTGCCGGACCAGCCTGGCCGCCCGGCCGTGGCCACGACCATCGGGATCGCCCCCCAAAGATCCCTGAGCTCCGGGCGCGAGGGCTCAGGGTGTTCACCCAGGCAAGCACCTACCAGCGCAGGTGGGAGCGCGAGGGTGGGGTCAGGGGTGGCCGCTCAGCTCGCCGGGCGGTAGCGCCTGGCGGCGAGGGCGGCGCGGTCGCCGCTGCTGACGGCGGCGAGGGGCAGGCGCAGCTCGAAGCGGGCGCCGGGGGAGCCGCTGCCCGGCTCGGCGACCAGTACCAGCTCGCCGCCCTGGGCGCGGGCGAGCTGCCTGGCCACGTAGAGGCCGAGGCCGATGCCGCCGCGCGGGCGGGTGGCGCCGGAGTCGACCTGGGTGAACCACTCGAAGATGCGCTCGCGGTCGGCCTCGGGCACGCCTGGCCCGGTGTCGCTGACCGCGATCACCACCTGGCCGTCCCGCTCGTAGGCCTCGACGCCGATGGCGGCGTCGGGCGGCGACCACTTGACCGCGTTGTCGAGCAGGTTGGCGAGCACCCTGAGGATCGCCTCGGGGGCGGCGAGCACCGGCAGGGAGCCGGACACGGCGACGGCGAGGCGCCGGTCGGGATGGTCGGCCTGGATCGCCGCGGCGGCGCCGCTGACCACGTCGCCGGCGTCGACCAGCGGGTGGATCGAGGGCTCGCTCGGGGAGGTCTGGAAGTTGGAGGCGAGCAGGAGCTGCTCGATCAGGTCCCTGAGCCGCTCGCCTGCCTGGTTGGCCATCTCGAGGAACCTGCTGCGCTGCTCCGGGCTGAGGGCGTGGCCGCGGGCGTCGAGGGTCTTGAGCGAGCCGAGGATCCCGGTCAGCGGGGTGCGCAGCTCGTGGGAGACGGCGGCGAGCAGGTCGGTCTTGAGCCGGTCCTGCTCCTGGAGCTGGCGCACGACCTCCCGTTCGGCCTCCACCAGGCGGGCGTGCTCCTCGGCGAGGGCGGCGGCCGCGCGGGCGTGCTCCTCGGCCACGGCGCGGTGGGCGATCGCCTGCATCGCGCCGCGGGAGGCGATGAAGACGGCGCCGACCGGGAGGGGCAGGAGGAGCAGGAGCAGGGAGGAGCGCTCCGCGACCAGGACCGTGACCGGCGCCATGCCGAGCAGCATCGCCGAGGTCCAGGCCTCGAAGCCGGCGTCGTCCACCAGCCCGGACGCAAGCTTGCGGCCGTCGGCGAGCGCGGTGGTGACGCGCACCAGCAGGTTGTTGACGACCGAGAAGGTCAGGGCGGCGGCGGCGAACGCGGGCAGCTGGCCGGCCGTGAACGGCGTGCCGCCGCCGAGCAGCGCCCAGGCGGCGCCCGCCGCGCCCATGGAAAGGCCGTACTGGGCGACGTTGAACGCCACCTTCCTGGGCGAGCGGCGGTGCCGCAGGTCGCTCACGGCGGAGGCGGCCGCGTAGACCAGCATGCCGGCGGCGACGCCCCAGCCCAGCAGCATCGCCATCGCGAAGGTGCTGGAGACGGTGATGCTCTCACCCCTGCCCGGCACCTCGATGAGGAACAGCTCGGTCACCACCACCAGGGCGGCGATCGTCCAGAACGGGAGGGTCGCCTCGTCGAGGAGCTGACGCCCACCCATGACCGAGGCCAGGGCAAGCGCCACCATGCCGGCGGCCGAGACGGCGACCAGCCAGACGCGGAATACGGCGGAGCGACCCTGCGGCGTCATCGTCCTTGGCGATTGGGGGACACCAAAATGCGCCGCTCCAGCAGATCACCTCACCCTGGGCCTTGTCGACCCAGGATGAGGCGATCACGTCCTATGTATACCTATGACCACTTCCGAGTGGCGCCGAGCGAACCCGCCAGCGCGGCAAGCGTGGTGAGGACGTAGGCGAGCCGGGCGAACCGGCGCTGGAGAATCGTCATACCGGGATACCTCCCTGAGCCTGGCGCCGGCCAGGCCGTCACCAGGGCAGGCACCCAGGCCACGAGGCCGTCGCAGGCCGCCTCGGGAGGTAGGGCCGGCGCTCGATCAACGGAGTGAGTATACGCAATTGGGACCAATCAACTAGGGATCCTGAACCGGTGTCGTGCGCATTTCCGTTCGGCAAACCTACCGTCGGCCGGGATGCCCGCGAGCGTGATTGGCGACCACGCAACGTGCTCACCCTGGATGCAAATCGGTGCCGGCACGCGCCTCGCCAGGAATGCCTCACGGAGACCCATCTGGTAACGAGCCGCTTATTGGTGCCGAAATTCCGAAAGATCGCGAGTCGGAGATTCGGGGAGCGTGGCCGGCGGGACGACAGCGGCCCCGGCGAGCCGGGCGCGCAGGCGGCGCAGCGGCTCCGGCGCCCACCAGTTCCAGTGCCCCAGCAGGGTCATGGTGGCCGGGACCAGCAGCAGCCGCACCACGGTGGCGTCCAGCACGATCGCGACGATCATGCCGACCCCCATCGCCTTGAGCGGCAGCAGCTCGCCGACGGCGAAGCCGAGGAAGACGACCACCATCAGCGCGGCCGCGGCCGTGACCACCCTGCCGCTGCGCTCCAGGCCGACCGCGACCGCGCGGTCGCTGGCCGGCGAGCGGCCCCCCTCCCCCGCCTGGGGGCCCGCTGGCCTGTCGACCGGGGGGCTACCGCTCGGCCCTGCGTGGTCACCCGACACCGGGGCTCCGGCCTCGCTCTCGAGCCCCCCGGACCCCCCGTCGTAGGCCTCCTTGATGCGGGCGAGCAGGAACACCTCGTAGTCCATGGACAGGCCGAAGGTGAACACGAACACCAGCACCGGGATGGTGAGGTCGACGGCGCCGACCGGCTCGAAGCCCAGCAGCCCGGCCAGGTGGCCGTCCTGGAAGACCCAGACGAGGGCGCCGAGGCTGGCGCCGAGGGACAGCAGGTTCATCACGATCGCCTTGGCGGGCACCACCACCGACCCGGTCATGCCGAACAGCAGCACGAAGCTGGCCACGACGATCACGAGGACGACCAGGGGCAGGCGGCGGCCCACCGAGTCGCGGTAGTCGACCAGCGAGGCCGCCGTCCCGGTGACCTGGACGCCGAAGGGCGCGCCGATGGCGCGGACGCGCCGCACCACCGCCAGGGCGGTGCTGCCCTTGGAGGTCCCCTCCGGGGTCACGTCGACCACCTGGACGAGCCGGATGCCGGACGGCAGGCCGAGGCGGGGGGCGACCTGGCGCACCCCTGGCACCCGCTCGAGGCGGTTGAGGTAGTCCAGGTAGTCGCGCGTGTCGGCGCGGGTCTCGGCGAGCACCACCACCGGGTCGGCCTTGTTACGGCCGAAGCGGTCGGTCAGGACGGCGTCGAGCTGCCGCGAGGCGCTCGACCTCGGCAGCGACTCCACCCCGGAGTCGCCCAGGTTGGCGTGGGCGAACGGCCAGGCGAGGGCGGCGAGGACGAGCGCCACGGCGCCAGCGACCAGCCCGGCGCGGCGCTGCACCAGCCGGGCGACGCGGGCGAAGGCGCCGCCATCGCCGGGCCGCCGGCGGGCCGGCCGCAGCCGTCCGCCGGCGATGGCCAGCAGCGCCGGCAGCAGCGTCACGGCGGCCAGCACCGTCAGCAGCACCACCGCCACGCCGGCGAGCGCCATGGAGCGGAACAGCGGCTCGGCGAAGAGCAGCATGCCGCTGAGGGCGGCGGCCACGGTCAGGCCGGAGAAGCAGACCGTGCGGCCGGCGCCGGCCACGGTGCGGGCCACCGCCTCGCCCACCTCCGCGCCGGCCGCGCGCTCCTCGCGGAAGCGGGCCACCTGCAGCAGCGAGTAGTCCACCGCCAGCCCGAGGCCGAGCAGGGTGACCACGTTCACCGAGTACTCCGAGACGGGCACGGCCGCGGACAGCAGCAGCAGCGCGAGCAGGGTCGCGGCGATCGACACCAGCGCGACCGCCAGCGGCACCGCGGCGGCGAGCACCCCGCCGAACACCAGCACGAGGACCACCAGCAGCACGGGCACGGAGAGGGTCTCGCCCCTGGCGAGGTCGCGCATGGCCTGGTCGGCGAACTCCTTGTCGGCGACGTCCTCGCCGCCGACCAGCACCCGCGGGGCCTGGATCGCGTGGAGCCGGCGGGCCACCTGGTCCACCAGCCGCTCCCGCGTGGCGGCGGGCAGGTTCCTGGCCAGCTCCACGCGGACCAGCTGCGAGCGCAGGTCACCGCTGACCCAGGGCCCCGGCGAGTGGTAGAAGTCGTCCACGTCGACGACGCCCGGCGTGGCCCGCAGCGCCTCGGCGGCCGCGGTGACGCTGGCGGTCAGCCCCTTGTCGGTGACGGGCTTGCCGTCGACGAACGCGAGCACCTCGGGTCCCTCGTCGGCGAGCTGCTCGAGCCGGTGCTGCGCCACCACCGACTCGGCGTCCGGCCGCATCCCGCTGGTCTCCCCCAGCTGGTCGAAGACCTTGCCGCCGACCCCGCCGCCCACCAGCAGCACCGCCGCCCACACCAGCACGACCGGCCACCGCCGGGCGACCAGCCAGCGAGCCAGGCGATCGAGCACGCGCCTCCCCCGAACGAACCGCCCCTTCGGGCCCGCCACCACGCCCGCACCGCCGGCAGGCACAGCGGCGACCGATGAACCCGCCAACCCTACCCCGCCGGCAGCGGCCGGCGGCGCAACCCGTGCTTCAGCGCGCGGCGTCCGGGGTGGTGACCGTGTCGCGGCCGGGGAAGGGCAGGCCGTGCAGCTCGGCGTGGCGGGCGCGCAGGCCGTCGGTCAGCAGGCGCAGGCCGTGCTCGAAGGTGTCCTCGCCGCCGGTGAACGCCCCGGCGGCCGCGGCGGCCAACGTCGGGTAGCGGTCGCTGTCGAGCATCTGGGTGAGCAGCTCGTGGTCCCGCTCGCGGTCCTCCTCCGACCGGTTGGCCTCGGCCTGTTCCTCCAGGGCGCTGCCACCGACGTACGCGCCGAGCGAGAGCACCGTGTGCAGCGCCTCGGCGGGCGGGAAGCCGA